>DATHOA010000235.1:0-23177 GCA_035485475.1 Steroidobacteraceae bacterium | reverse complement strand
CTCAACCGCACCCGACAGGTTCAGACCTTCCGTCACCTGGGAGCGGATGGTGTAGTCCTGGTAGGCCGGAATCGCGATGGCCGCGAGGATGCCGATGATCGCAACCACGATCATCAATTCGATAAGGGTAAAACCCTTCTGGATAGTCTTCATGTTACTCCTGGAGCTTTGGTAAGAATTCGTGCAGCGCTAACGCAGCCGTAGGAGCCAGACAGTGCAGGGCACGTGCCATACCTAGTTATATTTCGTTACTATTTGTAAGACTCTGATCCGTATCAGTTTTATGTTGAAATGACAGAGAGCCGCCTAAGTCGGGACGAGGACCGTTGACGGCGCTATATGCCGCGGTGCGTCATGAAGTGACTGTTATCAGTCGCGTCCGTCTAAGGATGGTCGATCGCAAAGAGCCGGGCGTAGGGCAACTGAGTGCCATCCCGAACAAAGAACAACTCCTTGAGCAGATGAAACCCTGGCGGCAGCTGGGCTTCGGGGGTGGCCAGCAGCTGGTCTACGAGCAACGGATTAGGGTCCGCCGGATTGCCGTTGGCCATGGTCAGTTTCGAGCCATCGGCGGCGGTATAGAAGATGTTTCTGCGGCGCACGAATACATAGCGCACGGCAGGGGCTGCCTGGCGGATCTGCGCCGGAGGCAGCTGCAACAGCCCGCGTTCCTCCAGGAACTTGCGCTCATCCTGTGGTGTGACCAGGAAAGGATCGGCGATGACCGAGCATGCGGTGTGGAAACGGATGTAGTGGCCGTCAAATGGTTCGGCCAGCACGATGCCGGGGTCTTTTGCACACGCGTCCGTCAGTGCCGGATACAGCGGTCGCGTGATCTCGTAGTACACATCGTTCGCCAGGGCCTTGCGCTCGAAGATTGCATGGAATCCCGGCCAGTAGGCAATGAGCGCAAGTCCAAATCCCGCAATCAAGCCGGCACTGCGCGACACGCCCGTCCGGATATCCTGGTCGAGCAGCACGATCCACGGCAGGTACAGGGCATATGAGCCGAAGTAATTCAGACGGATCTGCTGCAGCAGCAACAGCAATCCGAGCGCGCTGGTAATCCAGAAGAATGCCCGTGCGGCATCGCGCTCCGACCATAGCTTCCACAGAATGAAGCCGAAGGTCAGCGGCGCGGCAAAAATCAAATAGGAATAGTAACTGGCAAGCCGGCCTGGACCACCCGGTTGCACAGCCGTGGTCCAGGGCGAGCGCACCTCGGCGATCTCACCCATGCCGGCGATGGCGTTGGTAAAGAACCTTCCGGCGAACAGCAGCGGACCGACCGCGATGGCCGCCATGACCACTGCAATGAGGCAGATGAGCGTGGCATTGCGGGTTGAGAACTCGAGGCGGCTGAACAACACACTCAATATTGCCGTGCAGGCGGCGATATACACCTGGAACCAGGAAAGCGTGTAGACCTCGAAGTGCCCCTCGCGCAGGGACAGCGATGGCAACGCCACGCACAGGGTGGCAATGGCCAAAGCCAGGACGAAATGCAGCATGGTCGATGGCAGCGACTGGCGCCGTGCCCACATCCAGGCGAACGCCAGCAGCAGTGGCACCTGCAGAATGAACTGCGTGGTGTGCACGCCGACACTGATACCGAGTAACGCGCCGGCCAGCATGGCGCGCAGTGTCGATTGCGGTTGCTGCAGCCAACCGAAGCCGCAAACCAGTGAGGCCAGCACGAACAGTTGTTCGGCAAAGTGGTGGTGGAAGTTTCCCAGCTCGAAGGTCGCCTGGTTGAGCGGAAAGAACGCCGTGGCCAGCAGCGCCAGCAGGGTGGCGGACAGACTCAGTCCCAGCCGCCTGCACAACACCATGACCACAGATATTGCGAGGACGTAGCCCAGCACCGGCAGCGAATCCAGGATGACCAGGGGATCACGGCTCAGGTGCAATGCCAGTGCTGCCCGGACGATGAGGCTGAGCGTCCAGTCATAGGCCCAGGGCCAGGTCACCAATGAGCCTTCAGGGGCATGAATGAAAGGGTCGAACTGGAAGAAATGTTTGAAGTTCGCGACGGTATCGAGGATACGGCGCCCGTGATAGAAGGCATCGGGTCCCACCGGGATGAAGTGTCCGTTGACGACTGCGGACGACACCGGGGCCAGCGCCACCACCAGTGCCGCCACGCAGCCGGCTAGCCAGATCAGCGCAATTTTGAATCCTGGTGTGGCTTGCATGTCAGCCCATCACCCTAGGATTTGCCGGCCGACTCGTGGTATTCCTCTTCCACGTTGACGGCCCACAGCGCCGACTTGTCGCTGCTGCCACCGACGATGCACTCCACGGCAGCTTTGGCGGCCAGCATCGAGTGATCCTGGTTGTTGTAGCGGTGCATGCCGTTGCGGCCCACGGGATACAGATTGGTGAAAGTGTCCAGCCAGTCACGCACCTGGCCAATCTCGTTATAGGCGCCGAAATAAGCCGGATACGCCTTGGGCACGCGGACCACCGTGCCGTCCAGCACATCTTCGGCCGCGATCAGCCCGATTTTTGCCAGCTCGGCGGCCGCAAAGCTCAGGAAGGCGCCATCGGCCATGCTCCACAGTTCATCACCCTCGGCGCAGAAGTATTCCAGGCCCAGCCAGATGGTGGCAGGGTCGGCGACCAGGGCCGGACTCCAGTTGTTGAACACCTGCAGGCGCCCGAGTTTCACATCCGGTTCCTGAATATAGATCCAATTATCCGGCGGCATGCCATTGCCCGTGGCCCGCTGGCTGCCGCGCATGCGCCGCACCAGCAGCCCCGCGGTGATGAAATCCCGGTAGGGCAGTTGTGAGGCGATGCGCAGCACCTGCGGATCGCGCGGCTGCAGCAGCCCGGCCAGCTCTTTGATCGGCATGGTTGAAATCAGCTGGTCGCAGGCCACACGCCGCACTTCACCGGTGCTGCCATCGCGCACGTCCGCGGCCACAATCCGTTGACCCTCTTGGTGCAGCCCGACGACGCTGTGGCGCAAGTGGACTTCGCCACCGGCCGCGATCACGCGTGCTGCGACGTGCTCCCACATCTGACCCGGCCCCAGCTTCGGATACAGGAAGCGCTCGACCAAACTGGTCTGGGTGGATTTCTGGGCGGTGTCGCGCCCGCGGAAGGGCTTGCTCAGGGCGTGCGCAATAGCCTTGCTGATGGACAAGCCCTTGATGCGCTGCGCACCCCATTCGGCGGAAATGTCCGAGCAGGGCACGCCCCATACCTTCTCCGTATAATCCTTGAAGAAGGTGCGGTACAAGGTATCGCCGAAGCGATTGACCAGGAAGTCCTCGAGCGTGCGCTCGGGCCGCCGCGGATTCAGGCGCGCGGCGATGTAGCTGGCGCCGATGGCGGCGGTATAGGGCGCTCCCAGGTTGGCCAGGGTCGCCATGTTGAGTTTCAACGGATAGTCGAAGAAGCGCCGTCGATAGAAAATGCGCGACAGGCGGCTGCGCACCAGCAAGACCGCATCGCTGTGCTGACTGGCCAGTGCTGCCGGCGTGAATTCCCGCGACGATCCCTGGTAGGCAAGCCGCAGAGCAGCTGCATCCGCGCCCACGTCCTGCTGCGTTGCTGCCACCGGCAGCATCGATTGCCACCAGTTCATGACCCAGTCGGATTTCGAGAAGAACCGGTGGCCACCCAGGTCCATGCGATTGCCACGGTAATTGATGGTCCGGGAGATGCCGCCGACCTGCTCGCCCATTTCAAACACCAGCGGTCGCAAGTCTGAGCTGCGCTGCAGCTCGTAGGCGGCGGTAAGACCGGCCGGGCCGCCGCCGACAATGATCGCCGTGCGACTCATGCCAGCTGCGCGCCGGCGCGGAACAGCAGCTGCCTGCGCAGCGCGAAATTGGCGAAAAAGGTGCAGGCGGCCGCCACGGCCTTCGCGTATACCAGGTCCATCCCCAGCCGGCTTACCGCCACGAACAGCACCAGTGCATTCACTGCGAGCCCTACCAATCCCAGGGCCACGAACCAGGCGAATTCCATTCTGCGGCTGTGCAGCCGGTGCGCGCTGAACACGAATCGCACCGACAGCAGATACGCAACGCTGGCGCCGGCCAGGAACGAGAGTGAGCCGGCCAGCAGATAGTGCCAACCCGCATAGCGCGTCAGGCTGAGCAGCAAGCCGGCATCGACGGCCAGTGCCACAGCCGACGCCGCGGCGTACTTCGCCGCTTCAATGAAGAGCCTGGACATGGGTTTTCCGCCGGCGCTCAGTGCGGGACTTCGCCGCAGCGATACAGGTGCAGCATTTCCTGCGGTTTTTCCGTATCCGGCGCCACGGCCGGATAGGGTGTGGGCCCGAGATCGGTCCAGCTTGCAAAGAAGTTGATCCCGGGCTGCTGGCATGGGGTGAAACCCGAGGGCTGCGCGTCCTTCAACTTCGGCGCCGACGCGTAATGATGTGCGGTAGTCAAGGTTCGGCCGAGCATTGCCAGCATGGGGGTGACTGCCGTCTCGCGGCCCGTACTGACCATGGTGACATCGCGGGAAAATACCATACCGGCCATTTGATAGAGCGACCAATAGCTGGAGCGCCCAAGTTCGAACCATTCGGCCGGTGGCGGATCCGGCCACAGCACTTCGGCGCTCTCGGGTATGGCCGCGCGCCAGGGCGCGAAGGCCTGAACGCGGTCCGCGGGATACTTGGCATGAGTCCAGGCCTGCACCGAATAGGGCAGTACGGACAGCAGCAGCGCCGTGCCCAGGCCGCACAGCAGCACTGCGCTGCGACGCGTGGCGCGCTGGAGCGCGAAGCACACCAGCGTCAGCGCCGCGGCGGGTAACAGGCCGCCATAGGCCAGTGCCTGTGCCTCGCCGATCCGCACCATGTAGGGGCGAGGGTCGCTGCGAATCGTCTTCAGCTCTGGCAGCAGATTGGGTATGTCCTGGACCAGGACCACCAGGCTCAAGGCCAGCAATGCCACGGCCGCCACCAGGAATATTCTGGTCGGTAGCGGCTCGCGGATCCTGGCGGAGGCCAGTGCCGCCACACAGGCCAGCAACGCCGGGACAGCCGCCGCCGCGTTGCTATGGATCAGTAAGGCCCCCAGCAGCGACAAGGCCGCGGCGCGTCCCAGGTCACCGGATTGCCAGCAGTCGACTGCAATCGTGGGCAGCAACAGCGCCGACAGCACTCCCAGCAACCACAACCAGCGCCAGGTCTGCAGCTGCGCGGCGATCACCACGTGCAGGCCATCGCTTTCGACAATGGCAAACAGCATCCCCAGCACTACGGCGAGCAGCGCCGCGAGGCACAGGCGGCGCACCTGGTCGTTGCGACTGAAGCCGATGCCGACCACGAGTACGGCGGCGTGAACTTCGGTGCTGATCCACTCGGTCGCACGCCATAGCGTGGGAAACAGATAACTGAGTCGGTCCTTCAGTATCGACAGCCACGGCCCGTCGAAGTGCTTGAAAGGCCCGATTCCCGTGGCTGACAGCGCCATCAATACCAAGGCCACGACCACCGTGATCGTCACGGCCGGCCGCGGTCGCGCCAGACCCGGGATGAGGATGATCCAGGCCGTGACACCGGCGGCCGCGATGATCGGATGCAGCAGCAGCGCCACCACCATGCATACGCCGGCGAGCAGCTGGCGCGAACACAGCGCCGCGGTGAGGCCGGCCAGCGCGAAGGCTTCAGCCGACTGCCGTGGGGTCAAAAAGGCCTCGACCGTCGCGAACACGCTGTTCGACCCGTACCACGCGGGCAGCACGGCCAGCAGGCCGACGGCCAGCAGCGCCAGGCTTGCAGACATGAGCCGCCGCGCCAGCAGCCACGCCGCACCAAAGAATGCGACGTGCGTGGCGAAGGTCATGATCGCCGCGGCGCGTTCCAGTCCTACCGCGCGAATTGCCGCCGCGAACAAGGGGCTGAAGACCGTATAGCCGTCCTGCGTGCCATAGCGCACGAACAGATCGTGTCCCAGGGCGGCCGGATGCAGGCGCGCCAGCGCCAGCACGGCGTAGAGCACCGAATCATGCTCCAGCCCGCGATAGGGATGCAGCAGCATCCAAAACGCCAGGACCAGGCAGCCGAGCGCCACCAGGCCAAAGGGGTGGGTGCCGGCGAGATTAGGGTTTTTTGGCGTCATCGACTTTTGGTTTTGCCGACCACACCCAGCCGTGATGGTCGGCATAGACCTGGTGCATGGTTGGATAGTACTGGGCCATCATCTGCTGATCCGCGGCCCTGCCATGGCTCATCATGCGAATCTCGTTTCCACGCAGCCACGGATCGTTCTGAATAAGGTCTCCCCCGTAGAACATGAAGCCAGGGTCCAGGATCACGACGTGGGGCTGCGTACTCTTGTAGTGCGGCAGCTGGTTGAGGTCGTCAGCCATGAAGCCCTGCATCTGCCGGGCCCGGAATCCGACGCCGACTACCAGCGTCAAGAGGATGCAGGCCATCACGTAGGACCTGGTTTGCGCGTCCTCAAAGGTCAGGACGAGACTGGCGGGGGCGTCCTGTGGCCCGGGATTCATGCTGGCCGGGCGATACAACGCCGCAGCGGCCAGGAGCGGCAACGCCATCCAGGCGGAGTGGAAATACCGGTTGCCCCACCCATGGCCCTGGTCTAGCGGGAAGAAAATGTAGATAAGCAGCGTGCTCGCGGCGGAAGCGGTAAATAACGCACAAAGGGTATTACGACGCCAGCGGACCGCGCCGCAGACCGCCAGTATCAATAGCCCCGGGACCGCCCACACCCACAACTTTGCCACGCCCATCGCGCGTGCCACCAGGGTCGCGGCCGTCGGTAGCGAAAACACGGATAGCACACTTTGCAGGTGACCGAGCGTGTCGGTGGGTGCTGCCGGATTGGGATCTGAGCTTCGCAGGTAATTGCTGAACTCGAACCAGCCGACACCGAGAACCAGACACAGCGGCAGGTATCCGATGCACAACAGCGCGAACAGGCGCACACCACCTGGACGGGTCGCAATCCAGAACAACCACGGCAGGGCAAACAGGATATGCGGCACGGGATTGTGCAGGCACAGCGCGACCGAACCGACGAAGCCTGCAGCAAGGCAGCGCAGCCCGGTCGCGCGGACCAGCAATAGCGCGAACAGGGAGTTGACGAACAGGTGCGCCGGCATCGAGTAATACGAAATGCCGAGACCGAAGAATACCGGTGAGGCAATGGTCAGTAACAGCGCAAGGCCCGCCGCTTCGACATCGGCGAATATATGGATGGCCAGGCGATGGATGATGAGCGCGCTGAGCGCCGACAGCACCGGGTTGCAGGCCCAGGGTATTCCCAGCGCGGTAAAGGGCGTCATGATCAGGGCATGCGCCGGCCAATATGTCGAGGCCACCTGACCGGTGGCTCGCGAGACTGTGATGAAGTAGTTCTGGAACCCGGGCGGGATGAGCCAGTCCAGCTGCGGCGCGGGGAAATGCCCCGTGAGGTGGCCGGCCGCAAATATCTGGCTCTGGAAGTACGCGGCGTATTCGTCCATCGACAATGGGTGGTTGTGGTACACGGTCACGGCGCCCGCGCAGAGCACGACGGCGGTGATTGCGGTGACCGTTGCGGGTCGCTCGCCCACTACGCGCAGCAGTGTTCGTACGGGAACCTTCGCGGCGATGAAGACGGCCGCCACCAGGATCAGTAGTTCGCAGGCGGTGGCCCAGTAGTCCAGGTAAGCGAACTGTATGAAGAATATGGTGGTCAGCCCGGGCAGATTTCCACTCAAGCGCAAATGATGCATCCACAGAAGGAGCGCCGCGGTCACGGCAGCGCCTCCCAGGAACAGGACGCGAGGACCGGTGGCGCGCACCACCGGTGAGTCAGTCAGCACGGGCTCATTTCTCCTGTTGCCGGGTGATATTCCATCGGCGTACTGTCAGGCATTATGTCCGATCTGGCGAGCTGGAGGGCGTGACACGCCGCACGTCTGAGGTGCGGCTGAGTAAAGATGACCACGAGTCCAGACACATGGGTATACGGGGACTTTGCGCCCGATCCTGCCAGCCGCGATCTACCAGGATTGAAGGCCCGCTGGCTGGTTGAGCAGCTGCCGATTGCTGCTGCTCCGCTGGTTCTTGATTACGGCGCGGGTGAAGGCAAGCACCTGCACCTGGTGCGCACAGTCAAGCCGCAGGCGCGACTGGTCGGGGTCGATATTCGCGCACCGCACACGGCGGTTGATTTTGAATATCACCAGATTGCTACCGATGCGCCATTGCCATTCGCCGCTGACACCTTCGATCTGGTCATCTCATGCGACGTGCTCGAGCACGTTGCGAGCCTGGAACAGTCCCTGCAGGAGATTCATCGGGTGCTGCGCAGCGGCGGCTCGTTCATTGGATTCGTCCCGGCCGAAGGCGGCCTGGGCGCACACGCCCTGTTCCGGCTCCTGGACCGCAATATCTACCGCGACACCAAGGACCACCATCACGCCTATACGCGGCGCGAGCTGCTGGACCGGTTCGCGTCCCGGTTCCGGGTCGTGAAGCTTGCGTATAGCTACCATCTGCTCGGCGCGACGCTGGATGCGGCATTTTTCGCGAGCTTCAAGATACCCGTCCTGGGCCCCCGGATGGAGGCCTTCTGGCGGGGCCAGGAGAATGATGTCTACCGGACGCGGGCGGTGACACAGACCAGACGTTCGTTGGCCAGCCGCTGCGTGCAGCTGGCCAACCGTACCGCGTATCTTGAATCGAGTCTGCTGAAGAATGTCCCGCTGGGCGCCAAGGGCTTGCATTTTCACGTCGCGAAGCGTTGAAAAGCGTTGCCGCGGTGCTGTGCGAGGGCCGGTCAGCGGGTCTGGCTTACGGATAGATAGAACAGGCGTTTCAGTTCTCGGCGCCCACGCGTGACAGTGTCCAGCACCAGGCCGCAGATCAGGCTTAGGAAAGCCAGAATCATCAGGCCCATGGCCAAAACCGCGGTCGGCAGTCGCCCGACCAGTCCGGTGGCCAGGAACTCCATCACCACCGGAATGCCCATCGCCAGTGACACTGCCGTCAGCACTGCAAAAATCACGGAGAAGAACTGCAGCGGCCGCTCCTCCTTCACCAGGTGCACGATGACGCGCAGGATCCGCATGCCATCGCTGATGGTGTTGAGCTTGCTGGCGGAGCCCTCCGGTCGCGCAAAATACGGGGCGGGGAGCTCTGCGATTGGCACGCGCAGCTCCAGGGCGTGCACGGTGAGTTCGGTTTCGATTTCAAATCCGGTCGAAAGCGCCGGAAACGACTTCACGAAGCGTCGCGACATGACCCGGTAGCCCGACAGCATGTCGCGCAGCTGGTTGCCGAACACGCCCGAGACCAGGCCGGTGAGCAGGCGGTTTCCCAGGCGATGTCCCGAACGATAGACCCCGTCAGAGACCGGTATTCGGGCACAGTTCACCATGTCCAGTCCATGCAGAACCAGCCGCTGGATCAATGCCGGCGCAGCGGTGGGGTCGTAGGTTCCGTCCCCATCCACCATGACGTAGATGTCGGTTTCGATGTCAGCGAACATGCGCCGTACGACATTACCCTTACCGATCAGCGGTTCGGTCCTGACGATGGCACCGCTGTCACGGGCGACCTGCGCCGTCGCGTCCGTGGAGCAGTTGTCGTAGACATAGATATCAGCCGTGGGTAGCGCCTGGCGGAATCCGCTCACGACGCCGGCGATCGTGGCCGCTTCGTTGTAGCAGGGGACAAGCACAGCGATGCGCCTTCCGGGCACGTCAGGTTGAAGCAGATCCAAAGCGGGCGCGGAACTGTGTAGCGATGTCATGCCCATTATTGCCGTGGAACTGACGGGGGAAGCCTCGGTACTATATGACTCATGGTTTCTGTCCCGCAATTTGATGTTTCTTACCTCGGCCGCTCCCGGATCATCATACCCGTCCGCAATGGCGGCGCGCGATGGCGTGAAGCGGCAAAGGCGCTGCGGGAGGCCGTTCCAGACCCCACCCTGATCGCAGTCGTAGACTCAAGTTCGTCGGACGGCAGCGATACCGTGGCGGCGCAGTGCCAGTTTGAAGTGCTGAGTATCGACTCGCGCACCTTCAACCACGGTCGGACCCGTCAGGAGGCCGCGGACCGATTCGGCCATGACCGGCAATTCGTTGTATTCCTGACGCACGATGCCGTTATCGAAGGGCCGGATTCATTGGCCGCGCTGCTCGCGCCGTTTGCCGATCCAAAAGTTGGCGCGACATACGGCCGGCAGCTTCCGCACCACGACGCGCGCCCCTTCGCCAGACACAGCGCGACATTCCTGTATCCGGCCGCGAGCCAGATGCGTACCCTGGCCGACGTTCCCCGCTATGGGCTCAGGACCGCGCACCTCTCCAACTCCTTCGCCGCATACCGGCTACAGGCGCTGAAGGAATGCGGGGGATTTTCCTCGCAACTGATTCTGGGTGAGGACGTCGATGTGGCGTTCCGGATGCTGCGCGGGGGGTGGTCGGTGAAATACTGTGGCGACGCAGTGGTACGTCATTCGCATGATTATTCGATATTTCAGGAAATGCAGCGCTATTTCGACTACGGGGTCTTTCACGCGCAGTTGCCACAGCTGGTACACGACTTGGGTGAACCGGAGGGGGACGGCCGCAAATACGTCAGCTCCGAACTGCGGTTCCTGGCTCGCGCCGCTCCGTGGCTCATGCCGGCAGCGTTTGTACGCAACGCGGCCAAGTACCTCGGCTACAAGCTCGGGCGTGGCTTCAGAGGTCTGCCGAATTGGCTGCGTCGGCGGCTCAGCATGACCCGGGGATTTTGGTGATGTCCGCGAAATTCCCAACACCCACGGCGCGGGCCATCGCCATGTATCTGCCGCAGTTCCATCCCATCCCCGAAAACGACGCGTGGTGGGGCAGAGGTTTCACTGAATGGACCAACGTCTCAGTCACCCGACCCAGATTCCGCGGTCATCACCAACCACACGTTCCCGCCGATCTGGGGTTCTACGACCTGCGACTGGCGCAAACCCGCGAGGCGCAGGCCGTACTGGCCCGCGAACACGGCATTCATGGCTTTTGTTACTACCACTACTGGTTCCACGGTGAGCGGCTGCTGGAGCGACCATTCGACGAAGTGCTGAACTCCGGCAGCCCTGACTTCCCGTTCTGTCTGTGCTGGGCCAATGAGAGCTGGACCCGCACCTGGGATGGCCAGGAACGCGAAATTCTGAAGAAGCAGGAATACAGCACGCAGGATCATCAACGCCATATCGATTGGCTGATGCGCGCCTTCCGCGATGAGCGCTATATCCGCATTGACGGCATGCCGCTATTCGTCTTCTGGAAGTTACACGCTATTCCGGATGCGGCGGCAATGATCGGCATGTGGCGCGCCGAGGCCGCGAGAAATGGGCTGCCGGGACTGTACCTGTGCGCCATGCGCAACGGACACACGGAGGGTGCGGACGCGGGCCTGCTGCGCACTGGCGTGGATGCCATCGTGAATTTTCAGCCGAACTGGAGCTCGTTTCCGGTGTCCGGCAACTTGGTCAACCGGCTGGCAATCGCTGCGAAAAAAATTCTGCCAACGTCCCTCTTTCAGTTCGTCGGTCGCCATGCTTCGGCGAGCGCGATTATCGACTACGCCGGTATTGTTGACGCCAGCATCAGCAGGCCCCAGGCAGAAAATTACACGGTGCATCCGTGTGTGTTTCCGAGTTGGGACAATTCCTCCCGGCGCAAGTCCGCAATGATCATCCAGAATGATGACCCCGATAAGTACCAGCAATGGCTGGAAGCCTGTATTGCTGCTGCGCGGCGCAATGAGCCGGGGAGACAGTTGGTGTTTATCAATGCGTGGAACGAGTGGGCCGAGGGGTGCCATCTGGAGCCGGACCGGAAGAACGGGCGCTCGTTCCTGTTGGCGACGGCCCGCGCGCTGGGCCTGGACAAGTAAACGATGACAGTCACCGCCCCGTGCATAATGGCTGCACCATCCTGTGAGAGCCCGGATCAATCATGAATGGCGCGTACGACGCTTATTTTGAGCAGCTGAAGAATCGATCGCCTCTCTCGTACTGGTATCGATATGGCTGGTTGTATCCACGACTGTCACGTTTCCTCAAAGGCCGAGTTTTGGACATCGGTTGCGGCCTGGGCGACATGGTTCGCTACCGGGCCAATACCGTCGGCGTTGATGTAAACCCGAAGGCGGTCGAGTACTGCCGCGCCCTGGGTCTCGATGTTCAATTGATGCAGCCGGACCAGTTGCCATTAGCGGACCAGACGTTTGATGGCGCCGTTCTGGATAATGTTCTCGAGCATCTGGAGCATCCGGAACCACTGCTCGGCGAAATACGCCGGATTCTGAAACCACACGGTGTGTTCATCGTTGGGGTTCCTGGCCGGCGCGGTTACGCCTGGGATTCTGATCACAAACAGTATTACGACGAAACGGCGTTGAATGCGTGTATGACCCGCGCCGGCTTCTCGTGTCAGCGCTTGATGCACGATCCGCTACGCTCGGCGTGGCTGGACGCCAACCTGCGCATCTATGCGCTGTATGGGGTCTACCACCTGGCTGCGCAGTGACACCTGCCGATTCAAACCGACATCACGAGGCCAGCCGCGAGTCGGCGCTGTTTCTGCGTAACTCGGCAGCCAGCAGCGTCATCGGCGCATCCTCCGCAGTCCTGCTGCTGGCCGTGCCGCCGGTGCTCGCAAGGGTGCTGACACCCGCCGCTTTCGCGGTATGGGCGCTGGTCCTGCAGATCGCCGGCTATACGGGAATCCTGGGTCTGGGGCTGCAGGATGCGGTGGGCCGCTACGTGGCCTTCCACGAGGAGCGTCAGGAATACGCCGCACGCGACGAGTTCGTCGGTGCGGCGCTGTGGGTTCTTTGCTTCATGGCGCTGCTGGCGGCAGCCGGGATCGTTCTGGCCACTGTGTTTCTCGCACGATTGTTTCCGCAGATACCCCCGGGGCTGCTGCCGATGGCACAAGGCGCGGTGCTGGCCACCGGCCTTACGCTTGCGTTCGCGCTGCCCGTCTCCGTATGCAATGGCACGCTCATCGGGCTGCGCCGCAATGATGTCGTCGCGGCCGTTGTCGGCACGGCGAGACTGATCCTGACCGCGTCATTGATTACGGTCGGAATCAAGTTCCGGTCGCTGTTCTGGCTCGCGCTGTGTTTCGTTGCCGTGAACGCCGTCTCTTATCTGGCGATGTGGATCTGCTGCCGGCGGATAACACGGGTGTCGCCCCCCCTTCGCAAGCCTTTCCGGGGCACCCTGCAGGAGATCTGGAGCTACTGCAGTGCGACCGCGGTTTGGCAGATCGGTGCGCTGATGATCAGCGGCCTGGATGTCTTCATCGTCGGCCGCGTCGATTTCGCGTATCTGCCTTACTATACGGTCTGCCTGGTGCCGATTACCGTCCTGGCGGGCGTCATGCCCGCACTGTTTAGCCCGTTGATGCAGGTCGGCGCGAAATATGCCGCACGCAACGACGACGAAGAACTGGGGCGGATCCTGATGAGAAGCACGCGGCTGGCGACGGTGGTCATGACTTCTGTGGCGCTGCTGCTGATCGTGTTCGACCGCGAAATACTGACCGCTTGGCTGGGAGCGGCGTACGCGCTGAAGGCCGCGCCGATCCTGAGGTTGATTGTGCTGGGACATGCCTTGCGCCAGCTGGCCTTTCCCTACGCAACTTTGCTGCTCGCGGCGAAGAAGCACAGCCAGCTGCTCTTGAGTCCGTTGGTCGAAGGTGTGACAAACCTCGTTGTTGCAGTGATTGCCGGCAGCATGTTCGGTGCACGCGGGGTGGCCGCGGCGGTCATCGTCGGGGCAGTCGTCGGTCAGTTGATGAACTACTTCTATAACCTGCCCAGGACCCACGGACCGGCATTTGATCGCTGGGCATTGGTCAGCGGATCGATCCTGCGACCCTTGCTGTGCTTCCTGCCGCTGCTACCCGTGACATTCATGGGGTGGATCGGCGTTACACAATCCGTCTCCGTCGCGATCCGCCTTTTCCTGCTGCTCGCTTCGCTGACGCTAGTGTGGAATTTCGCCATTGACGCCGATGAGCACCGGATCGTGTGGACGCTGCTGAATCGCGGCAGAACCTTGCCGCACGGGGGCGACCCGTGATTCGCAAGGTTGCCAGACCGGCCTGCGCCGTGTGCGGCGGATCCGCGGTGCCTCTGTACGACGGGCTGTGCGACAACCTTTTCGATGTTCCCGGTACCTGGTCGCTCGTAAAATGCGCCAACACGGTGTGTGGCCTGCTATGGCTGAATCCCGCGCCCCATCCTGATGATCTGCCAGCGCTCTACAAGGGTTATTACACCCATGGCGTGGAGGTCGGGAGCCGCGCGCTACGTGCCGCACGGGCGCTACATCGAGCGATCGCAGACTGCCTGCTGGCCCCACTGGGTGTGCCAATGGAACAGAACCGGGCGCGTCGGATGTTCATTGATCGCAAGGTGCCGGGCACGTTGCTGGACATCGGGTGTGGAGACGGCCTGTTCCTGAGTCTGATGGCACGTCGCGGATGGCGGGTGGCCGGGGTGGATTTCGATGCTGAGGCGGTGGCGCGTGCGCGGGAGCTGCGCAATCTGGATGTGGAGGTCGGGACCGCGGCCTCGCAGGCGGCCGCTGGGCGCAAGTACGACGTGGTTACGGCGAGCCATGTCGTTGAACATGTTGCGGAGCCCGGCGAGTTCCTGCGGAATTGTGGCCGGATGATCAATCCAGGTGGTCGAATCGTGCTGCGGACTCCCAACCCGCTCAGCTTCGGGCATCGGCGCTATGGCGCGGCATGGCGCGGACTCGAGCCGCCGCGGCATCTGCAGTTATTCACGTTGCCGGCACTTTCGGCCTGCGCTCGGCAGGCGGGCCTTCGGGTAGAATCGGGATTCACGACGATCGCCCAGGCCGAGGCGATGCTGGTTGTCAGTCATTTTCTGCGCAAGAAGGGCGCCTGCCGACCGGAGGATTTTTCGAAATGGGAACTCATCGAGTGGTCACTGCTTGGGCCACTGCTCGCTGCGCGGGCGAGATTTGCCTGGTGGGCAGACCGGGATTCCGGTGAGGAACTGTACGTCATCCTGGCGCATGGCGATGCCTGACCCGCGCTATCCTCGGAATGAATAGTGCCGGTGACCGAAGTAACTCGTGACCACCGGACTGGCTACTCCGATGGCATGTGCAACGGTCTCGACTTGCCAGTTGAAGCCGACAGCAGGAAAGAAGTAGTGCGCGAGGCCGACGCTGACCAGCCACACCTGGGCAAGAGCCACTACATTGACCATCGCGAAGCGCAGGTATTGCCCCAGCGTATCGTGCGTGGCCGATGCGAATACGAACATTCGCGCCAGGATGAAGGCCAGCGTCATCGCCATCAGGTAAGCAAGGAGGATCGCAACCTGATATCCGACGACGAAGCTGAGCGCCCAGCGCACGAGCACATTGACGAGCGCCGATATGCCCCCCGTGATGACGAAGCGGACAAACTGCGCGTGTGTCGCGGACGCTGATCCAGGATCGGTCACGGTGTGGTGGACACTCGCCGGGCCATTTCCTGTCCCAACCTGACGCTCTCGGCGATGCCGCGGTCTTCGGGATAATAGAAGCAGGTGTCGGCGATCTGCAATCCTCGGATGGCCGTCTGAACAGGCGGCAGCCTCCGGAGGAAGTCCGGCGGACACACCGGCTGCGCGTGTTGCAGTCGGCTGACGCGCCAGTGCACCAGATCGCCAGATTCGATGGCCGGATTGATCCGGGTCAGACACTCCATGACCTCCGAAATGAATTGCGCGTCGCTGCGCTGCCAAAGCGGATTGGTCACCGGCGTGTAGTACGGGACATAGACGACGCTCTCGCCGGTACCAGTAGGCCGCAGATTGGAGAATTCGATGATCCCCGGGATGGGCATGCCCGGATCGGAGACATTGATCCAAAAATGCCGCGAGACGGACCGGCGAAGCTTCACGACGACACAGACGACCCCGATATTCATGATCGCCTGATACGCAGCCTGGTCAGTCGGCGGCAGGCCCTCCACCAATCGTGACACCAGAGGTGTCGGAATCGTAGAGATGACGGCATCGGCCGGATACACGCCTGCCGCCGTCTCGACGCCTACTACTTTGCCGTGTTCGACCACCACCCGCCGCGCCGGCTCCGCCAGCCGGATGTCGCCGCCGCGTGCCTTGATGGCCTCGGTCAGCGCAATCACCAGGGTGTTCGAGCCGCCTTCGATGTAGCCGAGTTCCTCCTGCATGAGCGAGCGACGCGAGCGACCGACTCGTCGGATCCGCGTCCGGATCCAGTTCGCCGAAATGTGGTCGGCGTATTGATGGAATTTGAATTCGAACAGCGGTTTCCAGAGCTTGCGGTAAACGCCGCGGCCGCACCAATTTTCGATCCAGGTTCGAGCATCCATATGTTCCAGCGCCGGCCAGCGAGTGCGCTTCGCCGCAAGGTACATCAACGCACCGTAGCGCAGCTTCTCGAGCCACGTGAGATGCGGAAAGCGCAGTAATGAAACCGGATCGCCCCAGGGATACAGCGCTCCACCGATGAAGTATCCCATTGAAGTGGGCTTCCACTGCATCCGCTCACTGATACCCAGTTCGCGCATCAACTCGAATGTCGGCTGGTCCGACTTGCAGACAAAGTGATAGTAACGCTCGATGCTAAGACCCCCCAGGTCCAGATGCGCCATCATGCCGCCTGGCTCGGGTCCCGCTTCCAGCAGCGTTACATGATGGCCGAGGACCGCTGCCCGGTAGGCGGCAGCGAGACCCATGGCGCCGGCTCCGAGGACAATGAGGCGAGTCATGCGCTCAGAATTCGAGAACTATCGTGGAATAGGTGGGATCACGGAACGTCTCCATCATCGCCGCACGTAGCGGTGTCGAACGCACATTGAACATGCGAGGCCAGTCGATCACTTCGAAAGTCTCTGGGATTACCAGGGCGGCCAGTTGCCGGGTGGTGAAGGGCGGGCTGTGGTCGAACATGCCATAGCCGGCCAGAAGCGCGCGAAACAGCGTGAAAGGAATCCTGACGATCGGGGTCGTGGCGCCGGTCGCTTCGCGGACCAGACGCACCAAATCAATGTAGTCTATCTTTTCCTGGCCGCTGATGTTGAAAGTCGCGGTGGCGAGGCCGCTTGCCAGGCAGGACATGATGATGTCGCAGAAGTCGCCCACGTACAGCGGCTGGCGCAGGTACCGTCCATTGCCGGGCACCGGGAAGGCCGGTGAATGCTTCATGAATCTCGCCAGCCAGCCAAGATGTTTGCGGTCGAACCAGCCGAACATCAGCGTGGGGCGCAGGACCACGACCGGATAACCCGATGCGAGCACGATCGATTCCTGGGCCTTCTTGGTTTGTGTATACCAGTCGAACGCCGCGGAGTTGACCACCGAGGAGCTGATGTGGATGAGCCGGCAGTCGACATTTTGCGCCCGCAGCGCTGCCAGGAGGTTTTGCGTGGCGGTGATGTTGTTCCGGGTGAATTCATTTTCGACCAGACCGCCGATTTGGGCATGCCCCAGGATCACCGACTGCACGCCGGTCAGCGCTTCCGCCCATTGGCCGGGCACCGCAAGATCGGCCTCGACCACCCGAATATCCGGGTGCAGCCGTCGTAGGATGGCCGTATTCGCGGGGTGCTTATCGAAGGCGACAATCTCGACATTACCGCGCAGTTTTGCGCGCGCGATCAGATTCTGCCCAACCAGTCCGGCGGCGCCGGTTACTGCAATTTTCATGATGTCGCCGACGCCGTCATAACGAGCTGCGATGGAAGATCGGACCCGGCGCCAGCCGGACTATCGTCATGATGAGCCGCCAGAACCGGGGCGTGTAGAGCGTCGTGCGGCGGTTGTTGATGGCCCTCACAATATCTGCCGCCACTTTTTCCGGAGTGGCCCAAAGCGGGCCGGACGTCCGCAGGTGCGCCGTCATCTTGGTGGCGACGAAGCCCGGACGTATATCAAGAACGGTAACACCGTCGGCATAAAGTCGATGACGCAGACCCTGCACGAAGCGCTGCAAGCCGCCTTTGGCGCTGCCGTATACGTAGTTGCTCTTCCGGCCGCGATCGCCGGCGACCGACGTAATGACCGCAAGAACGCCGGTTTTTTGCGTTGCAAACAATGGGGCGAGTTCACCGAGCACTACCGCGGGGCTGACGAAGTTCAGGGCAAGTGCCGCAACCGTGCGCTCAGCCGATGTTTGCACGCTGGCCTGCTCCGGCAGCGAACCATAGGCCACGACGGCCACCTCGAAGCCGGCGAACGCCTGCCAGGCGAACCTCACCATGTCGGAAAGTTCGGCCAGCTGCGCGAAGTCCGCCTGCTGGCACACGACGGCCGCGGCGCCACGCAACTTCAAGTCCGCGGCATGGGCGTCAAGGCGCTGCGGATCACGCCCGATGAGAACCAGCCGCGCGCCGCTGCGGGCGTAACGTCTGGCGATGCATATTGCGATATCGGAGGTCGCGCCGAAGATCGCCACACGGCGCGCCATTTGCGTGGGCCCGATCATGTGCCCGGCCGCGTCTGCGCGGCCTCCAGCAGCCCGACGCGCCTTGCGAATCCCGATGAGAAGCGCGGATCAATGTGACGCAGGAAAGTTTCGTATCGTGGGAACCCGCGGCGAAAAGACGTGGCCGTCATGAGGCTGTCTTTCGCCGGGTAGATTCGTCCACCTGCCTCGATGGCGATATTCTCCAGCTTTGCAAGGTGCGCGCAAGTTGCCGCACCGCGATTGGGAAAGTCCAGCGCCAGAGTGATCCCCGGCATCGGGAAGGACAGCATGCCGGGCGAGTCAAGATCGCCGAAGACCTTGAGTACTGAAATCATCGAGCCTTCGCTGGAGGCCGCAGTCAACCGCAGCATCTCCGCCGTGGCAGACCGGGCAGCCGCGCTTGGAACGACACTTTGAAACTGGAAAAATCCGGCCGGTCCGTACGCCCGATTCCAATGATCGACCGCATCCAGGGGATAGAGCGCGGATGCATAGCCGCAGACTTTCGATACCCGGCGTTTCAAGCCGAGCTTTCGCCAGTAAAGTGCGTTGAAAGCCCGCACGGTCATGGGTGTCGCGAGGGAAAACGGCGATTTGACCGGCATACCAAATGATGGCGTGCTGGCCGGCAGCGCCGACGACGCACCCGCGCGGTGGCGCGCCCGCGCATAGATGCCGCGTCCGATGCGCTTGCCGGTGGCGAGGGAGTCGATCCAGGCGGCGGTGTATTCCCAGTCGCGGTCGGACTCGGCGGCGAGATCGAAGAAATCATCCAGTGTGTCGAAGCGGATCTGTTCCGACTCGACTGCGAGACCCGGAACCCGGCGCAGTTGCAGCCGGGCGCGCAAGATCAAACCGGTCAGGCCCAAGCCGCCGATCGTGGCAGCAAACAGCGCCTGGTTCTCGGTGGGCGAACAGGTCAGGTAACTGCCGTCACCGCGCAGCAGATCAAACGCGAGCAGATAGCGCCCAAATGTTCCGAAGCCGTGGTGATTCTTGCCATGTACGTCATTCGCAATGGCACCTGCAACGCTGATGAAACGTGTACCCGGAGTAACCGGCAGCAGCCAGCTCGATCCGTGTGCTTCGGGTTTGCAGATGATCTCGAGGATATCCGCGAGCCGGACCCCAGCCTCACATTCGAGGATGCCGGTCGCTGGGTCGAAGTCGATGAAGCGGTCGAGCCGGCTGCAATCGATCAGGGCGCCGCCTGGATTGAGAGCCACGTCGCCGTAGGAGCGTCCGCATCCAAACGCCAATACTGCTTCGTCCTCAATCGCGCCGAGCATCCGTTGAAGTGCGGGGATGTCGCCAGGACGGAAGATGTGATGACGGGCATTGAGCGTGCGTCCCCACGAGCGGTAGTCGTCGCGCCATGTGGATAAAGCGTCCAACCGACTTAAATCCAGGCTACCACGAGGATCGCCAACACCAGCCCGCCCAGGATCAGCGACACCCGGTCCCGCACCGCGAACATGACGGGGTCCTCATTCATCCTGCCATGAACGCTCAGATGCCAGGCGCGCAACGTCCAAATGAGCAGAATCGGCGTGATGCCCCAAAGCACCCCCGGATTCGCATAGAAATGCCGCGGGTATTGTTCGCTTATCAGGTAGATCGTAAAGATGACTACCGCGGAAATCCCCGAAGAGATTCCCGTCGCGAGCAGGATCGGCAGGTCGCGGGCGCTGTAGCCGCGGGCACGTCCATTGTCCGGATTCAACCGTAACACCCGTTCCAGCTCGGCATAACGCTTGATGATGGACAGTCCGAGGAAGAACAGCATCGAGAAGGTCAGCAGCCAAGGTGACAGGGGCGTTGGCAACAGCATGCCCCCTGCGGCCACGCGCAGGGTGAACAGCCCAGCCAGGACGAGTACGTCGACCATGGCGACGTGCTTCAACCACAGGCTGTAGCACAGGGTCAGGACGAGATATATGAGTAACGACACCGAACTGGACGGCGGCAACAGTGAGCTGACGGCGCCGGTGAGCAGGATGAGTGCAGCCGCTGCTGCCAGACCCGCGCTCACCGGGAGCTCTCCCGCCGCGAAAGGTCGCAATCGTTTGACCGGATGCTGACGGTCCACTGACAGGTCGAACAAGTCGTTGATGAGGTATGTGGCAGAGGCGAGCGTGCCCATAAGCAGGAACAACACCAACGCATTGATTCCGCCATGCGGCGTGAGCGCCTGAATCCCGAGCACGGGTGCCACGAACACCACCGTGTTCTTGATCCAATGCGGTATCCGTAGAGCCCTGAACCAGACCCCGAAGCCCGCCCTGGCTGTTGGGAACTCGGCCTCGATCGGCCTGTCATTGAGCAATCCGCCGCGCAGTCTTTCGACTCCGCCGACCAGTATGACACGCTCGGCACGGCTGAACGGCACCCGGTCGATAGCGGTGTCACCGGCATAGGTGAAGCGCGGCCCGAATGCCTCGCGGATGGCAGCCGCCTTGGCGTCGCCGCAGAGATGGGTCTGTCCGTCTGAACCCATCACCACGTCGAATATGCCCAGGTGAGCAGCAACCGATGTGGCTACCGAATGGTCGGCAGCGGCGAATAGACCGATCCGCCGGCCTGCGCCCTTTTGTGATCTCAGGAATTGCAGCAGTTCTTCGTTATAGGGCTGCAGTTGGGGATCGAAGAGAGCCTGTGCGGCGATCGCGCGTTTCATAGAAGCCTTGCCGCGGCGCGCAGCCCAGATCTGCAACATTACGCGCGGCCTTTCCTTCACGCAGGCAAGGATGCCCTCGTGGAGAGTGTTCGATCTGATCAAGATGCCATCCAGGTCAACGGCGAGCGGCAAATCCGTGCACTGCGCAACCGGCGCAACCGGCGCAGCGGTGCGGTGTTCGATTGCGTCAGGGACGATGATGGCGGAGTGCTCCACGACTACGGCACCAGGCTCTTCATCACGATTATATTGCCGAACGTGTGAACCGGGCGATAATTGGCGACGATGAAATCGTCAAGCAAAGTGACGCCGCTGCTGGTGCTGCTTTCGTTTGGCTCCAGGACGTCACTCAGATGCATCTCGGCCATGACGAACGGAGGCTTGCGCACGCGCAGCTCCTGAATCATTTCGTTCTGGATCGCGGCCGTGGTCTGCAGGCCCGGGTCGAAGTGGTACCACTTGGTTGCCGGCTGCAACCCCAGGAGGAAGTAGCACAATACATCGTTCACGATCAGCCGGTCATATCCCACCACGCCGATGAATATCGTGTCGGTTGGACGGCTGCGATCGTGGACATAGAGGACGGCATCGGCGTGATCGGTGTCAATTGCGAAGCACGCTGTGCGTTGCAGGCCCGCAGGCGGCTTGCAGGAGGCCAGTTGGGGACCGTTTCCGGTGCCGGTCCAGGTGGTCGGTCGCCGCATCCAGGCCAACCCATTTGCCACTTGGGCCGCGACGATATGGGCGGCGGCGATCGTTGGCAACACTGCGGCGATCAATGCCAGGGCGCTCGTGACCGTCAAGGCGGTCGAGCCACGGCGTGGTGCGGCCGGCCGCGCGTACGCCAGCAACGCTACGGCGAGAATGAGCGCACAGACAATGGACAACATCATGTGCTCGATACTGACGCGAACCCAGCCCTTGAGAAAGAACAGGCCACACAAAATCGTCAGCGCGATCACGACGCCCCGCCCGCGGGTCCCGGGTATCGCGGCAGTCGCTTCAGCCACGGGTGGTTTCGCGAACAGAAACGTGCCCGCACTGGCGAGCGCGACCGCGATCGGCAGATAGATACCGAACTTGACCGGATCCGCGGACAGCTCGGCGATTCCGGGGAACCGCAATGAGCGCATTCGCGCATAGAACCGTGCCGGATACGTTACGATGTCAAACGTGAAATCGGGCAGTGCGCCCACCACCAGATAGGCCGCGGCGACCGGCAGGACCACGGCAGCGGTTCCCAGCCATACCGGCGCCAGTACGCGCAGTAGGCTGCGAAGCGGCCCAACTGATCGCTTGCTGGACAGCACATGCGTGGTCGCTGCGGCGTTCAAGCCAAGGAATGCGTAGAAGCCCACGTCGTAGCGAAACAGTACCGTGATTCCAATGCAGACTCCGCTGCCCACCAGTGAAGCAACGGAAAGTCGATTCGCAAAGACCGGCGTCATCAGCAGCACGGCGAGCAGGGTGAAGAATTCAGCCGGAAATACCGGATAACCGTAAACGCCGACCACACCGAGCCATACTGCGGTCATGGCGGCGGCGAACACCCCGTCCAGCGGGCGGCCCACCTGTCGAACTATGCAGAATGCCAGCGCAACCACGCCCGCACGAATCAAGGTGTCCCAGACGCGCTCGACCAGCACCGATGTGCCGAATAGCTTGAATAAACCGGCGATGACATAGAACTGCGCCGGTCCGTAGTTGGCGTAGAAGTCGCGATGGATGACTGCCCCATCGTTCACGCGCGCGGCGCCTTCCAGAATTATTCCTTCATCGTAGAAGTTGACTACGTGATCCATCGCCAAGGCCAGAAACAGGAAAGCGACAGCGAAGATCAGGAAAGCCGCACCTGTGCTTCCGGACCGCGATAGGAGCTTCATTGCCGCTTACTCTATTCCCAGCTTCTTGATCCGATAGCGCAGGGCACGAAAAGTCATTCCCAACAGCTTCGCCGCGGCCGTCTTGTTGTAGCGGGTTTGTTCCAGCGCCTTGATGATCGCAGCCCGCTCCATGTCTTCGAGCTGATCACCCAGAGCATTCTG
>DATHOA010000234.1:0-7151 GCA_035485475.1 Steroidobacteraceae bacterium | reverse complement strand
GGTCGGAGAAGGTCTGGGCGCACAGGCGGGGCAGGCGAAACTCTCGGAAGTCATCGGTGGCGCCGGGTTCTCGCGCATACGGCGGGCGACCGAAGGACCTTTCAATATGGTCCTGGAGGCCCGCATTTAGCATCCTTCAGTCGCGGAATTACCTCGCCAGGTCATCGCCGTAGGCGCCTGTGTCGGACTGCATGTCACTTTACCGCAAAGCACCAAACTGGGATTCGAAACGCCTCTGTGGCTGATGAATCGGCCTGGGATCCCATATAGACCATGATTGCAATTGCGATCCCTTCTATATAGGTTTGCGACACCTGCTTTGCAAAACAACGCATTCGAATGCGTGAGAAGCTCAATCATCGTCAGCGAGGAAAGCCGCTTGCCCCAGCGCAATAACAACGCCGTCGCGAAACCCCAGCTGCGGCGTGCAAAGCGCGGCAGCACGAGGATTCCGCGGTGGCTCGCGGGGGTCTCCGCGGATGGCGATTTGTTTCTGCGCCGCGCGGATGGTGATCACGATCTCTACAATCCAGTCCAGTACTCGTTCTCTCAAGGCCTGACGTTTGTTGCGCGCCGCTGGCGCAATGTGATGAATGAAGCCCTGCTGGCGGCCGGCCAGAGCCACGTTCGATGGGGGACGTTGTATTGGATTACGGTGTTTGGCGACCGGGTCAATCAAACACAACTGGCGGAACGGATGGGAATAGAGCAACCCACTTTGGGGCGCGTGCTGCGCGATCTGGAGACCGACGGCCTGATTCAACGCCGCGCGGCCAAGGGTGATCGGCGCGCAAAGGTCATTGAACTCACCAAGGCTTCCAAGCCCCTGATGCAACGGATCAACCAGATTCAGAATTCAATTCGTGCTTCGCTCATCAAGGACATCAGTGCCGAGGAGCTTGCTGCCTGCCTGACGGTCTTCGCTAAAATTCTGGACAACGCAGATCGGGTTTCCGAGAAACAGGGTTGACCTCCCGTGGCTCAGCGCAGGATGCCGGGCAGATCAAGACCATTCTGCTGCGCGCATTGCAGCGCGACCTCGTAACCCGCATCGGCGTGGCGCATTACCCCGGTCGCGGGGTCGTTCCACAGGACGCGTGCGATGCGCTTTGCAGCCGCCTGCGTGCCATCGCACACGATCACGACGCCGGCGTGCTGCGAGAAGCCCATGCCGACTCCGCCGCCGTGATGAATTGAAACCCAGGTCGCCCCTGATGCGGTGTTCAGCAAGGCGTTGAGCAAGGGCCAATCGGACACGGCGTCGGAGCCGTCCCGCATGGCCTCCGTTTCGCGATTGGGCGAGGCCACCGAACCTGAATCCAGGTGATCCCGGCCTATGACGATGGGCGCCTTGAGTTCCCCCCGCGCCACCATCTCATTGAACGCCAGGCCGAGGCGGTGCCGGTCGCCCAACCCCACCCAGCAGATGCGCGCCGGGAGTCCCTGGAAGTGGATGCGCTCGCGGGCCATGTCCAGCCATTTGTGCAGGTGCGGGTCGTCGGGAATGAGTTCCTTGACCTTGGCGTCCGTGCGATAGATGTCCTCCGGATCGCCCGAAAGTGCCACCCAGCGGAAGGGACCGACGCCGCGGCAGAACAGCGGACGGATGTACTGCGGCACGAACCCCGGGATTTCAAATGCGTCTGTGACGCCCTCCTCCAGCGCCATCTGCCGGATGTTGTTGCCGTAGTCCACGGTGGGTACTCCGGCCTTCTGGAAATCCCGCATCGCGCGCACATGGATCGCCATCGAGGCCTTGGCCGCCCGGACCACGCCGGCAGGATCCGTCTCGCGCTGGCGGGACCACTGTTCCAGTGTCCATTCCTTCGGCAGATACCCATTTAGCGGGTCATGGGCAGAGGTCTGATCGGTGAGCAAATCCGGCCTCACACCCCGGGAGTACAGCTGTGGCAGAATTTCCGCTGCATTGCCCAGCAGACCGACGGAGACGGGTTTGCGCTGCTGCCGGGCCTGGTCGATGAGCGCCAGCGCCTCATCGAGGGTCGAGGCGGCCTTGTCCAGGTAACCGGTGCGCAGCCGCATCTCAATGCGGGACGGCTGACACTCAATGGCCAGGCACGACGCCCCCGCCATCACGGCGGCCAGCGGCTGTGCCCCGCCCATTCCGCCCAATCCGGCAGTGAGCAACCAGCGGCCACTGAGGTCGCCGCCATAGTGCTGGCGGCCCATCTCTACAAACGTCTCATAGGTGCCCTGGACGATGCCCTGCGCACCAATGTAGATCCATGACCCGGCCGTCATCTGACCGAACATGGCAAGACCCTTGCGGTCGAGCTCATTGAAGTGTTCCCAGGTGGCCCAGCGCGGCACTAGATTCGAATTGGCGATGAGCACGCGCGGCGCATCAGCATGGGTCTGAAAGACACCGACCGGTTTGCCGGACTGAATCAGCAGCGTCTGATCGTCCTGCAAACGCCGCAAGGTCGCGACGATGGTGTCGTAACTCTCCCAATCTCGGGCGGCGCGGCCAATGCCGCCGTACACGACCAACTCCTCCGGCCGCTCAGCAACATCCGGATCCAGGTTGTTCATCAACATCCGCAGCGGCGCCTCGGTGAGCCAGCTCCGGGCCGTGCGCTGCGGACCCCTGGCGGCGCGGATGGCTCTTGTCTTGTCGATGCGCGTCATGAATTCACCATTGTCGGGCTTCAATGAAGGAGAGACAGGCTTGGAGGACCTGTTTGAGGACATCGCGCGTCCCGGAGGCATGCGCCGGGTCGTAGGGTGGCGGCCAATTGTGCTCAGCTGGGGTATCCGGCGGCTCCTGCATATAACTGCGGCAGGCGAGCTCCATTTGGATGGCGTGCACCCCCTCACCGGGCCTGCCGTAATGGCGCGTGGTCCAGCCACCTTTGAAGCGGCCATTGAGTACGTGACTCGCCCCGGAGTTGCTGCACACCGCCACCACCGCGCCACCGAGTGCTTCGTTGCAGGAGGCACCATCATGGGTTCCGATGTTGAAGCGCGGAAGTTTTTCTGCAAACAGTCTTGGAATCCACGACCGAATGGAATGCGCATCGTACACGACGACGGCGCCGTGACGATGCCGTAAGCGATCGACCTCGCGGCTCAGCGCGGCATGGTAGGGATCAAAATAGCTCATGCGCCGGCGCTCGATCTCGGCAGCATCTGGGCACAGAGCGGGAAGATACAGCTCCTCGCCATCAAAGGTCGTCGTAGGACACAGCTCGGTCGTAGGCTGTCCGGGGTAAAGCGATAGGCCCGAAGGATCCCGATTCACGTCGATGACGGTGCGGGAGATCGTGGTGCGGACCGTCGTTGCACCCATGCCGGGTGCGAAATCATAGAGCTGGTGCACCCACCAATCCGCGTCCTTGCGCGCCAGCCACGGGGAAAGCAGGCGCGGCTCGAGCTCGCCCGGAATCTGCGTGCCAGTGTGCGGGAAGGCAACAATCAGGGGCGCCTGTCCGCGGTGGACTTCAAGCCAGGGGGCCATCACCACGCCGTCAGTCCCGGCAGTGCGACGCCGGCTGCCGCGCGAACGACCGCTCCGCTGCGCACCAGATCGATGGCGCTTACCATGTCCGGGTGCAGATAGCGGTCATCGGTGAGTACCGGGACGCGCTCGCGCAGCAGGGAACGCACGAGCTCCAACGCGGCGCTGGACTTCAGCGTCCCGCTCAAATCACACCCCTGCGCGGCAACGAGCAGCTCGATACCCACGATGGCGGACACATTTTGTGCCATGGGCAGCAATCTGCGCGCGCCATGGGCCGCCATGGAAACATGGTCTTCCTGGTTCGCCGATGTGGGGATGGAGTCGACGCTCGCCGGATAGGCGCGCTGCTTGTTCTCCGAGACCAGCGCTGCTGCCGTCACCTGGGGAATCATGAAGCCCGAATTCAGGCCCGGTCGCGGTGTCAGGAACGCCGGCAGGCCTGACAGCGCCGGGTCCACGAGCATGGCGATGCGCCGCTCTGCAAGCGACCCGATCTCGCAGATCGCAATGGCCATGGCATCCGCCGCAAATGCCACCGGCTCGGCGTGAAAGTTGCCCCCCGACAGGGCTTCGTCGGATTCGGCAAAGATCAGCGGGTTGTCGGATACGCCGTTTGCTTCTGTGCGCAGTGTCGTGGCCGCGTAGCGCAGTAGATCCAAAGCCGCCCCCATGACCTGCGGCTGGCAGCGCAGGCAATACGGATCCTGCACGCGCGGGTCCGCAATCAGGTGTGAGGCGCGAATCGCCGAACCCGCCATCAGCGCGCCCAGTGCGGCGGCCGTTTCGATTTGGCCGCGATGTCGGCGCAGTGCATGGATGCGCGGGTCAAACGGCGCATCCGAACCCTTTGCCGCCTCGGTCGACAACGCTCCGCAGACCAGCGCGGATTGGAAGGCAATTTCGGTCTCAAACAGCGCTGCCAGCGCGTAGGCGGTGGAGAACTGGGTACCGTTCAACAGGGCCAGCCCCTCCTTGGGGCCCAGGGCCACGGGAGTGAGCCCGACGGTTTTGAGCGCGGCCAGAGCCGGCAGTCGTTCCCCGCTGCGCAGCACGATCTCGCCCACCCCAATCAGTGCGCCGGCCAGATGCGAGAGCGGCGCAAGGTCCCCTGAGGCGCCCACCGATCCTTGCGAGGGAATGACCGGCGTCAGGCCTGCATGCAATAGCGCGGACAACAGCCCGATCGTTTCGGGTCGCACACCCGAGGCGCCCTGGGCCAGACTTGCCAGTTTCAGCGCGATCATGAGCCGCACCACGGCTGTCGGCATGGGCTCACCGAGGCCGGCGCAATGCGACAGAACGATATTTCGTTGCAACATCGCAAGGTCAGCGGTCTCGATTCGCACGCCCGCGAGCTTCCCGAAGCCTGTATTGATGCCGTATACAGGCTCGCCGCGATCCACAATCCGGCCAACCGCGGCTGCACTCTCGGCAATCCGTGGCGCGCATTGATCATCGAGCACGGCGCCGGCCCCTTGATAAATCGCGCGCCACTCACCGAGAGTCACCTGGGCCGGCTTCAGGATGACCTCCTTCACTGCCCTCTCCAGACTCTGGCATGCAGGCGATTGCGGCCCATCCAATAGATCAGTTCCGCGGGCCGCTCGAGGTTCCAAATAGCCATATCCGCCCGCTTGCCGATTTCCAGGGTGCCGACTTCCTGCTGCAGTCCGAGCGCATGCGCGGCCTCGCGCGTCACCGCCGCCAGTGTCTCCTCTACCGTCAGGCCGAATTGCACCGCGGCCATGCTCATGGCCGTGAGCAGCGAGAGCAGCGGCGAAGTGCCCGGATTGCAGTCCGTGGCGAGGGCGATCCGCACGCCCGCGCGGCGCAGCTCAGCGACGCGCGGTAGCTGGGTCTCGCGCAAGGCAAAGAACGCCCCGGGCAGCAGCACGGCGACGGTACCCGCCCGGGCAAGTGCGGCAATACCTGCCGGATTGCTCCATTCGAGATGATCAGCTGACAGCGCCGAGCATTCCGCTGCAAGGGCCGCCCCACCGGCGTCCGAGAGCTGATCGGCATGAACTTTCACCGGCAATCCATGGGCCCTGGCACTGGCGAACACTTGCCGCAGCTCAGCCGCCGTAAAGCCGATCCGCTCGCAGTAACCATCGACGGCATCGGCGAGCCCCGCGGCGGCGGCCTGCGGGATGATCTCCCGCGTGATGAGATCGAGATACACCTGCCGGTCCTGATCGCTCGGCATCGCATGCGCCGCCAGCAAGGTCGTGCAGATGTGGACGCGGTGCCGGCGGCCGAGGCTGCGGGCGGCGCGCAGCATCTTCAGCTCCGTCGCCAAATCCAGCCCGTATCCCGATTTGATTTCGATGGTGGTGATGCCTTCGGCGAGGAAATGCAACAGTCGCTCTTCGGCCGAGTCGATGAGCTGTGCCTCGCTGGCAGCGCGCGTGGCACGTACCGTCGACTGAATGCCTCCACCGTTTTGCGCAATCGTCTGATAGTCCGCGCCGGCAAGACGCAGGACGAACTCATCGCTGCGGTCGCCGGCGAACACCAGGTGGGTGTGACAATCGATGAGGCCCGGAGTGATCAGCCGGCCTTCCAGATCCGTTTCAATCGCACCGTTTATCCCGGCCGGAAGGTCGGCTTCCTTGCCGACATAGACCAGACGCCCGTCCGAAACCGCGACGGCGCCGCGCTCAATCAGGCCAACGCCGGAACGACGAGCGTCCAGGGTCGCGATTCGCGCGTTGCGCCAAAGCCGGTCAACATGCATTAAGTTAAATCCATTATGCCTAGACAAATACTAATATGGCTAGGCATATTAGGGAAGCTGTTCTTAGGCCGGTCAATGCATGCGTCAGAACTATTTCTTTGAGTGCGCCCTGTTGCCCGGCGGTTGGAGTCGAGGCGTGCGGGTGGAGGTCGACGCCGGGCTGATCGAGCGGGTCAGCGAAAATGTCGAGCCTGTAGCCGGTGATCAACGCGAAGCCCTCGTCGTGCCCGGACTGCCCAATCTGCACAGCCATGCGTTCCAGCGTGCCATCGCCGGTCTTACGGAACGGCGCGGACCCTCGGGCGCGGATGACTTCTGGTCCTGGCGCAGCACCATGTACCGCTTCCTCGAGCAATTGGAAGCGGATGATGTCGAGGCGATCGCGGCATACGCCTATATGGACATGCTGGAGGCAGGATTCACCAGCGTTGCCGAGTTTCACTACCTGCATCGCACGCCCCAGGGAACGCTGTATGAGAATCCAGCAGAGCTGGCGTTGAGGCATCTTGCGGCGGCCGACACCGCGGGCATTGGACTTACCGTGTTGCCGGTATTCTATGAAGCCAGCAATTTCGGCGGCGCGCCCCCCACCGCCGGTCAGTCAAGGTTTGTCACGGACCTCGAGACATTTGCGGACATTGTCGAGCGTGTGCGTGCCCAGGCAGCCATCAGGCCCGGCCAACATGTCGGCATTGGCCTGCACTCTTTGCGCGCCGTAACCGCCGCGCATATTGCGCACCTCCTGCGTCAGTATCCGACATCCCAAATCCACATCCACGCCGCCGAACAGATCCGTGAGGTCAATGACTGCGTGGCCTTTACCGGGCTGCGTCCCGTGGAATGGCTGCTGCGGAACACGGATGTGAATGATCGCTGGTGCGTCGTCCACGCGACGCATGTGACGGCAGCGGAGACCACAGCCCTGGCACAATC
>DATHOA010000233.1:0-11408 GCA_035485475.1 Steroidobacteraceae bacterium | reverse complement strand
CGCGATCCTCGCGCACCATCACCGCGGCCTGCTCGACCGAGGCTTGCGCACACAGTGCCGCCTCGATCTCCCCCAGCTCGATGCGCTGTCCGCGCACCTTCACCTGTTGGTCGGCGCGACCCAGGTATTCCAGCTCGCCCGTCTCGCGCCAGCGGGCCAGATCCCCGCTGCGGTACATGCGGCTGCCCGGCGCACCATACGGATCGGCCACGAAGCGCTCGGCGCTCAATGCGGGCCGGTCCAGGTAGCCGCGTGCCAGTCCCACCCCGGCGATGTACAGCTCCCCGACCACTCCGATCGGCACCGGCTCCAGCGCCGCATCCAGCACATACACCCGCGTGCCCGCGATCGGCGTGCCGATCGGGGCCGGCTGGCCGCCGGCAAGCGGCGCGCTCATGGTCGCGCATACCGTGCTCTCCGTGGGACCGTAGGCGTTGATCATCCGCAGACCGTGGCTCCAGCGCGCGATCAGCTCCGGGGGGCACTCCTCACCGGCCACCACCAGGCATTCCAGCGCCAAGTCCTCAGTTCTGCCGAGCGTCGCCAGCACCGAAGGTGTCACCGACAGATGGGTAATCCGCTGCTTCACCAGCAGCTCCCGCAATGCCGCGCCGCTCAAAGCCTGCTCCGGCGCGAGCACCAGGGCCGCCCCGTGCAACAGGGCCATCAGCACTTCGGACACTGAGGCGTCAAAATTCAACGATGCGAGCTGCAACACCCGTGAGCGCGCCGTGATCTGCAGCTGTGCCGCCTGCGCGCTCGCCAATGCGCCCAGTCCCGCATGCATGACCATCACGCCCTTCGGCGTACCGGTCGAACCGGAGGTATAGATTACATAGGCCAGATGTTGCGGCAGCCGCAGCGCGTGCACGGCATCCGCAGCCGCGTCCACGCTGATTTCAGCGTCGCTATCCACCCTCAGGTGGGGTATGTCCGGGGCCAGTGCGGAGCCTGCCGCCGCCTCAGGGCCAACCACCACAACCGGCTGCGCATCCGCGAGCATCATCTGCAGGCGCTGCAGCGGATAGTTCGGATCCAGCGGCAGATACGCGCCCCCGGCCTTGAGGATCCCCAGCATCCCGATCAGCATCTCCAAGGATCGATCCGCCCACAGCCCCACCACCTGCTCAGGTCCCACGCCCTGCTGCCGCAACTGCCGCGCCAGCCGATTCGCACGCGCATTCAGCTCCCCATAGCTCAAGGAGCGATGCGCCGATATTGCAGCCACCGCCGACGGAGCCCGCCGCACCTGCGACTCAAATGACTCCACGGCACTGACGCTGCTGCCGATGTGCGCCGACCCGCTCCATTGCTGCAAAATCTGCACTCGGCGTGGCGTATCCAACAACGGCAAGAGTCCGACGCGCTGCTGCGGGTCCGCCGCAATCGCATCCAACAGCTGCAGAAAATTCTGCTGATGCCGTAGCAGCGATTGGTGGCTGTAATGATCCTGGTTGGCAGCAAAGTGCAGCCGCACATCGGTGCCGTCCTCACGACCGTGCACGGTGATCATGAGATCTTCGACGAGCGGTGAGTGGGTGAAGGTGTGCCCACACACTGAATGGTCGGCAAGCTTGAACCGGGCCTCATTCGGCACGAAATTGACGACGACGTCATACAGGCTCGGGTCATTGACCGTCAGTCCCAAATCACCGCGCAAGGCGGTGGACCAGTACCGCTGGTGCCGAAACGCCTCCCGAATGCGCATTCCGACCCGTTCCGTCAGGGCACGAAAGGTCTGCGAAAAATCCACCTGCAGCCGCAACGGCACGGTGTTTCCGGTCATTCCGGTTGAGCGCCGCAGAGTGGGATTGGTCCGCCCCGCCACAGGCATGCCCACGACCAGGTCCGAGCGACCCGTCAACCGGGCCATGTACACCGCGACGGCGGCATACAGGACCGCGACCACTCCGGCATTGCCGGTGCCGCCCAGCGCATTCAGCGCACGGAACACGGCGCCGCGAACGCAGCCGACGGTCTCGATGGTGCCGTCCGGCCAAGCCGGCATGAGCCCGCAAAGCGTGGCCGGAGCGGCTCGGCCACGCATCTGTTCCAGCCAGTATTCCCGGTCGCGCTGGCAGCGTGTCGAGCTGCGGTACTGCGCTTCATCGTCAATGACTTGCGACCAGGGCGTCAGCGTCGCTTCAGGTGCGGCCGCGACCCCCATTGCGGCGTTGTACAAGTCGGCAACGTGCCGCACAAATACCGTTCCGCCCAGTAGATCGGTGACGAGGTGGTGGTAGGCGGCGTACCAGAAGCAGCAATCGGCGGAAATCCGCAGTAGCGCAAAGCGGTACAAGGGGCCCGTTGCCAGATTGAATGGCGTCGCCATGGATCGCTGCATCCATGCCAGCGCTGCAGCACGCGGCTCGACAACACCGCTCAGATCGATGCACGGCAGCTGGGCCGCATCGATCGGACCAAAAAACTGGCGAGGTCCATCGGGGGTTTCAGCAAAGCGCAAATGAAAGGAATCCGCTGCGCGCAAGCCCTGATGCAAGGCCGCCGCAAAGACGTTCGGATCAACCGCACCGAAAATCTCGACGTAGCCGCCAATGTTGTAGAGGGTGTTGTCCGGTGCCAGTTTCTGTGCGCGCCAGACGTCCAGCTGTGCAGCGCAAAGCGGCAGGTACCTTATGTCGGGCGAGATTTCGGGGCGCGGCGCCCGCATTCGGTCCATAGCCATCGGTTTTTCTAAGAAACCTTATGGTTTGGCGCGAGCTTCTGCGTCGATCAGGGATTTTGGGCGCATATCGGTCCAGTGGGCATCAATCCAGTCCAGGCATTCCTGGCGCGCACCGGATTTTCCCGCGGCGCTCCACCCGGCGGGCGCCTCACGGAAAGCCGGCCACAGACTGTGCTGGCCTTCGCTATTGACCAATACGGTAAATTCCCCTGCCTCTGCATCGAATGGGTTCGCCATCGCTTCTTCCTGGGTGAAGTCGCGAGAATTCTACAGACAACCCAAACTCCGGGATGTAGCTAAGTGCCGACATGTGACGTCGGGCAACCTGAAGTGCGACGCAGTTCAAGTTGTGATCCAGGTCACAAAATAGCGTCGCGGACCTGCGCCGCCAGCGCAAATGACCGCAGCCGCGCCTGGTGGTCATGAATATGACCACTGATGATGAGTTCATCGGCGGCCGTTCTGGCCAGGAAGTTCCGCAGGCCCTGCTCCACCGTTGCCACGCTGCCCACGAATGAGCACTCCAGGGCCTGGGCGAGCCCGGCGCGCTCCGCTTCGCTGGTTACCGCGTCTATCGATGCAACCGGCGCGGGCAACGGTCCCGGCTGGCCGCGGCGCAAGCGCAGAAATGCCTGCTGCAGCGAAGTAAACAGATAGCGCGCCTCGGCATCCGAATCCGCGGCGATGATGTTCGCGGCCACCATCGCATGGGGTTGCTGCAGCTGGCGCGACGGCTTGAATCGCGCGCGGTAGATCTGCAGCGCCGCCAGCAATGCATCGGGTGCGAAGTGCGAAGCGAACGCGAACGGCAGGCCGAGAGCGGCGGCCAATTGGGCACCGAACAGGCTCGAGCCGAGAATCCACAGCGGTACATTCAGTCCCTCGCCGGGGATGGCGCGCACGGTTTGTCCGGGCACGCTCGGTGCAAAGTACGCCTGCAGCTCCATCACATCCTGTGGAAACTGTTCCGCGTTGGTCGCCAGATCGCGCCGTAGCGCGCGCGCCGTGACCATGTCCGTACCCGGCGCCCGACCCAGCCCAAGATCGATGCGATCCGGAAACAACGTCGCCAGAGTGCCGAACTGCTCGGCCACGACCAGCGGTGCATGGTTCGGCAGCATGATGCCGCCGGAGCCGACGCGAATGCGTTGCGTGCCCGCCGCGACATGACCGATCACCACCACCGTCGCGGCGCTTGCGATGCCCGACATGTTGTGGTGCTCGGCGAGCCAGAAGCGCTGATACCCCAGCTGCTCCACATGTCGCGCAAGATCCAGGGTATTGCGCAGCGCGTCGGCGGCCGTGCCGCCGGCCACAATCGGCGACAGGTCGAGTACCGAAAAGGGAATGCTCATTGCGGTGAAGTATACTGGCGCGCCGAACAGACCGTACGGGAGCCGATTCATGAGATTCGCGCAGATCGGGCGCAGTGCTTCGCGGGCTGCACTCTTGGTGCTGGCAGGCCTGACAGTGGCCTGCGCAATCGCGGTCGCGGCTGACAATGTCGACCCCAAGCTGGCGGCCGCGGTAAACAGCGATTTTCGTCCCGCGGCGGATCGGGCCCGCGATCCCTACCGGCACCCGCTGCAGACTCTGACTTTCTTCGGCATCAAGCCGACGATGACGGTCGTGGAGCTGTGGCCCTTCGGCGGCTGGTACACCGCGATTCTCGCCCCCTATCTGCACGACCACGGCACCCTGTACGCCGCGGCGATGGATCCGGACTCGACCTCAGCGGAGGACAAACGCTCCAACAGCGAACTGGCCGCGCTGCTGGCGGCCCATCCGTCCGTTTATGGCAAGGTCCAGGTGACGGTGCTGGCGCCGCACAAAATGCAGATTGCTCCGGATGGCACGGCCGACATGGTCGTGACCTTTCGCAACATCCACAACTGGGTCTGGGCCGGAATGGAAAAGGATGTGTTGGCGGCCGCGTATCGCGCCCTGAAGCCAGGTGGCATTCTGGGCGTCGTCGAGCACCGGAACAATGATCCGCAATTCATCCCCAAGACCCCGGGGGTGGGCTATGTCGGGGAACAATACGCCATCGAGTTGATCCAGTCGGCTGGCTTCCGACTGGTCGGACAGTCCAACGTCAATCGCAATCCGAAGGACACCAAGGACTATCCCAACAATGTCTGGAGCCTGCCGCCCACCTATGCGGACGGGGACAAGGATCGCGCCAAGTACGCGGCAATCGGGGAATCTGACCGCTTCACGCTGAAGTTCATCAAGCCGAAGAGCTGACCGGCCGCGGCGGCCGGTCAGCCTTGACCATGGTCTTCAGTGGCGACTGGCCTCGAACAGGAACCAGGCGCGTCGCTCCGTCTCATCAATCCAGTTCTCGAGCAGACTGGCCGTGGCGATGTCATTGAGCTCATCGACGACCTCATGGACTTCGCGCAGACGCGCCGTCAGGGACTGATTGTCCTCGCGCAGCTCCGCCAGCATGTCCTGCGCATCGACATAGTCCGCATCATTATCCTTGATGCGTTGCAGACGGGCGATGTGGCCGATCGAACGCAGGGTCATGCCGCCTACCTTGCGGATGCGCTCGGCAATGGGGTCGGTCATGGCATAGATCTGGTCCGCCTGCTCATCCAGCAGCAGGTGGTAGTCGCGGAAATGCGGTCCGCTCATATGCCAGTGGAAGTTCTTGGTCTTCAGGTACAACGCGAACACATCGGCCAGAATCGCGTTCATCCCACCTTCGATGCTCTTGGAGGCGGCGGCGCCCAGATCGCTGGGGGTGATCAGTGGCGCCTTGCGGCGTTGTTGCAGGTCGGACTTCTTTGCGCTGCCCATTGGGTATCTCGCTCCGTGATGAACTGACGGGGTATTGGGAAGCTACATCCTCGCGCCCGCCCCGCCCAATTTCAATGGGCAAAGATGCTCAATGCGCAAACAACTGGCCCGGATCCTGGAAGGCCTTGAACTCCAGTGCGTTCCCCGACGGATCAAACAGGAAAAACGTCGCCTGCTCACCCACCTGTCCCGGGAAGCGGATCCCCGGGGCGATGACAAATTGCTGCCCAGCTCTGGTGAGCCGATCGGCCAGCGTCTGCCAGATCTGCCAGGGCAGCACGACACCGAAATGCGGGACCGGAACTTCATGACCATCGACCGCGTTCGTGGCCTGCACGTGCGCCCGCCGCGAGGGATCCAGGTGGGCCACCAGCTGATGGCCGAACAGGTCGAAGTCCACCCACTCGGCGCTGCTGCGCCCCTCCGGGCAACCGAACAGGCCCCCGTAGAAGCTGCGCGCCGCAGCCAGATCGTGCACCGGGATGGCGAGATGAAACGGGGAAAGTGCCATGCGAATATTATCGCATGGTCCGGCGTTCCAGCAGGGAATCCAGGGACAGGCGGCCCGCACCGGCAATGGCCAGCCACAGGAACAGGGCCAGATACTCGGTCTCATCGAACCCGAGCAGCGTTGCGAGCGAATCGACGTCGCCCCACTTTGCGGAGGCAATGGCAACGATCATGGTCACGCCGAGCGCGCCGGCGCTGATGCGGGTCATCAGGCCCAGCAGCAGCAGCAGCCCCCCGACGAATTCCACGCCGGAAACAAACGGTGTCAACAGATGCGGGAACGGTATGCCCCAGCCGATGAAGTTCTGGGTGACCGCCGGCAGGTTGTGCAACTTGCCCCAGCCACTGAGCACGAACACCCAGCCCGTGACGATCCGCGCGAACAGCGGCGCGAGCCACTGCAGGTGGCCCGCAACGCGGCGCGGCCAGTCAATCAAACAGCGATTCGCAGCGTTCATTCCGGTCACCCCGTGGGTCAATTGCTGGCAAGTGTCTACCAGACCCGGGGGGCGGCCGGAACATTTCAGAACCGGCCGCTGCGATAGTCCGCAAAGGCCTGCCGCAGCTCATCCTGCGTGTTCATGACAAAGGGGCCGTAGCGCGCCACCGGCTCGTGCAGCGGGCGTCCGGCGACCAGAATCGCCCGGGCTGCCGCACCGGCGGACTGCAACCTCACCTGCGCGCCGTCGCCGAGCACTGCCAGAGTGTGCTGCGGCAGGCGCACCGCCGCACTCCCCGTCCCCACCGACAGCTCGCCTTCAAACACATAGACGAAGGCCGAATGTCCCGGCGGCAATGGATGCACAAAGCTCGCCTGCCCCTCCAGCTCGATGTCCAGGTAAGTGGGATCCGTCGCCGGTTGCACGACCGGGCCGGTCACGGGCCCGACCTGGCCCGCAATGACCTTTACATGCACGCCCCGCGCGGGGCTGATCAGTGGAATGCGCTCGGGACCAAACTCCTGGTAGGCCGGCTCGATCAGCTTCGCGTTCGCCGGCAGGTTCAGCCACAGTTGGAAGCCGCGCATGCGTCCCTCCTGCTGCTCCGGCATCTCCGAGTGCACGATGCCGCGACCCGCCGTCATCCATTGCACGGCGCCCGGCACCAGGACACCTTCGTGGCCGTGGTTATCCCGATGGCGCATGCGGCCGTCGAGCATGTAGGTGACCGTTTCAAAGCCACGATGCGGATGCTCGGGAAATCCGGCGATATAATCGCCAGGATTGTCCGTTCCGAACTCATCAAGCAGGAGGAACGGATCCAGGTCCGGGAGTGCCGGCTGGCCAATGACGCGGGTGAGCTTCACGCCCGCCCCATCCGCGGTCGGCATGCCGCGCACCTGCTGCACCACTTCGCGATCAGCCAATTGCACCACTGCAGCGTTCATCTGAATCCTCCTAACCTTTGCTGGCCTATGCCGGGCGACTAGGCCGCCTGCGCCAGCGGAATGGCGGCGAGTGCCGCGTCGAGCCCTTTCTGGCGATGCTCCGCTGAGTATGCAAGCCCTTCGGCACGCACGAACGTAAGGTCGGTGACGCCCATGAAGCCAAAGATCACCTTCAAATACGACTCGGCATGCTCAAACGGCGCGTCCTGCGGGTAGATCCCACCACGCGAAATGGCAATGATGACGCGCTTGCCATGCACCAGCCCTTCGGGGCCCGTCGCGCCGTACTTGAAAGTCTTACCCGCCACCACCACGCGATCAATCCAGGACTTCAGCTGGGTCGAAATGCCGAAGTTGTACATCGGCGCCCCAATGACGACGACATCGGCCGCCAGGAAGTCAGCCAGGATCTGCGCGTCGCGGGACAGGGGCACCTGCATCTGCGCCAGGTGGTGCCCGGTCAGGTGCGGCAGTTCGTTGGCCACCAGATCCAGGTGCTCGACCTCGATACCCGGAACGGCCACTTTCCAGCGGGCCACGATTTCCCGGGACACGGTGCGGCTGGCAGAGGCGTCCCCGAGAATGCTCGAGTCAATGTGCAGTAGCTTCATAACGGTTTCCTGCTGGGTTTACGATGGATTAAGCCTACCGCATGGAACAATCGATGATAATCCGGGGTAAATGGAACATCTCGTTCCATTTTTGGTAGTAATATAAGGCCATGGCAGAGTCCCTGGAAGCCTTCTCCTATTTCGCCAAAGTGGTTGAACACGGTGGTTACGCGGCCGCCGGTCGGGCGCTCGGCATTCCCAAGTCACGGTTGTCCCGCCACGTCAGCGAACTGGAAACGCGACTGAAGGTCCGGTTGGTCAACCGTTCGACCCGCCGCTTTGTCGTGACGGACATCGGCCATGAGGTCTATCGCCATGCCACGGCCATGCTCGCGGAGGCCGAGGCCGCCGTCGCGGCGGTCGAATTTGCGCGGGCCGAGCCGCGCGGCGTCGTCAGGCTCAGTTGCCCCGTGTCGCTCGCACAACACCCCTTGGCGGGGCTGCTGCCGGAGTTCTTCACCCGCTACCCGTCCATCCGGCTGCTGATTCACGCCAGCAATCGGCGGGTCGATTTGCTCAATGAAGGATTCGACCTGGCACTGCGCGTGCGCACGCGGCCCAGTGGCGAGGATGGACTGGTGATGCGCAGCTTCGGTGAGGCACGGGAGCTGCTCGTGGCCTCGCGTGACTACCTGGATCGCGCCGGACGGCCGCAGCGTCCGGAGGAACTCACCGGCCATGCGACCTTGGGGTTTTTCCCCGAGTCAGACACCCAGACTTGGGAACTCACCGGACCGGATGAGGAGACCGTGCAGGTCGAGGTCGCGCCGCGCCTCGTGTGCCATGACTTCGTGGTGATGCACACGGCGGCCCTCGCCGGCACCGGCATTGCACTGCTGCCGGAGATGCTCGTGCGAACGGATCTGGACCTGGGCCGGCTCGAACCGGTGCTACACCACTGGACTTTGCCGCAGGGCGTGCTGCACGTGGTCTTCAAGGGGCGGCGGGGCCTGCTGCCGGCCGTACGCGCCACGCTGGACTATCTGGCCGAGCGCTTGCCCGCAGCCCTGCAGGCTTGTACTGAGCGTAGCTAGCAGGGGCGTGCCGGTGCGCAGCGAGGTGAGGTTGCTTTCAAACTCACGCGTACAGCTCTCCCAGCTCGAGCGCAGCGCGCGGGCACGGCAGGCGGCAGGATCCAGCCGCAGCGCACGGTGCGCGGCACGCGCCAGATTCTCCTCCAGCGCGCCCGTCACCCCGTCCTCGATGACGTCAATCGGTCCGGTGACCGGATAGGCCGCCACCGGCAGCCCACAGGCCATGGCCTCGAGATTCACCAGCCCGAAGGTGTCCGTGCGGCTGGGGAACACGAAGACATCGCCCGCCGCCAGGTGTGCCGCGAGATCCTCGCCAAAGCGAAAGCCGGCAAATACGGCATCCGGGTAACTCGCCTGCAGGCGCGCCCGCTCCGGGCCATCACCCACCACGAGCTTGGAACCGGCCCAGGCCATTTTCAGAAACGCATCGATGTTCTTCTCGATCGCGATGCGCCCGACATACACCGCAATCGGACGGGGCAGATCCAGGAACTGCTTGGACTGCGGACGGAACAGCCGCGTATCCACGCCCCGCTGCCAGCGTCGGACATTGCGGAACCCCCACTGCTCAAGCTCACTTTGGACTGATCGGGTGCTGACCATGCAGGCACGGGCCGCGCCGTGGAAGCGACGCAGCCAGCGGTAGGTGAGCGCCAATGGAATCGGCAGCCGCGAGCGCAGGTATTGTGGAAACTGCGTGTGGTAGGAGGTCGTGAAGTACAGGCCGCGGCGCACGCAGTAGCGACGCGCCGCCGTCCCCAACGGCCCTTCGGTGGCGATATGCACCGCCTCCGGTGCAAACGCCTCGATGCGACGCGTGACCTTGCCACCCGGGAACAGCGCCAGGCGGATTTCCGGATAGCTCGGACACGCGACGGTGCGAAAGCCGACCGGCGTGAGCAGCTGGACGTCATGCCCGAAGTCACGCAGGCAGTCGACCGTGTGGGACAGCGTACTCACCACGCCGTTGGTCTGTGGCCGCCACGCATCGGTGACAATGAGGATCTTCATGCGCCGGGCATGATTGACCGGATACGTGACGGTTGGATGACCGCCGGCGCCAAAAAGCGCGGTTACTTCACATTTCACACAGTAAATGGCCGCCAAGCGCCCAGTGTCATGTTCCCGTAAATATTTTGAGATATCTGCTTCATGCCGGTGTCCGAAATACTGTTTAGGAACGAAGAGGTATTGGAATGCAAAATTTCTGGCAGGCGCTGCAAACCCAGCGCTGGGACGATCATCGTTATTATCATCACAGCCGCATCAATCAATCGCTGCACCTGGTCAGCGCGCTGAGCTTCCTGGCGTCCTACGCCGTCGTGTGGAAAAGCCCGACCCTCGCGGCCATGCTGGGCTGGCTGGTGGCCATGGTAAGCCGCCAGTCGGGTCACTTCTTCTTCGAGCCGAAGGGTTATGACAACGTCAACCACGCCACCCACGAGCACAAGGAAGACATCAAGGTGGGCTACAACCTGCATCGCAAGGTCGTGCTGCTCGCCATCTGGGCGCTGGCGCCGGCCGTGCTGTGGTTCAGCCCGACGCTGTTCGGCGTGTTCCAGGCACCGACGACCACCGCTGCGTTCATCAGCAACGTCGGCGTGCTGTGGCTGACGGTGGGTCTTGGCGGCCTGCTGTTCCGCACGGTACAGCTGTTCTTCATCCGCGACGTGCAGACGGGCCTGGTGTGGATCACCAAGATCATCACCGACCCGTTCCACGATGTGATGCTGTACTACCGCGCCCCGTTGGCGCTGCTGCGCGGCGAGCTCATCGACCCGATGGATGATGTGACCTTGGGCGCGGCGGACGAAGAACCGCTCCACCAGGCCTGAAGCACTTCACGCAGCAATCGGCGGCGGATCGCGCGATTGGTGAGGGTCGGATCGGACCACCACCAGCCGTCGCGATCCATGTCCCGCGCCGCCGCGACAATCCGCGCGGCGACTTCGGCAAAATCCTCATCGGTGTAATTGTGGCTGAAGATGAAGCGGCCGGTACCCACCCAGCTCAGGGCGAGCCCGTGCGCGCGCAGGTAGTACTGGAACATCCAGTTGTACTGCGAGGCGCGGGTGAAGCTCACCGTCCAGATCGAGGACAGATTGGCCACCTGCACCGGCAGGTTCTCGGCCGTCAAACGCGCGTTGAGTTGGGCGGCGCGGCCATTCCACACGGTATCGAGGTCGCGGTACAGGAGCTGCACCGCCTCGCTCCCCAGGCGCTCCAGGAACTCGTGCATGGCCCCCATGACGTAGGGATGAGAGTTGAATGTGCCGCGGGCGAGACAGACATCCCCCGGTCGCTCGTCACGATAGCGACGCATCAGGTCGGCACGGCCGCAGACCACCCCCACCGGCAAGCCGCCGCCGAGCGTC
>DATHOA010000232.1:0-6009 GCA_035485475.1 Steroidobacteraceae bacterium | reverse complement strand
GGTGCTCGGCATGCCCGCCTTGCCGATCGCGTCCTCGATCGCCAGACAGGCGTCGCGCGCTTCCGGCTGCGCGCGCAGGCTCCTGGCAATGGAGTTGAGGAAGCGGCACATCAGCGCGAAGTTCGGGTGGCCGTTGTGCAGTTCGCTCTCGACGCAATCAATCGCTTCGATCAGATCTTCCTGATCGCAGCTCGGAAAGGTCATGCTCGTCACGGCATGTTGTACTTCAACCAGCGCTTGGTGTATGGCTGCTGTCTGACTCCCATCCATGAGTGTGAATGTGAACCCGTTTGGCGAAGGCCGCAAGTCCCGCCACGGCGTGCACAAAACGGGCCGCACCAAACAAAAGAGCCCCGCCTGATCCAGGCGGGGCTCCTCTAAGGTCAGCCTAAACCGACGCTTACTTGGGGGTCGACGGCGCGGTCGAGCCAGTCGAAGTGGACTTCGACTTGTGGCTCTTGCTGGTGCTGCTGTGATGCTTGCTCTTGTGCGAGGAGGACTTGGCAGCCGGGGTCGAGTCAGCCGGGGCCGGATCAGCGGCGAGGACCGGGCCTGCAATGAGCGCCAGGGCGATAACGGGGACGAGCTTCTTGAACATCGATGTAGTCTCCAGAAAGTGGGGGATCCGCAGCTTCACCTTGGCGGGTGCCTGACCGGCTCATACGCGTCCGGCACACAACGCGCATCAGCCGGACAGGCTCCCAGACCCCAAGGCGCGCGTATTATGAACGCAATCCACGCGACTCAGAGCCGTATGACCACAACGTAATGTTGGGGGCAATTCCACCCCTATCCTATTGTAAATTAAGCATAAATATGACAGCACTAGCCGCCCGGGAAGCTCACCAGGCAGTGCACTGGAACCTCAAGCTTTGCCAGCCGGGCCGAGCCGCCCAGGTCGGGCAGATCCACGATGAAGCAGGCGGCGAGCACCTGCGCGCCGAGGCCGCGCAGCAGCTGCACCGCGGCCGCCGCCGTGCCCCCCGTGGCGATCAGATCATCGACCAGAATGATGCGCTCGCCGGGGCGTACCGCATCGCGGTGCATCTCCATCTCATCCAGTCCGTACTCCAGGGAGTAGGCGACGCGCACGGTCGCATGCGGCAGCTTGCCCTTCTTGCGGATCGGTACGAAGGCGGCCGAGAGTTGATGCGCGAGGGCGCCGCCCAGGATGAAGCCGCGGGCCTCGATGCCCGCCACGCGGTCGATGTGCGCGGCGGCCCACGGTTCGAGCAGCTGATCAATCACCGCCCGAAAGATCCGCGCGTTGCCGAGCAGCGTCGTGATGTCGCGGAAGGTGATGCCCGGTTTCGGGTAGTCCGGGATCGCGCGGATGGCATCGCGGATCTCGCCCGTCGTTACCCTGTCCATGGGATCACTGTACGCTACGCGTGCGCCGGGCGCCGCCACACGAGCGTACGGTTGTTTGCGGGCATGGCGTGATCGGCCGCGAGCAGGAGCTGCTGGGCAGCCGCGCGCGCGTTCACGGCCTCAAAATCGCGCAGCGCGCTGTGTGGATCGCGTGTCTTGAGCCACGCGTCAAACTGCGCGTTGCTCGCGCTCGTGTAGCGCCCCTGGTAGTTGAACGGGCCGTACACGCACAGCACGCCCCCGGGGCCGAGGGCGGCGCCGACGCCGCGAAAGAAATCCTCCACCTCATCCCACCCCATGATGTGCAGCGTGTTGGCGCTGAAGATCGCGTCCGCCTCGGCGTGCGGCCAGGGCGTGGCGCGCACGTCGAGCGCGATCGGTAAGCGCAGATTGGCCGATCCCTCGAGGCGCACGCGCTCGGCGAGGGCCGGCAGGAGGGCTGCGACCTCGCTGGGCTGCCAGCTCAAGTGCGGCAGGTGCGCGGCGAAGTGCACGGCATGCTGGCCGGTGCCGCTGCCGATCTCCAGCACCGAACGACTCGCCGCGAACTCAGTGCGCAGCACCTCAAGGATCGGCGCCTTGTTGCGCTCGCAGGCTTCGGCGGTTACGAGCATGGCGTGGAGTCTGCGACAATGCTCGCATGCAAGCCATAGATCTGCTGCTGACCCGGCGCTCGGCGCGCACCCTGGCGGAGCCGGCACCCGATGCGGCAGCACTCGAGCTGATTCTGGCGAGCGCCGTGCGCGCTCCGGATCATGGCAGGCTGCGGCCGTGGCGCTTCGTCGTGGTGCGTGAGGCGGCGCGGGCGCATCTGGGTGCGCTGCTCGCGGCGCATCTGCAGCGCCACCAGGCGCAGGTGGCAGCCGAAACGCTGGAACGCGAGCGCGCCAAAGCGTTCCGCGCGCCCCTGATCGTCGTGGTCGGCGCGCATGTGAACAGCGCGCTCAAGATTCCCGTCATCGAGCAGGTGCTCGCGGCTGGCGCGGCCGCCGAGGCGATGATGCTGGCCGCGGTCGCACTCGGATTCAACGCCATGTGGAAGACCGGCGCGGCCGCTTACGATGACACCGTCAAGCAGGCCCTGGGGTTTGAGCCGCACGATGCGATCGTGGGCTTTCTTTACCTGGGTACCGAGGCCGCGCCACCGCCGCCGCAAGCGCCCTCGCCATGGCAGGACCTGGTGCGTTATCTCGAGGACGCCGCCGCGCCGCGCTGAGCCGAGTGGATTTGCCGACGAAGCGAGCGGCGGGAACCTCCCGCGGCGGGCCGTGTCTGTCAGTGCTGCGCCGCTGGCGCGGGGCTGCCGTATCATGCGCCCCTGCTGTTACATTTGAAGGTCGTAACTGTATGAGACTACTGTGCTGCGTGGCGGCGCTGTTCGCCTTGGCTGCCTGTGCATCAAAGACGCCCGAGGAGAAGAAGCCCGTGCCCGCCCCCCTCGCCCCGACGCCCACTATTGCCGCGACAGTCGCGCCGCCCGCGGTGCCGAAGGCGGCGATCGGGGACTTCGGCCTGGACCTGAGCGCCGGTGACAAGAACGTGAAGCCCGGGGATGACTTCTTCGCGTATGCCAACGGCACCTGGGACCAGAGCTTCAAGATCCCGCCCGACAAGGCAAGTTTCGGCCCCTTCGATCGGCTGGACGAACTCTCCAAGGAGCGCGTGCGCAGCATCATCGAGCAGTCCGCCGCGGCGCATGCCGCCAGTGGCACGCCCGAGCAGCAGATCGGTGACTACTACGCGGCCTTCATGGACGAGTCAGCGATTGAAGCGAACGGACTCACGGCCGCGCAGGCGGATTTAGAGCGCATCGCCGCCGCCAAATCGCGCGCTGACGTGGCGCGCCTCTTCGGCACGATTGGCTACGCGACGCTCTTCGACGTACAGCTCAGCCCGGACTATAAGAACCCGGACCGCTATGCGGTCGTGATCACCGAATCCTCGCTCGGTCTGCCGGACCGCGACTACTACCTGAAGGATGATCCACAGCTCAAGGCGCTGCGCGAGAAGTACGTGGCGTATGTCGCGCAGATGCTCACTCTGGGCGGCAGCAGTGATCCGCACGCGCAGGCGCGCGACATCATGGCGTTTGAGACCGCGGTCGCCAAGGGCCAGTGGCCGATCGAGAAACGCCGCGACGTGGACGCCACTTACAACCCGCGCACCAAGGCGCAGCTGATCGCTTACGCGCCCGGCTTTCCCTGGCAGGCCTTCCTCGAGGTGCAGCAGCTGGGCGCGCGGCAGGACGTCGTGCTGGGTGAGCTCACCGCGATGCGCGACCTCGCGGCGCTCTTTAACCGCACGCCGGTGCCGACGCTCAAGGCCTTTCTGACGTTTCACTATCTGAACGACAACGCGGCCGTGCTGCCACAGCGCTTTGATCAGGCACGTTTCGCGTTCTACGGCCAGACGATGCGCGGCCAGCCGCAGCAGCGCGAGCGCTGGAAGCGCGGGGTCGACGCCGTCGATGGCGCGATCGGCGAAGCGGTGGGACGGCTGTATGTGGCCAAGTATTTCCCGCCGGAATCAAAGGCGAAGATGCAGCAGTTGGTCGCGGACCTGCGCGCCGCACTCAGCGAGCGCATCGATGCGCTCGACTGGATGACCCCGGAAACCAAGACGCGCGCGCACGAGAAGCTGGCCGCCTTCACTCCCAAGATCGGCTACCCGGATACCTGGAAGGATTACTCGACCCTCGTCGTCAAGCGGGATGACCCGATCGGCAACGGCCGGCGCGCCGCGCAGTGGTGGTGGGACTATCAGGTGGCGCGCATTGACAAGCCGGTCGATCGCAGCGAGTGGGGGATGACGCCGCAGGAGATAAACGCCTACTATAACCCGCTGAACAACGAGATCGTGTTCCCGGCGGCCATTCTGCAGCCACCCTTCTTCGACCCCAACGCCGATGCCGCCGTGAATTACGGCGCGATCGGCGCCGTCATCGGTCACGAGATCGGCCATGGTTTTGATGATCAGGGGCGCAAGTTCGGTCCCGACGGCTCGATGAGAGACTGGTGGACGCCCAAGGATGCGCAAGTGTTCAACGGTCGCACGGCGCGCCTGATCAAGGAGTTTTCCGGCTTCGAAGCGCTGCCGGGGCTGCACGTGAACGGCGCCACCACGATCGGCGAGAACATCGGCGATCTGGGGGGGCTGAACATGGCGCACGAGGCGTATCGGCTGTCATTGAAAGGCAAGCCGGCCCCGGTGATCGACGGTCTCACGGGCGATCAGCGCTTCTTTCTCGCCTACGCGCAAGTGTGGCGCGAGAAGTACCGCGAGGGTTCGCTGCGCGAGATCGTGATGTCCGACGTGCACAGCCCGGCGCGCTTCCGGGTGAACGGGCCGCTGCCCAACATCGACGCCTGGTACGTGGCCTTTGACGTAAAGCCGGGCGACAAGATGTACCTCATCCCCGAGGAGCGCGTGCGGATTTGGTAGTTCGTGCCCCGCGGCTTGTTCCCCCCGGGCTCAGGGCTTGACCACCGCAAGGACCACGATGGCGACCAGGAACAGGGTCGGCAGCTCGTTGAAGAGGCGGTACCAGCGCTGCGAGTGGGTATTCTGGCCGGCACGCAGCCGCAGCATGAGCCGGTAACAGCAGGCGTGATAGCCGACCAGACCCGCCACTAACAGCAGCTTCGCGCGCAGCCAGCCCATCTCAAGATAAGCGGGGGCGCTGATGAGCATCGCTATGCCGAACAGCACCGCCAGCAGCGCGCCCACGCTCATGAGAAAAAACAGCCGCCGCTCCATGACCAGGAAGCGCGCCACACCCGGGGCATCGTGGGTGGCGACGTGATAGACGAACAGGCGTGGCAGGTAGAACAGACCCGCGAACCAGGTCACCACGAACACCACGTGAAACGCCTTCAGCCACAACATCGTTGCTGATTGTAGCCAACGCCAGCGCCACCCGCGCAGGCTCTGGTAGCATGACGACCCGGTCAAACTGCCACGGCCCGTAGCACCATGTCTGCAAAACCCAGCGAAGCCTCAGCCGCCCCGATCCCGAGCAATATCGAAATCGCGCAGCGCGCGAAATTGCGTCCCATCGTGCCGCTGGCGGGCGAGCGGCTGGGAATTCCCGCGGAGAGTCTGGAGCCGTACGGACATTTCAAGGCGAAGGTGTCGCTCGACTACCTGGCGCAGCTGAAGGACCGCCCCGACGGCAAGCTGGTGCTGGTCACCGCAATCTCGCCGACGCCGGCCGGGGAGGGCAAGACCACCACGACGGTGGGTCTCGGGGACGCCCTCAATCAGCTCGGTAAGCGCGCCATGGTGTGCCTGCGCGAACCGGCGCTCGGACCGGTGTTCGGCATGAAAGGCGGTGCCGCCGGCGGGGGCTACTCGCAGGTGGTTCCCATGGAGGACATCAACCTGCATTTCACCGGTGACTTCGCCGCTATCGCGCTCGCCAACAACCTGCTGGCGGCGCTGCTCGATAATCACATCCAGCAGGGCAACCAGCTCGGCTTTGACGTGCGCCGCATCACCTGGCGGCGCGTGGTGGATATCAACGACCGCGCCCTGCGGCAGATCGTCGTCGGCCTCGGCGGCACCGCCAACGGCGTGCCGCGCGAGGACGGCTTCGATATCGTGGTGGCCTCCGAGGTGATGGCCATCCTGTGTCTCGCC
>DATHOA010000231.1:0-2957 GCA_035485475.1 Steroidobacteraceae bacterium | reverse complement strand
AGCGAACGCGAGCGGGTCACGCGCGAGCGGGTGGCGGATGTGAAGCTGCCGGTGGCCTATGTGAACATGGTCGGCGGCCAGGACGAGCTGGTGTTCGATGGCAATTCCTTTGTCATGGACGCCGCGGGCAAGGTCGTGATGCGCGCGCCGGGCTTCGCGGAAGGCACCTACCTGGTCGAGTTCGTGCGCGAACACGGGCGCGTCGTGCCCGTTCCCGCCAGCGTCGCGCCGGAACTGTCAGACGTCGCCACCGTGTACCACGCGCTGGTGCTGGGGGTGCGCGACTATGTGACCAAGCACGGCTTCCCCGGCGTGGTCATGGGCCTGTCGGGCGGGGTGGATTCCGCGCTGACGCTGGCCATCGCCGCCGACGCCCTGGGGCCGCAGCGCATTCATGCGGTCATGATGCCCTCGCGCTACACATCACAGATGAGTCTCGATGATGCACAGTCGCAGGCGCGCGGCATGGGCGTGCATTACAGCGTGATTCCGATTGAAGGCATGTTTGAGGCGACGCTGGCGGCGCTCGGCGGCGAGTTCGCGGGCCGGCAGCCCGATACCACCGAAGAGAACATCCAGTCACGCTGCCGCATGCTGCTGCTCATGGGTATCTCGAACAAAACCGGCCGCATGCTGCTGACCACGGGCAACAAGAGTGAAATGGCCGTCGGTTACGCCACGTTGTACGGCGATATGGCCGGCGGCTTCGCGCCCATCAAGGATTGCAGCAAGCTGCTCGTGTACCGACTCGCCGCCTACTGCAATCGCGACGCTGAAGTCATCCCGCAGCGGGTGATCGATCGGCCGCCCTCGGCCGAACTGCGCCCCGATCAGAAGGATTCGGATTCGCTGCCACCTTACGAAGTGCTGGATGCCATCCTCGAGGCCTTCATCGAGGAGGACCTGTCGGTGGATCAGATCCAGGCGCGCGGCTTCGACCGGGCGACGATCGGTCGGGTGCTGGACCTGGTCAAACGCAATGAGTACAAGCGCCGCCAGGCGCCTCCCGGGGTACGGGTCAGCCGCCGTGCCTTTGGCCGCGACTGGCGCTATCCGATCACGAACGGCTACCGGCGCTGAGTTACTTCCAGAACTGCCACCAGTGGCGGTCTTTCTCCGCCGTGAGGGTCGGCGTCTTGCCACTGAAGTTTTCGTTGTAGACCTTGCGCGCGGTGTCTGCCTTGTCATTCATGCCGAGGCGCTCATTCGCCGCGATCAGAATCTTCAGGGCATCCTCGGTCGCCGGCGCGCCATCGAACTCCTGGATGGTGGCCGCGGCCCGTTGCGATGCACCGATATAGGCCCCACGCTGCATGTAGTACTCCGCCACGTGCACGTCATACTCGGCCAGACGGTTACGCAGATAGATCATGCGTTGCAGCGCGTCGTGGGCGTACGGGCTCTTCGGGTACTGCTGCACGATGTGGCGAAACGAATCAAACGATTTGCGTGCCGTCGAGGGCGGGCGCTTGGTCAGATCCGCCCGGAAGGCGCGCTCGATCACGTTCGGCGTGCGCTCGAAGTCAACCAGCCCCTTGACGTAGTAGGCGTAGTCGACCCGGGGGTTGATCGGATTCTCGCGGATGAAGGTATCGGCGGCATCGGTGGCCGATTCGCCTTCGTTATCCTTGTAGTAGCAATAGATCAGGTCCAGGTGTGACTGGCGCGACTGCTCGGTGAACGGGAAGCGGGCCGTCAGGGCCTCCATCAGCTTGATGGCGGACTTGTAATCACCACTTTCCATGCGCGCGTGCGCCACCTTGTAGATGGCGGCCGGATTGGAATTCAGCAACTTGCGCTCGCGACTGGACTCACACCCGGTCAGCAGGACCGAAGTGATGCACAATGCGAGGATCAGGCCACGGGCCAGACCATGGACGAGGCCATTGGCAGACATGTTGTAGAGGGCCCCTTAAGTATTGCCTGGCTGGCTGGCCGTAGACCGCCAGTATAGCCAATTCACGATTAGCACTAGGACTGTTGCTTGACCGTCGAGTTCCGTCGCCACCAGATCGATATTTCCGAGGAACTGGCCGGACTGCGCCTGGACCAGGCCCTCGCGCGTCTGTTCCCCCAGTATTCGAGGCAGCGGCTGCAGGGCTGGATCGAGGCCGGCGCCGTCACCCTCAATGGCAGTGTGCCGCGCTCCAAGGACAAGGTCCTAGGGGGCGAGCAGGTGCGCATCGAGGCACAGATCGAGGCCGAAACCGCGGTCGCGGCCGAATCGCTGCCGGTGGAGGTCGTGTACGAGGACGAGGCGCTGCGCATCATCAACAAGCCGGCCGGAGTGGTCGTGCACCCCGGCGCCGGCAATCCTGGCCGCACCTTGCAGAACGCCTTGCTGGGACTGGATCCGCAGCTGGCTCTGGTACCGCGGGCCGGCCTGATCCATCGGCTGGACAAGGATACGAGTGGCCTGATGGTCGTGGCCCGCACCGTCGAATCCCACCGGACACTGGTCGAGGCGCTGGCGGCCCGCGAAATCGAGCGCCGCTACGTGGCAGTGTGCCTGGGTGTTCTGACCGGGGGCCGCACCGTTGATGAGCCCATCGGGCGGCACCGCTCGGCCCGCACCAAGATGGCGGTGCGCGCGGACGGGCGCGCCGCGGTGACGCATTTTCGCATTATCGAGCGCTTCCGCGCGCACACCCAGGTGCTGGCGCAACTGGAGACGGGCCGTACGCACCAGATCCGCGTGCACCTGGCGCATATTGGTCACCCGGTCGTCGGCGACCCGGTTTATGGCGCCCGACGCCGTTATCCGGCCGGTGCCTCGGATGAACTGCGGGCCACCCTGGACGGTTTCAGCCGCCAGGCCCTGCACGCGGCGCAGCTGAGCCTGCAACACCCCTTCACGGGCAAGACGCTGGCCTGGGACGCGCCCATCCCGACGGACATGCAGGAGCTGGTCGCCGCGCTGGCGCTGGACCAGCGTGCCCACATCAAAGCCAGCGCGG
>DATHOA010000230.1:0-3431 GCA_035485475.1 Steroidobacteraceae bacterium | reverse complement strand
CGGGCTGCGAAGGCGGCGGCGGTGCGACGCCCGTGGTGGCCAACGGACAGTTCTATTCCCCGACTTCGCCGGGATATTACGGGGGCATCATTTACGACGCCGAGACCCATGCCGTGCTCGGCGCATTCAACGACAGCACCCTGCCTGCCGTCAGCGCGACTTACGTCGTTTCGCTGAACAATTCGACCTTACAGGCTACTTTGGTTGCCAACAACCAGGTGCTTTGGAGCTTTGCGGGCGACGGCACGCTCAATACACCAGCGGTGATTGTCAGCAACTACGTCTTCGTCGGATCCACCAACGGCAATTTGTATGCACTGGATGCCGCGGCGGGATCGGTGCTGTGGACCCAAGCGCTCGGTGCCGGGGTGCCGGGCGGCAGCGGGCTGTGTGCCGGAGACGGGTATCTGATCGTACCTTCGGGGACCACCGTCAAAGCGTTCCTGCTCTCGACAAACCCCTAGGGGTGAGAAACTGGTGCCCTTCCTATTTTTTGTAGGAAGAGCATTACCCAACTCTTTGTTATTACTTATAATCTGGAGCACCCATTGCACCGGTGCGGCCAACTCGCCATTGTGCTCGGACGACTCCAGCGAGACTCCAATGACAATCGAGACCGAAGATCAACTCGACAAGTTGCGCACCGTCGGCGCCCTGGTGGCGCGAACGCTGCTTTCCATGGGTGAGGCGTTGGAGCCCGGCATGACCACCAAGGAATTAGATGACCTGGGTCGCGCCCTCTTGGAGAAGGAAGGCGCGCGCTCGGCTCCCGAACTCACCTATGATTTTCCTGGCGCGACCTGCATTTCGGTGGCACCAGACTGCGCGCACGGCATCCCGGACGGCACGGTGGTGAAGGCAGGCGACCTGATCAATATCGACGTCTCGGCTGAGTTGGACGGCTACTTCGGCGACACCGGTGCGAGCTTCTCGGTCCCTCCGATCCGGCCGCGCATCGAACGCCTCTGCCGTGATGGTCGTCGGGCGATGTGGGCCGGGATTCAAGCCGTGAAGCCCGGAAAGCGGTTGAATGAAATTGGCCGCGCCATCGAGCGCTTCGCCCGGAACAATGGCTACAGCCTCGTGCGCAATCTTGCGAGCCACGGGGTCGGGCGTTCGCTGCACGACGAACCTTCGCAAATCCCGACCTGGTACGAGCCGCAGGACCGGCGCTCGATCCCGGAGGGCTTGGTTTTCACCATCGAGCCCTTCTTGTCGCTCGGCGCAGATAGGGTGGAGCAACAAGAGGACGGCTGGTCGCTGCGCCCCCCTCTTCACCAGCCGACGGTCCAATACGAGCACACGCTCGTCGCCACCAGTCGAGGACCGCTGATCCTCACACTCGTCTAATCTGCGCCTGAGCCAAACTCTAAAGGGCGCCTGGCCCAAACGCCTGATCGAAGAGGATCATTGGTGCTCGAAGCCTCCCGAAAGGAACCGAGAAACGCCATGATATATGCGCATAAGTATTATATATCCAGTGGAACTCAACTAAGATCTGCTCGAGAAAAATGAAATAAGCGACGAAGAGGGGGAAATCGCGTGGTGCATCGCACAAGACTTTTCGAGATCGCGCCGCCGCGGTTCTATGTGAGTGCCGCGAGGAAACGTGCATGCATTTGATTCCAGAATCCTGGTCGCACTTTCACCTCCTGGTCAGCGTGTTCCCTTCGGTCGGATTGATATTCGCCTTGGGCTTCTACATAGCCGCATTGGCGACCGACAATGAGGCCCTTAAGCGCGCCAGCCTGTTCGTCTTCGGCTGCCTCGGGGTTCTGGCCCTGCCGATCTATCTCAGCGGGCATGGGGCCCTGCCCCAGCTGGCGAACCGGCCCTTCATTTCTCAGCAGCAGGTGGACGCCCACTATCTATGGTCGATGGCAGCGATCGCGGCAGTGGTCCTGTCCGGGCTGACTGCCTGGGTCGCGCTCTGGCGGGGGCGGCACAAGCCTGCGCTGCCGGCCGCCGCACTGAAGACTGTGCTGGGTCTGGAAGCCGTCACCTTGGTGCTGATGGCCGCCGCCGCCTGGATAGGCTGGGACATCAATCACCACCGCGAATTTAGCTTGCCGACGCCCGATATGGGCACGCCCACCGTCTGGGCTCATATCCACGTCATCCTCAACCACTTCCCGACTGTCGGCTTCGTCTTCACGCTGTTCTTCTTCTGCCTCGGCCTCATCCGCCGCAACGAGGGCATGACCCGGGCGAGTCTCACAGCCTTCGTCATCTGCGCCATCCTCGGTGCGCCGACCTACGTCACCGGCGCTGCGGCCATGTTTTCCCTGACGCAGCCGCCGGTGCCGGGCATCTCCCAGGCCGCGATCAACGCGCACCGCGACTGGGCGCTGATCTCGCTGTTCGGCCTGGGCGCTACGGGCGCCGTGGCCTGGATCGAGCTGTGGCGCTATCGCTACTTGCGCCGGTTCTCCAAGGTCTCGCTTTATGTGGCCCTCATCTTGGCGATCGTCACGTTGGCCGTGATGGCCGAGACCGGCCACCGCGGCGGACAGATCAACCACCCGGAGATCCACGTGGCCGGCGAGGTCCTGCGCACCGATCCGCACCTCGGGTGGAGCACTGTCATTGAACAGTTGATCAACAACGTGATCTGGTTCGTGCCGTGGCAGACCGTACATTTCTTCGGCTATACCTTGGTGTTCGCCACGGTACTGGTGGTGTGCCTGCGCATCCTGGGCCTGTTCAAATCCATCCCTTTCTCGGCGGTTCACCGGTTGCTGCCGCTCGGTGCGTTCGGCGTAATGATGAACGTATTCACCGGCATGTTGATGCTGATGGCCGACACGGGTCGTTATGTGAACGAACCGTCCTTCTGGCCCAAGATGTTCTTTCTGCCGATCGCCGCCATTGCTGTACTGTATTTTTCGCTGTCCGAGGACCTCTGGAAGGTGAAGGCGGGCGATGATGCAACCCTCGGCGCGAAGGCTGTGGCGGTGCTGGTGTTCGTGTCCTGGACCATCGTGATCATGGGCGGCCGTCTGCTGCCTTATCTGACGCTATGATCGAATTGCGCGAAGGAGATCGTCCACAATGCAGGTATTCATGATGGTGGTCGCTGTGTCGGCGTGCGTCGTAGGTGGCGCATTCACGGCTATGTACTTCCTGAACAAGTCCGTGGACAAGGCGGATCGATGAGAGGGAATGCGTGATGCAATTTCTGCAATTTCTCCAGAACTCCGCCTATGCGACCTGGGTCCGGGAAGGGTGGGGTTGGGCTATCGCCCTGACGATACACGCGTTCGGCAACGCAACCGTGGTGGGCCTCATCCTGATCATCGGCCTGCGCATGTTCGGGCTTTTTCGGACTATCCCGCTAAGCTCGATCCGGGCCTTCTTCCCCTTCATCTGGGTGGGTGTGGTTTGCCAGGTGCTGAGCGGCGTGACACTGTGGATGACGAAGCCCGCGCGCT
>DATHOA010000229.1:0-2058 GCA_035485475.1 Steroidobacteraceae bacterium | reverse complement strand
CAATCATCCAACTGCCGGATTTAGGATTAGCGCTTCAGGGCGGGACTCTGGGCGAGATGGTGTAGTTCCATTCGGGATGGAACGCATCGCCCTTGATCCCGTCGTATTCGCCGCCCAATGCCTTCGTTACGGATGAGGTGCGGTAAGGCGGGTGATTAGAGGCTCCGTGACGATATTGGGGGCTCGTGTCGGCCGCGCAGCCGTTTCGTAGAGCCGATCGGACGATTGCGGCGGTGGCAAGGGCGATCAGCGTTGGATTGCGTACAAGCGGACGCGCTGCCGCATAAGCGGCAGGGACCAAAAATCCTGATGCGACTGGAACTGATCCGGGCGCGATAACGGCTAACGCGGTATTTGCAGCTATCCTGTGTTCCAGGCCAACCTGTCGAGCGCGCGCAGGGTCGCCCGCCTTGCATGAAGCACGATGCGCATGCCCACCTTCAGCACCCGCTCACGGAAGCGCCGCAGGCTCCAGCCGGTGGCGGTGATCTTCTCCATCAGGCCCCGCCCGGTGTGCATGACCTCATAGGCCAGCAGGTGCAACAGCAGCAGTGCCTCATTGTGAGCGAAGGCGTCCGTGGTGTCGGGCCCCCGGGCACGCGAGGCCGAGGACAACGCCGGCGCCAGCACGTCCATCAGTTCGCCCATGTGGCCTTCGGCGGTGCCGCGCTGGCGATACAGCGCCAGCAGCGCCTCGCCGTCGAGGGTGTTGGCGCTGATGCTGGTGAGTAGCCAGAAGTGGCGCAGCAACAAATCGTCCGGTTGCTCCACCACCACCAGCACGACGCGGCGCAGACGCGACCAGGAACCCGCGGCGTAACTCATCTCGTGAAACCACGCACGCGGTTCGGCCGGCGGTCGTCCGGGCGGACGACGCAGATGCGGCGCCGCCAGACGGTCGAGCACCTTGTTGTTCTTGATCCTGGCCACATACGGCGTGCCGTTGGCCTCTAGTCCAGCCAGCAGCTTCTCGTCCGGAAAGCCCGCGTCGATGCGCACCAGCGCGACCTGGCACATCGTCGTCTCGACGCGGTCGACAAGATCGAGAATGAAGTCGAGCGCCCCCTCGGCGGTGTGAGCGTTGCCCGCCCGCAGGCGGGCGTCGAGCAGGTCGCCGGTTTCCGCCACGCTGGCGACCAGCGGATGATACATGCGCTGGTGGTAATGCCCGTTCCAGGCCGAGCCTGGCTGATTGCCGTGCACCTCGATGGGCAGGCCATCGATATCGAGCGTCACCTCACGCTGCCGATGACCCCGGCGCATCGCACGCAGGCGCCGGCCGGCCAATTCGCCGACCGCCTCACGTAAAACCTGAAGGTTGGCCGGCTGGCTCAACGTCTCCAGCAGGCGCGAGAGTGTCGGCTGGGATGGCAGGTGATGGTCATCCCCCAGTGCCGCCGTGCCACGTGCTTCGGTAACGGCCAGCCGCACGGCGGGATCGAAGCGCAGCGCATCGGCGTCATCCTGGTCACGCCACCCCTGGCCAAACAATACCAACACCGTGCGCAACAATTCTGCCAGGGGGTAGGTCACCTGGTCTGACGCACGCGGGTCGGCGAGGCGGGCAACCATCCACGGAATGATGCCGCTGCGTTGCAGCAACTCGCGCAGCAGTACCGCACCGGCATCTGAACTCAGCCGCTCGGGACGGACCTCGATGACAAGGCTGCGGTTGAAGCTGGGCATGAACATCGGCAGCACTTCACCCACAGGGTATAATTCCTTCGCTCGCAGCGTCTCTGTTAATGCACTGATTTTACGAACGGATTGCGCGGCGTACAAGTGAAAATCATGTAATCGTGCGAATAAAGTGGGTTGACATGGGGTTTGCGTTTCCGCGGGGCGTTTGCGAACGACTTATGGACATCTCCGGTTACCTGCATCATCGCTTGGATGGTGAACGGGCCGCGAATGGCGTCAACCAGTGCCCATACCTGTTGAACGAGGCCGTCCGTGTAGAAGCCACACCTTCTGGAGCTCTGCCTCCCTCGAGTCTGCGGGGATCAGCGAGATAGAATTTGAAAAAATACGTATGTCTCGTTTTCCCATTGCTTCCTT
>DATHOA010000228.1:0-4723 GCA_035485475.1 Steroidobacteraceae bacterium | reverse complement strand
GGTATTGAAGCGTTTTGCCGCCCGCGCCAAAGGCCGCGGCACCCAGATCATCAAGCGCAACAGCCATATCACCGTGGCCGTGAGCGACGGCAGGAAGGACTAAGGCATGGGTCAGAAGGTCAATCCGATCGGCATTCGCCTTGGCATCACGCGCGACTGGACGTCGAAGTGGTATGCCGACAAGAAGCAGTTCCCGTTGCTCATTCACACGGACTTCCGCGTGCGTCAGTTCCTGCACAAGAGGCTGCTCGAGGCTTCGGTGAGCCGCATCCTCATCGAGCGTGCCGCCAAGCGCGTGAACATCACCATCCAGACGGCGCGTCCGGGCATCGTGATCGGCAAGAAGGGCGAGGACATCGAGAAGCTGCGCCAGGCGACGGCGAAGCTGCTGTCCATGAACATCAATGATGTGCGCATCAACATCGCCGAGATCCGCAAGCCCGAGCTGGATGCGCAGCTGGTGGCCGACAGCATTGCCCAGCAGATCGAGAAGCGCGTGATGTTCCGCCGCGCGATGAAGCGCGCCGTGATGAGCACCATGCGCAGCGGCGCCCTGGGTGTGAAGGTGCGCGCCTCCGGTCGCCTCAACGGCGCGGAGATCGCCCGCACCGAGTGGTCGCGCGAAGGCCGCGTGCCGCTGCACACCTTCCGCGCCGACATCGATTACGGTCTGGCCGAAGCCCACACCACCTATGGCGTCATCGGCGTGAAGGTGTGGATCTTCAAGGGTGAGGTCTTCGAGGCCGCGCGCCCCGAAGTCGCTGCCGAAGTGACGCCGGAAACCGGCGCTACGCCCCCGGTGCCGGCGGCCGGCACCGACCAGCCGACGGCCGTTTAAGAGACGACGATAGAGCACGATCATGCTGCAGCCCAAGCGCACCAAGTACCGCAAACAATTCAAAGGCCGCAATACCGGTCTGGCCCAGCGTGGCAGTTCGGTTGCCTTCGGCGAATTCGGCCTGAAGTCGACCAGCCGCGCGCGCATGACGGCCCGCGAGATCGAGGCCGCGCGTCGCGCCATGGCGCGCTACGTGAAGCGCGGTGGCCAGATCTGGATCCGCGTGTTCCCGGACGTGCCGATTTCCAAGAAGCCCCTGGAAGTGCGCATGGGCAGCGGCAAGGGCAACATCGAGTACTGGATTGCGAAGGTGCAGCCCGGCAAGGTGCTCTTCGAAATGGAAGGTGTGGATGAGGTGACGGCCCGCGAGGCGTTCCGCCTGGCAGGTTCGAAGCTCTCCGTGTCGACGACATTCGTGAAACGGCAGGTTCGATAAATGGACGCCAAAGAATTGCGCGCCAAGTCCGCCACGGAGCTTGCCGATGAGCTCATCAAGCTGCGCCGGGAGCAGTTCTCCCTGCGCATGCAGCGTGCGACCGGACAGGCCATCAAGCCGGACAAGTTCGGCAAGGCTCGCAAGAGCATTGCCCGTCTGAAGACGGTGCTGCGCGAAAGCGCTAAAGACAGCGCTGGAGAGAAGAAGTGACGGTAGAAGCAAAAGGCCAACGCACCCTCACCGGTCGCGTGGTCAGCACCAAGATGCAGAAGACCATCGCCGTCGAAATCGAACGGCTGGTCCGCCACGGCATGTACGGCAAGTTCATCCGCCGCACGACCAAGCTGCTGGCGCATGACGAAGAGGGCAAGGCCAAGGAAGGCGACACCGTCGTCATCGTGCCGTGCCGCCCGCTGTCGCGTCACAAGTCCTGGAAGGTCACCTCGGTGACCAGCCATTCACAGGGCGGCTGAGGAGCAATCGCATGATTCAGACGCGTACCATGCTCAATGCCGCCGACAACAGCGGCGCCAAGACCCTGATGTGCATCAAGGTGCTCGGCGGCTCGCGCCGTCGCTACGCCTCGGTGGGCGATGTCATCAAGGTCAGCGTCAAGGATGCGATCCCGCGCGGCAAGGTCAAGAAGGGCGAGGTGTACGACGCAGTGGTGGTGCGTACCGCTCACGGCGTGCGCCGGCCCGATGGTTCGTTGATCCGCTTCGACGGCAATGCGGCGGTGCTGCTGACCCAGAAGCTGGAGCCCATCGGCACCCGCATCTTCGGGCCCGTGACGCGCGAACTGCGCAACACGCAGTTCATGAAGATCATCTCGCTGGCGCCGGAAGTGCTGTGAGGCAGTCATGAGAAAGTTTCGTAAAGGCGATCAGGTTGTGGTGCTCACCGGCCGGGATAAGGGTCGGCAGGGCGCGGTGATCCGGGTTCTCGATGACGAACAGCTCATCGTGGAAGGCATCAATTTGGTGAAGCGTCACCAGCGCCCGAATCCGCAGGCGGGCAAGCAGGGCGGCATCCTCTCGAAGGAAATGCCGCTGCATGTTTCCAAGGTTGCGATCTGGAATCCGGCCACCAAGAAGGCCGACCGGGTCGGCTTCAAGATCCTGGCGGATGGCAAGAAGGTGCGGCGTTTCAGCTCGAACGGAGAGATGCTCGACGCGTAATGCGTCGGTCATTGCAGCAAAAAGACCTTATGGCAAGACTACATCAGTTCTACCGCGACACCGTGGTACCGAAGCTCAAGGCCGACTTGCAGCTGTCCAATCCCATGGAAGTGCCGAAGATCACCAAGATCACGGTCAACATGGGCGTGGGTGAGGCCGTGGCCGACCGCAAGGTGATGGACGCGGCAGTCGGCGACATGACCAAGATCACCGGGCAGAAGCCGCTGATCTGCAAGTCACGCAAGTCGATCGCCTCATTCAAGCTGCGCGAGGGCCTGGCCATCGGCTGCAAGGTGACACTGCGCGGCGAGCGCATGTACGAGTTCCTGGATCGCCTGATCAGCGTCGCGATGCCGCGCATCCGCGACTTCCGAGGCGTGTCGGCACGAGCGTTCGATGGCCGGGGCAACTACACCCTGGGCGTCAAAGAGCAGATTATTTTCCCCGAAATCCAGTACGACCAGGTCGACCAGATCCGGGGCATGGACATCACAATCACGACGACAGCTACCGACAATAAACAGGGTCGGGCGTTGCTCGAGGCTTTCAACTTCCCGTTCCGGAAGTAAGAGGTTCCAGAAGGCTATGGCGAAGACGAACATGGTCGAGCGCGATAAGCGTCGTACTAAAATCGTGAAGAAGTACGCGGTCAGGCGTGCGGAGTTGAAGGAGCTGATCCGCAGCCCCAAGACTGCGCACGAGGACCGCCTGGCTGCCCAGGCGCAGCTGCAGGCGTTGCCGCGGGATGCGAGTCCGTCGCGCCAGCGCAATCGTTGTGCGATCACCGGCCGCTCGCGCGGTGTGTATCGCAAGTTTGGTCTGGCCCGCGTGAAGATCCGTGAAGTCGCCAATCGCGGCGAGATCCCCGGCCTGACCAAGGCGAGCTGGTAAGGAATAGCCGCATGAGCATGACCGACCCCATCGCCGATCTGCTGACCCGTATCCGTAACGGGCAGACCGCGCGCAAACCCGAAGTGAGCATGGCCTCCTCCAAGATCAAGACCGCGATCGCGCGCGTCCTGAAAGAGGAAGGCTATGTCGCGGATGTCCGCCTTGAATCAGAAGGGCAGAAGACGACCCTCACCATTGGCCTCAAATACTACGACGGCCGCCCGGTCATCGATCGCATCGAGCGTGTCAGTCGTCCCGGCCTGCGCATCTACCGCGGCAAGGACGAGCTGCCGAAGGTTCTCGGTGGCATGGGTACCGTGATCGTCTCCACGCCGCAGGGTGTGATGACGGACAAGCAGGCGCGTTCCATCGGACAGGGCGGCGAAGTCCTGTGCATCGTGGCCTAACGGACAGTTAAGTTATGAGCAGAGTTGCAAAAGCTCCCGTCACCCTGCCCCAGGGCGTGACGGCGACAATTTCCGCGCAAAGCGTCACCATCAAGGGCGCCAAGGGCAGCCTGAGCTTGGCCCTGAAGGGCGGCGTGACGGTGGAACAGGCCGAGAAGGTGCTGAACGTCAAGTACGGCAGCGACGATGCCGTGCGCATGCAGGCCGGCGCCACCCGCGCGCACCTGGCGAACATGGTCGAAGGGGTGTCCAAGGGGTTCGAGCGCAAGCTCGAGTTGCAGGGCGTCGGCTACCGCGCGCAGGCTCAGGGCAAGGTGCTCAACCTGACCCTGGGGTATTCGCACCCGGTCAATTTCGCGGTGCCCGAGGGCATCAGCATCGAGACTCCTACCCAGACCGAGATCCTCATCAAGGGCATCGACCGCCAGGTCGTGGGCGAGACGGCCGCGAAGATTCGCGCCTACCGCCCCCCCGAGCCTTACAAGGGCAAGGGCGTACGCTATGCCGGCGAGAAGATCGAGCTGAAGGAAGGCAAGAAGAAATGAGCACGATCAGCAAGAAGGACCGGCGTCTGCGCCGTGCCGTCAAGACCCGTCAGCACATCCGCGTGCTGGGCGTGGCCCGCCTTTCCGTGCATCGCACGCCGCAGCATATCTATGCGCAGCTGACCGATGCGTCGGGCGCCAAGGTGCTGGCCGCGGCCTCGACGCTGCAGGATGCGGTGAACACGGGTTTGAAGACCACCGGCAACGTGGAGGCGGCCAAGGCCGTCGGTCGCGCCATTGCGGAGCGTGCCAAGGCCGTGGGCGTCACCAAGGTCGCCTTCGACCGCTCCGGTTTCCAGTATCACGGTCGTGTCAAAGCATTGGCCGACGCCGCTCGCGAAGCGGGCCTTGAGTTCTAAGCAGGTATCCCAATCATGGCAAGACCAGAAAGAGGACAATCGGCTGACGAGTTCGTCGAGAAACTCGTA
>DATHOA010000227.1:0-9812 GCA_035485475.1 Steroidobacteraceae bacterium | reverse complement strand
GTGCGCCACCGTCTTCATCGTGAGCTTCGCCCTGCTGGTGAAGAGTTCCCCCGTGCTAGTGGCGTTCCTGATCGGCCTGACCCTCAATGGTGGCACGTCGGGCAGCCAGGGCCTGCTGGCGCGCCTGTATCCCACGGCGCTACGCACGACCGGAGTGGGGTGGGCCTCGGCAGTCTCACGACTCATCGGTATCGCGCAGCCGCTGCTGCTGGGGCTGATGCTCGCGGCCCGTTGGACACCGACCACGACGCTGCTGGTGTGCAGCGTACCGACCGTGATCTCAATGCTGGCGCTGAGCCTGCTGTCGCGCGATCGATTCGGAAGAAACGCCCGTCAGGCCTACCAAAATAGAGGTGCATAAGAATGGACTCGCAAGCGTTGCTCCTGTTTCATGTGGGCGTCAGTGTGGTTGCGATCGGCAGCGGTATCGCTGTCGTCTACGGACTCCTGACGGCGGACCGGATGGCCGCCATCACCCACCTGTTCCTCGCCACGACAGCGGCGACCAGCCTCACGGGATACCTTTTTCACCGCGACCACCTCCTGCCATCGCAGGTCGTTGGCGCAATCGCTCTGGTGACACTTGCCGCTACGGCGCTGGCGCTTTATGGGTTTCGGCTGCGCGCAGCGTGGCGGGCCGTGTATGTCATCGGCGCGACACTGAGCCTGTATTTCAATGTATTTGTTCTGGTTGCACAGGCATTCCTCAAAATCCCAAGCCTGCACGCCCTCGCGCCGACGGGCTCGGAGCCGCCGTTCGCGGTGGCCCAGGCCGTCGTGCTGCTGGTGTTCGTCGCCATCGGGTTCACGGCCTTGCGCCGCTTCCGACCAGTGGCCGCGTGGGTGGCGTGTGTTCTTCTGGGCGGTTTCGCTGGATTGGCAGGGTCCGGGTCTGCGTACGCTGCAGGGGAGACCCAGGCGGTGCCAGGTGACTGCAACCGCCATTGCCTGCTGGCCATTCTCACCACCTACACCGAGGCGCTGGTCGACAATGACACCTCGCGCCTGGCGGTAGCGCCGCAGCTGCGCGTCACCAGCAATGGTGCGGTAACGACCCTTGGCAAGGGCCAGGTATGGGGCGCCGTGAAGCGCATTCCCTACCGCCACGCCTTCGTGGACCCGGTGTCGGGCGCGGCGGTGTTCTACGGAACGCTGACCAATACGCCGACGAAGGATGGCGAGAAGTGGTGGTTCTATGTCGTGCGGTTGAAGATCGTCGCGCGGCAGGTGAGCGAAATCGAAGAGATCTCCTATGACGGCACACTGGGCGGCACCCCGGCGTCCTCTTTGGATCTGCCGCACACCCTCTACGATACCTACCTGCCGCCAGCCGAACGTTCGACGCGCGCGCAGCTGTTCGCGATTGCCGACAAGTACTTCGATGCGGTGACGGGCGCCCTCAATTATCACGATGTCCCGTGGCACCCGGAGTGCCAGCGCATCGAGCTTGGGGTCTTTACGGTGAACTCGAAGCTCGGCCCGGGCAGCTGCGGCGGGGAGTTCAAGGATCCGAAAGTGCGTTGGACGGTGCGTAACCGGCGCTTCTACATCGCCGATGAGGAGCGCGGCGTGGTGCTGGCCATCGGCAACTTCCTGACACCGCCGGAACTGCCGAACAACAACGGCTCGGTGGTATTCGAGGTATTCAAGATCCAGGACGGCCTCATCCGTCACATCGAGGCGTTCTTCAGGGGCAACGGACAGCTGCACTCCGGCTGGGGCGAAGGGCCGGGCTCCTAAGTCCCGGTCAGCTCAGGGCGAATCTATTGCGGATAGGTTTTGATGCTGTCGGCGACTGAGTCGGCGACGTGCTCCTTCGTGATCACGCCGGCTACATCGCTCGCACGCGGGACCCCGGCCCCGCGCACGACTACGGCCATGATGGAGCTTCGGCGCCACATGCGACGGATAACGTCGAAGGCACTGTCGCCCTCACGTACCACCGTGAAATTGCGGCTGGCGACATCGCCCAGGGTCAATCCGGTGCTGGCACCTTCCAACCCGCGCCGAAGGCCTGTGTTCACACGGATCACCCCGTAGATATGACCCTTGTCGGCAACCACGACATGGCGCAGGCGCCCGGCGTGCTCGGGCTGACGCAGGTAGTCATCGAAACTCGCGTCGGCCGGCAAGACCTGAATATCACAGTCCATCACTTCGCGCGCGGAGCGGACCAGAAACATATTGGCGTGACGCGCCTTCGGAATGGATCGCCCGCGGCGCACCAGCTTCAAGGTGTAGATGGTCTCCCGAGAGAACACACCGCGTGCACCAATGCTCATGGCTACCGCCACGATCATCGGCATCACGATGCTATAGTCCCGCGTCATCTCGAAGATCATCGTGACTGCCGTCATCACCGCGCCCGTTCCACCGCCCACCATCGCCCCCATCCCGACCATGGCAAAGGCGGGCACGCTCAGCGGGATCGGTAGGCCGGCGGCGTTCAGCAGCGCGGCAAAGCCGCCGCCAAGGGTCGCGCCCATGAATAACGAGGGCGAAAAAATGCCACCGGATGACCCCGAACCGAGACTGAGTGTAGTGGCCAATGCCTTGCAGATGGCTAGCAGCCCCAGCAACCAGAATGTCGAGATCTGTCCGGCCAATACTGCCTGAACGGTGGCGTAGCCGACGCCATCGACGTAGTACTGGCCCAGGGTGCGGAACAGCAGGTACATCAGTACACCAACAATCAGCATGCCCAATACATGCCGTAGATAGCGCAACCGGATCCGATCGAAGATGTCTTCGGCCAGGTGCAGTCCGCTGATGAAACCTGCCGCCGCGATGCCCGTCAGGGCACCCATCACGGCGAACAGGACCAGCACCAGCAGCGCGCTCCGATCGACCGCCATCGCTTGAAGCGCGGGCACGAAGAAGGCAGGCGTATCGCCGAAGAACCAGCGGCCGATGAACGTCGCAGTCCCCGTTGCGATTGCCACCGGAAGGAACGTCGCGACGCTTACCTCGGGCATCATCAGCTCGATGGCGAACATCACGCCGCCGATCGGCGTATTGAACGTAGAGGCGATGCCCGCGCCAGCGCCTGCAGCAACGAGCGCGATTCGCTGGCCCGCTGGCATACGGACTATCTGCCCGAGTGTGGACCCGAGCGCCGAACCGATCTGGATGATCGGTCCTTCGCGCCCAACCGATGCACCGCTGCCGATCGCGATGGCCGAGGCCAAGGATTTGACCAACGCCACCACCGGCCGGATCACGCCACCTTTGTAGTAGATCGCGTCCATCACCTCCGGCACACCGTGACCTTTGGCCTCGGGGGCGAAATTAGTCACCAGGAAGGTCACGCCGACCGCGCCGAGCACCGGCACCAGAATCACCAGCGGTCCCCACGGCGAGCGTGCGGTAAAGGTGTTGGCGTCGTAGTGGACGAGCGCGTGACCGGTGAACAGCAGATTGTGTATGAATCCGATCAGATCCCGGAAAACCACGGCACCAAGGCCGGTGACGATGCCAAGGCCAAGCGCCAGCAGCGACAGCTGCAACAATGACAACTGTCGGCTCTCGTCTCGATCCATCACGTTCGCCCCCGCATCGGCAGCCAGAAACCTCCTAAGGGTATCAGAGCATCGGGGCGCGGTTATTCGCGGACTACAGTCGCTCGCGAATCGCCGCAGGCAGCAACTGTTTGTAGCGGCGGCTGAGCGCCACGCGTTGACCGTCGTGTAGCACCAGCTCGTAGTCGCCATGGAACAGGGGCCGCAGCTCGGCGATGAAGCCGACACGCACGACGTGGGAGCGGTGTACGCGCAGAAATTCGCTCGCGTCGAGCTGCGCGACGAAGTCCGCCAGCGACTCGCGGATGAGATGCGTCTTGCCGCCCGCATAGACCTCGACATAGTTCCCCGCGGCAGATACGCGCTGGATGTCTGCCACATCGAGGAAGAAAGCGCGCTCGCCGGTGCGCACCAGGATCTGTTTAGGCAGGGGTGGGCGGTCCGGCATCGCGACCAGCAGGCGACGCACACGCTCTTCGAAGTCGCCGCGATCCGGCTCGGCGAGCGCGGCGCGGACCCGCCGCACGCTTTGCAGAAAGCGCTCGTTATCGTAGGGCTTGAGCAGATAATCGAGGGCCTGGACCTCAAATGCCCGCACGGCGTATTCGGAGTACGCCGTCGTGAACACGACGAGCGGCGCGGTGCACCCGCGCAATCCATCGAGCACGTCGAAACCGCTGCGCGTGCCAAGCCGGATGTCGAGAAAAACCACATCGGGACTCGCGACGCGAATGGCCGCGATCGCAGACTCGACGGTGTCGGCTTGCCCGACCACACGAAAGTCATCGAGCTCCTTGATGAATCGCTCCAACTTCGCTCGGGAGGGGGGCTCGTCCTCGACGATGACGACGGAGTGGCTCATTCGGAGACCGGGAATGCGACGGTAACCAGCGTGCCGCGCGGCTCCCGGGCGCTAAACGTCAGCGTGTGATCGTTTGGAAACAGCAGTTGCAGTCGCCGTGAAACGTTCGATAGCCCGGTGCCGTGACCCAATGGTGAGCCGGCAATGCCCACCCCGTCGTCGCCGACGGCGTAACTGAGATGCCGGTCCGTGCGCCGCACCGTAACCCACAGCCGCCCGCGGCCCTCTGCCAGGCCGTGGCGGAAGGCATTCTCGACAATCGGTTGTAGCAGCAGGCGCGGTACGGCGATCGCGTCGAGACCCGGCTCGACCTCGAGCTCGAAGAACAGCTGTCCGCGAAAGCGCTCGCTCATCATGACCGCGTAGCTGCGCAGCCAATCGAGCTCGCGGCGCAGGGGGACCAAGACCTGCTGATCGGTGGCGTACGCGGCGCGCAGCAGATCGGCCAGGTGGCTGATCATTCGATCGGCAGCGCCCACATCCTCGCGCATGCGGTTGGAAATGGTATTCAAGGCATTGAAGAGGAAGTGAGGATCCACCTGCGCCGTCAGATGCCGCAGCTGTGCTTCGTTCAGCTCGGCGGCAAGCTGCGCCGCGTGCAGCTCGCCCGCACGGCGCACACGAAATTCGCGCACGGCGAACACCCCCAGCAATATGATGAGATAGGTGATCAGGTCTTTTTGCAGCTCGTAGAACCAACGCACCAGAACGCCCCCGGCATCGTACGACTCACCCGCGAGCGCATAGACAATCTTTCGCAACGCGACCATGCCCGCCGTGTGAACCGTCGAGAACACGAGGGCGCTGAGCGTGTGGGCGACGATGATGCGACTGCGTGGATGCGCATCCAGGCGGAATATCCGCTCGACCCTGACGATGACGGGAATCAGCGCCAGGATGACGAGAACGCTGCTCAGCTCCCAGACAAATGGTTTCCAGGCAGCGTTTTGCGAGTTGGGCCCCATTCCGATCAGTTGGTTCAGACCCTGCCACAGACCGAGCAGTACAAATAATGCTATGAACAGCGGCCAGCCAGGCTGCAACCAGCGCGCGAGGAGGGAGCGCGTTGGTTGAGCAACACAGCTGTTGGATTCGGTGATTTCCGTGCTGCTCACAGGCGCGTGAAGCCGTCGGGGCTCCACTCCTCGCTGCCGACGCCATGGTGTACGAAGAACAGACCGTGGGGATCATATCTCTTCTTGATCGCACGCAGGCGCGCGTAGTTGTCCCCCCAGTAGGCGCGCTGCCAGGACGGGTTGAAGTAGTTGCTCTCCGAGACGTACGAGCCGGCATCGGGGACGAGCTTGCGCAGCGGCGCGGCCGCACGATCGATGGCATGCGCGTCGGTGTGAGCGGTACCGAGGTTCAGGGCGGGACGAGGCATCCCGGGGTAGGCCGCCCCTTCGCCGTCGGCGATGATGACGAGCGCAAAGGCATCGAGTACCGCGGGATTGATTGCGGTCTGTCGGGCCGCGGCGAGCACCGCGGGCGTAGCCCCCGCGAGGCCCTTGTTCATGTGGAGCTCGACCCGCTTGAAGCGACTTGCGGCGAACAGCGCCTGGGCAAGCCGAGGTTGAGCGCTGGTCTCGAGGAGCGAGGCGGGCAGCCACAAGGACTCGTAGCCATGCAGGAACGCACCGACCTGGTCCTGGTCGCCGCGCCACCAGCAATGCTGTTTTGGGCTCCCCGGACGCGTGTCGTGAATCATGGCTGGATTGTTTTCAACGTCCCAAAACGTCCGTGCCGGCACTGTGAAAGCACGGGGTTCCATAACGCTGTAGTCCTGCGCCGATGCCTTCATCCAATCCATGAATGGCTTCCAGACCGGGTACATCTGGTCGAGCTCGATTCCCTGACTGATCAGCGAAATCTCGAGTGTGTTGCCGGGCCCGAACTTGATTTGCTCGCCCCAGTGGGGATTGAGCAGGCTCTCCTGGTAGAACGTCAGGAACCGGGCGATCAGCCGCTGGAATGCAGCATCTGATTGGGCCTTGATGCTCGCGGAGGCGCCACCGAAGCTCTTTGGCAGTTCGTGAGTTTGCAGGGTGGCGCGAGTGATCACACCGAAGGTTCCACCACCCCCGCCCTTGAGAGCCCAGAACAGATCCGGGTTCAGGCAGGCGTTTGCCGTCAGCACGCTGCCGTCGGCGGTGACGACCTCCGCCTCCAAAAGGTTTGATGCCACAGTCCCATAGCCCTTCGAGAAGGAGCCGAAGCCGCCACTTTGGATGAGACCGGCGACGCCCGTGTCGGTGCAGCCGCCCCCCTGAACATACCGGCCCGCTCCGGTAGTCACGGCGTAGTACAGGTCGATCGACACGGCGCCGGGCTCCGCCGTGACGGCAGGAGCGGGGGCGTCCGAGCAGCCCATGGGCGTGAAGGCATCGTGCACCTGCACCCGATTCATGGCGCGGGTCCAGATGAGCAGCGAATCCGCGGCATTCGAGGTTCCGAGGTAGCTGTGACCGGTGCCCTTCACCACCAGCCGCAGGTTATTGAGGCGTGCGAAATTGACACCGGCAACGACATCGGCGGTCGTGCGGGCCTTGATGGCATAGACGCTGGGCGCGGGCGTCCAGGCATCGAGCCACCCCGACACCTGCGTACCAGCAGGTTGATCACCAAGATAGAAGGGATTGCGCAGGTGCTCCAGGACATCGGCACAGCCGGCACTGCCCGACGCAGGCGCACATAGGGCGAACAATGGCTGTACCGGGAGCAGATTGCCGCCCACCGCCGCGTTGAGCCTTCCCCAGCTCTCCTTGCTCGGCCAAGACTCGTCTGCCGGACGCACGCGGCGCCGCGAGGTCGTCTCAGTGTTTGTAGTGAACGCCGCGCATCCCCCGAGCATCAGGGGTACACACGGCGCCAGGGCCGTCATCTTGAGCAGGTCTCTGCGACGCATTGCGTATAGCTTGCGAGCGATTTGCGAGCACGGCAACACACGGGGGGCAGGCGGGACTGATCCGGGGGTGAGCGGCCGCTTCGCGCGCCCCCTAACGTTCCTTCCCGAGCGCGAACCGCCGTTTCGCCTCGTTGACCGCAGTCTCGGAAACGGCGTCCGGCTCGCGCAGCAGTCGCTCGGTAGCGCTCGCATGCGCCTGAACGGCAGGATCGGCGCTCGCCAGCGCCTCCCGGAGAGCCGGCGCGATCACGTCTTCTCCGAGGGTGACGAGGGCGCGGCTCAGACTGAGCTGCACTTCGCGGTCGCCGCGACCGAGTTGTGCGGCCAGTTCCTCGGCCAGGGCCTTCTCCTGCCCTTTGGGCACGAGGGCGACAGCGGCACGCCACGCGCTCCGTGCGACCTCGTCGTTGGAGTCGCGCAATAAGGATCGCGTGACCGCGGGCCATGCGTCGGCGTCCTTGATCTTGGACAGCGTGTGCAGTGCCTGGCTCCGGGCCTGAGCGCGTTCCGAACGTAGCTCGGCGATCAGTTTCGGCACGACGACCTGCGCAGGAAGACGGGTCAACGCCCACGTGAGCATGTCGCGCACGTAGAAGTCGGGCTCGATCGCGCAGCGCGCCACCACGGCGTCGACCGCACCGGGTTCAGGATTGGAGCCGATCGCGAGCGCGGCCTTGAGCCGCGTCGACTCGTCGCCGGCGGCCAAAGCGGTGATCAGGTGTGCGTCCGACGCTTTCGCGGAATTGACCATGACGACGACCTCGACTCGGGTGCTCTCAGACGCCGCGCGGCGGCAACTTGAAGCGATGTGTATAAGCGCTGCTGACCGGCAGCAATTCGGAGCGTCCCCGCACCTTGATTTCGAACGCGCCACGAAATGTGCGGTGAACTGTTTCGATTGCCGTGACATTGATCAGGATGCTTCGGTGTATTTGCCAGAACATTTCAGGATCCAGCCGATCGCGCAGATATCTGAGCGGCCCGGTGATTAAATACTTATCCCGGCGCGTCACAACCTCCGTGTATTTGCGATCGGATCGGAAGTAGAGAATTTCGGCCACGGATATCACCTGTAATTCGTCGGCGCGCGGTACGGTAAGCCATTTGAGGTGCTCGCTCCTGGGACCGACCAATCGCCTGATCATCTCGATGGCCGCACCGAGGTTGCCGGGCGGGCGACTTAATTGCTGCCGTAGGCGCGCAACCGTGGTCGAAAGGCGCTCCGCGGAGACAGGCTTGAGCACATAGTCGACCGCACCTTTCTCAAAGGCGGCAACAGCGTATTGGTCGAACGCGGTGATGAATACCACCTGTGTCTGACCACTGACGCGTCGCGCCACCTCCAATCCATTGAGCCCCGGCATTTCGATGTCCAAGAACAGGATTTCCGGATGGTGTTTATCCAGGGCGGCGACGGCCGCCAGCCCATCAGTAACTTCCTCTCGGATGATCAGCTCGGGCCATACATTGACCAGCAGGCGCCGTAGCTCCGCGCCCACCAGCGGCTCGTCCTCGGCAATTACGGCCGACGGACTGTTCACGGCGGGATTCCGGGTGCCCACTTGGTTATTGCGCCCGGTGACACACGCCGGCGCAACTCATCGATAAGTGCGTCAAGTCGGGTCTCGGCGGTCGCGGCACCGGAACCATATAGGTCGCGAATCTCCTCGATCTGCGCGGACAGCCATTGCGGATCGACCATTGCTCGCGACATTTGGATGCTGGATGCCAACCGATGGCGGTCGAGTTCGACGCGTTGCCATTCGGCTTGGCGAACTTCGGCCAGTATTTCCCGCTCCGCATCGTGCTTCAAGTAGGCTACGGTAAACAGCGTGCCCAGCATGGCCACATCGACCGCGACTACCGCCATTGTGAGTAACGGCCGACCTGCAAGGGGAGCGAATTCCCCACCCAGCAGCGAACGAATGTACCACTGCGCCACTGCGGTTGCGATGCTGGCAGTGCCTACTCCCAGGAGCACGCACATGATGAGGCTCGCTCCGCGACGCATGGCCTCTTTTGCCGCCAGTGCCGACACCACCAAGAATGCGGCAGCCAGGGGCGCCACGATAAAATGCGCGTCGGGAAAATGGGCTCGTGTACTCCCGGCGTGCGCCAACAGAAACCCCAGCTGCGTCACATCAACACTTCGGTGCTCAAAAAAGCGAGCCGTGGCCACCGCGAGAGCTACGGCCTGCGCCCCCAAAACAAGTTTCCAACTGGCGGCTTTCAGGGCCGCGCTTCCAAACGCCGTGACGGTGCCCACCATGCGCTGGAATCGCGTGCGGCGAATCATGAGCCTGAAACTTCGGTCGCTGCGACGGGGATGCGTATTGTCGCGACGACGCCACGTGGCTTACCGGCAAGTAGTGTGAGCACGGCAGACTCCCCATAAAGCATGAGCAAACGCTGCCGCACATTGGCAAGGCCAAACCCGTAGCCACTGCGCAAGTCCATACCCCTGCCCGTGTCGCTGACGCGCAGCATTACGGACGAATGTTCCGGGAGGGCCGTTATCGAGATGAAG
>DATHOA010000226.1:0-10651 GCA_035485475.1 Steroidobacteraceae bacterium | reverse complement strand
AGTTGGGGTACCAGCTGGGCCACCGTTTCGCGTCAATGATATGGCTCCAGATGCGCTCACAGGAGGCGTTGATGAGCAGATCATTGTGGGCGAACAGGTCCGCCTTCTCCGGCTCGAAGCCGGCAGGCCAATGGATGTCCGAGGATCGGTTGGCAAGATCGTCTTTCATTGACATGGTTTTGTATCCTTCTGTGGGCGTGACAGGGTGGAATTCAGGCACGGCGCCCGCACTCGACAGCCCGATCAACAGCAGGCAAGTCGCAGCAATGCGACCGGTCTTGAACACGGTATTGAGGTAATTCATACGCCGTTTCTCTGGATGAGGGTGGCGATGGCCTGGTCGATACCGATGGAACCTTTGCGCGCCTTTGCGCCATGGTCTGCAAAGTCGATCCAGCCAGCGTTGAATCCATCGAGCATCTGCATGCGCGGTGTGGGGTTTTTCATCCCTTCAGCTCGGAAGATCCCTTCCCACTGATCGCGCGGCACGATCTCGGCGCGCACCGGCGCTCCCAGCACTTTGCCGAATGCTGCAGCCAGCGCATTGGGCGAGACCCGCTGCGGGCCCTCCAGTTCGACGACTCGTTTGCCCTCCCAGCGCTCTTGCAGGAGCGCGGCGGCGACCCGGCCGACGTCATCGCTGGACACCATCGGAAAAGCCCGGTCCAAGGGCTGCAGGTAGCTGCGAATGACGCCGTTCTTCGCCGGGGCAATGTCCCAGGCGGCATTCTCCATGAACCACCCGGCTCGCAGGAACGTCACCGGCATGGGCAGCTTGCCGAAGACTTCCTCCATTCGGCTAAGCGCATTCAGCAGGTTGGGTTGTGACGCATCCGCACCGATGCTCGACAACGCCACGACTTTCGGACAATTGGCGCGTACCAGCGCCGTGGCCAGCGTGTTGATGAAGCCCGTGGCCTCGGGCAAACCAGGAGACGGGTCGAAGATCGGCGGCAGCAGCACGAAGACCCCTTCGCTGCCTTCGAAGGCTGCCGCGAGCGCCGCGGGATCAGACAGATCGGCGGACGCGATCTCGCAGCCCAACTGCGCCCAGGAGGAAGCGGCAGCGTTGCTGCGAGACCTGATCACCGCCCGCACAGGCTGATCGGCAGAAAGCAGGCTGCGGGCCACCGCTGCCCCGACTTTTCCGGTGATACCGGTAACTGTAAACATGATTGCACCTCCTCAGTGAATCGCCGCCAGTGGCGTGGGGAGGACTATCCCACTGACTCATTCATGCTTAAATAGCGTTTCGGTGACTTCAGTCCTGAGTAACGCGCATGAATAAAATGGCCTTCGAAGGCAAGCTGCTTTCCGGGGTGACCGTGCTGATTGCGGTGATCGAGGCCGGAACGATCGCCCGAGCTGCCGAAGCGCTCGGACTATCCCCTTCCGGAGTGAGCCGCGCGCTCGCACGGCTCGAGCAGCGTGTGGGCACACGGCTGCTGGCGCGAACCACCCGATCCCTTTCGTTGACGGATGAAGGTCGGCGCTTCTACGAGCAGGTGGGGCCGCACCTGGCGGGCATCGAGGAGGCGGCCATCGAGGCTGCGGGTTCCGCAAGCAAGGTGCGCGGACGCCTGCGGGTCAATATCGATCCGTTCTTTTCCAGGATCGTATTGTCACGGCACCTCGCGGCGTTTCTGGCACGTTACCCGGAACTTTCCGTCGAACTGATCATGCGTGATTCCGTCGGCGATCTGGTGGCCGATGGGTTTGATCTGGCCTTGCGCTTCGGCGAGCCGCCGCAGGGGACGTTCGTGGCCCGAAAGCTCACCGAGACGCGGGTATTGACGGTCGCATCGCCCTCTTACATCAAAGCCAGGGGTAAACCGCGGCACCCCAAAGAGATCGAGCAGCACGACTGCATCGACTTCTATGATGCAGCCAACGCGCGACCCTATGACTGGGAGATGCGCCGCAGGAAGGAGGTGCTGCCACTGCGGGTCAAGGCGCGACTGCTGGTGTCGGATTCGGGAACGTTGATCGGCGCCTGCGAGGCCGGGGCCGGCATCGTCCAGATCCTGGAAATCGGTTGTGAGCAGCTGCTCAAAAGCGGCCGGCTGGTTGAGCTGTTCCCGGAATGGTCCGATGAGCGCTTTCCCCTGTACGCGATCTATCCCTCGCGGCTGCACCGTGCGGCGAAGGTGCGGGCCTTCATTGAGTTCTGCCTGGAAATCATGGGCGAGCCTGTCAAGCAAGGCTGAGCAGCTTAAGCTGTAGCACGGCTATAAAACTAGGACGCCGCCTACAAGGGTCTGCGCCGGGGTCCGACGGGCGGCCGTCGGAAGGAGCGCACATGCTTCAAAACATTTGGGGTAATGGGAGGGGACGCATTGTGCGCGATAGGCCTTGCGAGTGAGCGTGCTTAGTGGTTCCGCGCTGGGGCCCGGCGGATCGCCGCACACGGAAGTTCCCATGACGAAGGGACGCTGGGTGGCGCGAGCGGCTCCTTATGGTTTTGCCCTGGCGAGCCTCGCCTGCGCCACCTTGCTGCGACTTGCGCTCGATCCGCTGCTGGGCGATCACTACCCGCTGGCCACCTTTTATGCTGCCGTGACCATCGTGGGCTGGTTTTGGGGTGTCAATCCGGCCATTCTCACGGCACTGCTCGGGTACGGGATCGGCAGCGCTTTGTTCTTAGCGCCGCGCCATGCCTCCTGGGTATCGCAGCCACACACCCTGGAATTGCCGGCGTACCTAGCCATCTGCACCGCGCTGATTGCCATGGTCTACCGTGTCTTTGACCGGCAACGGCAACTCGATCAGGCGCTGGCGGCCCAAAGGTCCGCGGAACTCGCCATCGCCGAGCGCGACGCCCGCTTCAAGCGCTACCTCGATGCAATGCCCGACATCGTCTACACCTGGAATGCGGACGGCTCTGAGGAATATTTCAACCCGCGCTGGCGCGAATACACCGGCATAGCCTCCACCAGCGATGCCGAAAGCACGGCGCACATTTGCGCCGAGGATCTCGCCGGCCTCTCCGCAGAGCGCAACCGCGCGCTGCGTCAAGGTATTCCGTTGCGCGCCGAGTTCCGACTTCGCAACAGCAAGGGTCAGCTGCGATGGTTTCAAACACGCTGTGTCCCCATTCGGGACGCCGCGGCATCCATCGTCGGCTGGGTGGGCCGCTCGATAGATATTGATGACGAAAAACACGCCGCCGAGGCGCTCGAGATGAGCGAGCAGCGCTACCGCTCGGTCAGCGAAGCCTTCGATTTCGGAATGTGGAGCGCGGATAAGGACGGCCGACTGACGTTCGTCAGCCCCCGTCTGCTGCAATTTCTGGGAGCGCGCTTTGAAAACGCCCAGGAGCGCCTCTGGTCCGTACTTCTCAAACCCGAAAGCGAGTTCGAACGCGCGCAGTGGCAAAAACGTATCGCAGCCGGGCAACCCTGGGATTGGGAGTCCCCCCTGGTAGGAGCCGACGGGACGACTCGACGTGTATGGGCTCGCGGCGTGCCGCTGCGGCGGGCGGACGGTACCGTGATCAGCTGGGTGGGATTGACGCTGGACGTGACGGAACGTTATGCGGCCGAGCGGGCCCGTGACCAGGCTCGACAGCAGCTCGAAGTGGTCACGGACCGAATGTCGGTGGGCGTGGCCCAGTGTAACCAGAACCTGGAGTTCGTCTGGGTGAACCCGGCCTACGCCCGCCAATTCGGCCGCACTCCCGAACAGTTACAAGGTCGGCGAATCGAGGAGGTGGTGGGCCCCGATACCTTCAAACGTGTGTTGCCATACATTGAGCGGGTGCTGACGGGGGAGTCGGTGCAGCACGAACGCGCTGAGTCGCTCAGCGGGTCGAGCACGCGCTGGATCTGTGCGGCGTATACCCCGATATGGAACGGTCGGTCCACCCCTGTCGGCTGGGTCGCTGTCGTGAGCGATCTGACTGAGCGGCGTGCACTTGAGGAGCAGCTGCGCGATGCGAATCAGCAAAAGGACCGATTCCTGGCAATACTGGCGCACGAACTGAGAAACCCACTTGCCCCGATCCGCTACGCCACCCGGTTGTTGCGGCCGGAAGTACCGGCGCAGATGGCCGCCGATGCCGGACGCATGATCGATCGGCAGCTCGCCCATATGGCACGCCTGCTCGATGATCTTCTCGACGTATCGCGGATCACGCGCGGCATGTTCGAAGTGCGCCGCGACCCGCTTGATCTGCGCACCATCCTGCAGCAGACCGTCGAGGCGGCGCGACCGATGGCCTCTTCCGTCGAACATCGCCTCGAACTTGAGCTGCCTGAGGAACTCCTGCCCGTCCAGGGGGACGAGACCCGGCTCATTCAGGTGGTCGGAAATATCATCAACAACGCCATCAAGTACACCAATCCCGGCGGCCAGATCTGGGTCGCCGCAACTCAAAGTGACACTCAGGTCGTGATCAGTGTGCGCGACACCGGTCGTGGCATCTCGGCGGAGCTGCTACCGCGCGTGTTTGACCTCTTTGCCCAAGGTGAGCCCGGCACGCGCGCGCAAACCGGGCTCGGCATCGGTTTGGCGCTGGCCAAACAGATTGTCGAACTGCATGGGGGCAGCATCGAGGTACACAGCGAGGGTGCCGAGCGAGGCAGCGAATTTCGAGTGCACCTGCCCAGAGGAAAGGAAGCCGCGGCCATCACCGACTCGACCTCCGTGGCCTCCAACATCGCCGCCCTCGGCGCCGACAAAGTGCGCATTCTCATCGTCGATGACAATGTTGATGCCGCGAACGCATTGTCGCAGTTGCTCAAGAGCGTAGGTTATCAGCCGCATATCGCCTACGACGGCCGCAGCGCCATTGAAATGGCGGAGATTCTGCAACCCGCCGTCGTTTTGCTGGATCTGGGATTACCGCACATGAGCGGTCATGAGGTGGCACAACACCTGCGTGGGCTGTCGTGGGGACGCTCCATACGCCTGATTGCGGTAACCGGTTGGGGTGGGACTGACGATTTACACCGTAGCCGGGAAGCCGGCTTCGATGAACATCTGACCAAGCCGGTGGATCCGGACGTGCTGATCAGCCACATCGTGCGGCTGACAAGAATCGTAGCGTAGCTCACGCACCTCGACGCGCCTACAGAACCCCCTGCCAGGGACGCCAGAACATCTCCCGCAGCTTTTCGGCAACTGGACGTGCCTGCCATGCTGCCGGCTCTATGCGCCGCGCCTTGGCGACATCATCGAGAAACAGCTGTGCCAGACTCTTTGCGGTCTGGGTACCCACCACGATGGCATCGACTTCATCATTGTAGCGCACACTGCGCGCATCGATATTGGACGTCCCCACGCACGACCAGGACTCATCGATGATGGCACTCTTCGAATGTAGAATGACCGAATTGCGCTCCAGGATTTCGACACCGTCGGCCAATAATCGCGCGTATCGGGAACGTTGTACTGCCAAAGCGGCCACCGAGTCATTGTGGGACGGCAGCAGCAGCTTCACATCGACCTGTCGAGCAGCCGCTTGCGCCAACTCGCGCATCAAAGCGACCGTGGGCAAGAAGTACCCGGCGGTGATCCATGCCCGCACCTTTGCGGCGCGCAGCGCCGCCAGGAACACATCGTAAAAGCGTGTCCCGCCAAGCTGGGGACAACTGCCAATAATCGCGACCGTCTCCACGCCCCGCTGCGCGAGCGGGAGATGGCATCCGCGCTGTTCCAAGGCCGTACCCCCGTGGGATTTCCAATGCTCCCGGAACAGGCGTGCCAGGTGTGTGACCGCCGGGCCTTCGACCTGCAGGTCGGTGTCACGCCAGCGGCGCTGCACCGGAGGGCTCTCGTAGGCACGGCTCATGTTGATGCCGCCGATGAAGGCAATCGCGCCGTCGGCGATCAGAATCTTGCGATGGTCGCGATGATTCAGGGAATATGGCGAGCGCGATTTGAGCGGATTGACGGGATTGAAGGGCAGCAGGTGAACCCCGTGCCCGCGAAGTGCGACAAAGAACTCCGCTGGCGTGTGGGACGATCCCACGGCATCGTAGATAATCGCGATCTGCACCCCGCTCCGGCACTTGGCGATCAGCAATTCGAGCAACGACTCGCCGCACACATGGACGTCTTCGATGACGTAGTACTCGAGATGGACGTAGTGACGCGCGCCGCGAATGGCCTGGAACATAGCGGGTAGCGTCTCAGTCCCATCCTGCAGCACCCGCAGCTGATTTCCCGCAGATATATAGTCTGACAACATCACTCCCTGAAGCGGGCCACAGGCTAGTTTGACCGATTGGCCCCGGCGGTGATTGTGGCAGTCCGCCAGTCACGCCGTCGGATTGGGCCTACCCGCCGCGCCCGATTTTGAATGTGCGGCGGTGCGCAGCAGCTCCCGGAACCACACATGCGCGGCTTCACTCGCAGCTCGCGAATGCCATGTCATGAAATACGGGAAGGACTCGATTTCGCGCGGTGCTTCGATCATCCGTACCCCAGCGACTGCCGCCGTGATCGCCGCCAGTTCCCGCGGTACCGTCAGGACCAGATCGGTGTGGGCAATCGCAAAAACCGCCGGCACGAAGAAGGGCATGCTGAGGACGACGGGCCGCTTTACGCCCAGCTGCGCGAGGGGGCGATCCACCATTGTCTGTTGCCCATCCCATGTGTCGATGAGCACATGCGGCAGTTGCAGATACTGCTTGAGCGTAAGCCGGCGGCAACGCAGGCGCTGCGCCGAGCCTGCCAGACAGACAAACTCGGCGTTGAACAACACTTCCGTCTCCAGGAACGGGGGTGCCGCCTCGGCACTGAGGGCCATGTCCAGTCGGCCCGCCGCGACTTCCTCGTAGCGGCGGTCATTCCACACCGAGGCCTCGACCCGAACGTTCGGCGCGATGGCACGGATCTGCTTCATGAGCGCCGGCAGGATGATCAGTGAAGCATGGTCGGTCATGGCCACACGGAAACGCTCGCGGCTGCGCGCCGGGTCGAACCGTTCGCCCTGGACCATCGCCTCGAGCCGGGGAATGAGGGATTGCACTTCCTGCAACAGGCGCTCTGCCCGCACGCTGCGTTGGTACTGTCGGCCACGGCGAATCAGCAGCGGATCGCCGAACATCAGCCGCAACCGCTCCAGCGCCCGGCTCATGGCTGGCTGGCTCAGGTAACACAGTTTCGCGGCCCGCGTGATGTGTCGCTCCTCCAGCAAGGCACGCAGCGGCTGCAATAGATTCAGATCCAGGTTCCTGATATGCACGTCACGCATGCTAGTGATCATAGCAATTCATTGGACGAATGATAAGGAAAGCGCTTTGATAGCCGCAGGATCAGCGCAATGGAGAGCGAATCATGAGCCAGCAGATCATTCTCGTTACCGGTGCCTCGAGCGGTTTCGGGCGCCTCGGCGCCGAAGCACTGGCCCGCGCCGGCCACACGGTCTACGCCTCGATGCGCGATACGAAGGGGCGCAACGCGCCCCACGTCAAGGCAATCGGTCAGTTGGCCCAGCAGCAAGGCATCGATCTGCGCACCATCGAGCTCGATGTGCAGTCGCAGGACTCGGTCGACAAAGCGGTGGCGCAGCTGATTGCGCAGTGCGGCCGGCTTGATGTCCTCGTACACAATGCCGGTCACATGGTGTTCGGCCCGGCCGAGGCCTTCACGCCGGAACAGTTTGCCGAGCTCTACGACATTAACGTGCTCAGCACGCAGCGGGTGAATCGCGCAGTCCTGCCACATTTCCGGCGCCAGAAGCAGGGTCTGCTGCTGTGGGTGTCGAGCTCGAGCTCGGCGGGTGGAACACCGCCCTATCTCGCCCCGTATTTCGCGGCAAAGGCTGCGATGGATGCGATCGCGGTGCAGTATGCGCGCGAGCTGGCACGCTGGGGCATCGAGACATCGATCATCGTCCCGGGCGCCTTCACCCGTGGCACGAACCATTTCGCGCATTCGGGAAAGCCTGCCGACCAGAAGGTCGTTGCCGAATATGAGGCCGGTCCCTATGCCGGCTTTGGCGAGCAGGTGCAAAAGGCATTCGCTGACATCGTACCGCCCGATGCAGACCCTGCCACGGTGGCGGCGGCCATGGTCGATGTCGTGAACACGCCGTTCGGACAGCGACCGTTTCGCGTGCACATCGATCCCACGCAGGATGGCGCGAATGTCGGCTTCACCGTGCTCGACCGCATTCGCTCCGAGATGCTCAACCGCGTGGGTCTTGCGGATCTGCTGAAGCCCAGAGCTTTCGCCTGAAGCGAGCTAAGACTCCCCAATCCCTTCGCAAAACACTTGGAGAATTTTATGACCGACAATCACAAGATCGCTCTCATCACCGGCGCAAGCCGCGGGCTGGGGCGTAACGCAGCCATTCACCTGGCCGAAAAAGGCGTCGGCGTGGTGATTACCTACCTCTCCAACAAGGACCAGGCGGACACCGCAATCAAGGAAATCGAAGCCAATGGCTCCAAGGGTGTCGCTTTGCGCCTCGACACCAGCAAAAGCGACACGTTCGAGGCTTTCAAACAGCGCCTCCGCCAATCCCTGAAGGATACTTGGGGCCGGGAAGACTTTGACTACCTCGTCAACAACGCCGGATTTGGCATCGCCAAGCCCATCCTGGAAACCACCGAGGAGGAATTCGACAAACTCGTCAATACGCAGTACCGGGGCCTGTTCTTCCTCACCCAGAAACTCATTCCGCTGCTCAAGGACGGGGGCGGCATCGTGAATATTTCCAGTGGCCTCACGCGCTTCACGCTGGGGAACAACGCTGCCTACGCGATGACCAAGGGCGGCGTGGAAGTGTTTACGCGCTATTTGGCCAAGGAGCTGGGTCGCCGGCAGATCACGGCCAACTCAGTCGCGGTCGGCGCGACAGAGACCGACTTCGGGGGCGGCGCCGTCCGTGACAACCCCGAATATCATAAGTTGATTTCCTCGATCGTCGCGTTGGGGCGGCCGGGTAAGCCTGATGATATTGGCAGGATGATTGCCTCACTATTGAGCGACGACAATCACTGGATCAACGCCCAGCGGATCGAGGTGTCGGGCGGTCAGGCCATCTGATTCGCCACGGGCCTTGGCCTGATCACCGGCACAACTTTTCGTTAACCTTGTTGACATCTCAAAATTTCGGCGTAAATTGCGCGCCCCTATGAACCATCAATCAACAATCTTTGACGTGCGACAGCACTCGGTGCTGAAGGTCTGCGCGGGGAATTTCGTGAATTCCTGCGGTGCACCCCCGCGCGCGTGGGAAATTTTGCTGCGTTAGCCTAAGTTCGCATCCGTTGCGGGGCTGACCAGATGGCAGTCCCCGGAACAATCTCTCCATGAGACCCCGGAAGGCACTGCCGACCGGGGTCTCGTCGTTTTGGGCGACGGGAAGTCGAGGCCGTAAACGTGAGAGAGGATTTGGGAGCGGGGATTGCCCCGGTCCGGTGACGAGGTCGAAACATCGATCGTGCAGCGACAGTGGGTTCACAAGCCCACCTGGCCCGCTTGTGCCCCGCTTCGGGTTGCGCAGGCGAGTACCGCACGGCGCTCTGTTTCATGCCACCTCAAGTTAGCTCAGTGGGTAGAGCAGCGGCTTGATAAACCGCCTGTCGTGGGTTCGACTCCCGCACTTGAACCAGTCTGCAAAACTGGGACTTGATGGTGTTGAGGCGAGGCTCGTGCCTCGCATCGAGGTGAGCTTCGGTGTAGGAACGATGTGCATACCGGCATCGATCCCACACGACGCGTGCAACGCCTTGAGCGGTGGGTCGCGCGGTGAATCGGCTCGGCGGATACCGCGGCCCCCACAGGCCCGCGCGGCACGCGGAGGTGAACCTCGACCTGTTGGAAGGCCGCCGTACATGGGGTACGGCGGCCGGGGAAGGAGAGCAGAGATGGACGCGATGATGGGAATGAAGCGAATCACGATTGCGCAGCACGAGCGTGGACTGCTGTTTCGTAACCGCAGTTTCGAGGCGGTCATGGAGCCGGGCGTGCACTGGATGTTCGATCCGCTGAAGCGGACTGAGATCAAGTTGTACGACGTCACCGTGGCGGAGTTCGAACATCCGCGGGTCGATGTGCTGATCACGGAGGCGCGCGCGCTGATCGAGCGACACCTGATGATTGTGGAACTGGGCGACCGCGAGGTTGGACTGGTCTACAAGAACGATCGCTTGCAGTCGGTGCTGCCGCCCGGAAAGCGTCAGCTGTATTGGCGCGGACCCATCACCGTTCGGGTCGATGTGAAGGACATCTCGCGCGAGTTCGCGCTTGACGCCGACACCGCTCGAATCCTGATGCGTGCCGGTTCGGCCACGAACGCGGCCGCGATCGGCTCGGTCGAGGTGCCGGACACGTCCGTGGGTCTGTTGATCGCGGATGGTGAGCTGCGCGAGGTGCTGAAGCCCGGCCTGACGGCGTTCTGGAGGTTCCAGCGCAACGTCAAGGTGGAGTTGGTGGATCTGCGCCTGCAAACCATGGAGGTGGCGGGTCAGGAGATCCTGACGCGGGACAAGGTGAGTTTGCGCGTCAACCTGACGGCGCTGTGGCAGGTGCTGGACGCGGTTCAGGCTCGTACGCGGCTCGTCAACTTCGTGGAGTACGTCTACAAGGAGCTGCAGTTCGCACTGCGCGAGGCGGTGGGTGCTCGTAGCTTGGACGAGTTGCTGGGAGACAAGGGAGCGTTCGATCGGGAGATCAGCGCCATTGTCGCCGCCAAGCT
>DATHOA010000225.1:0-3865 GCA_035485475.1 Steroidobacteraceae bacterium | reverse complement strand
TCCTGCAATGCTACTATCGCGACGACCGCGTGGTGCGTTCGCTCGGGTTGGATCCGCGGCCGCCGTTCCCCAAAGGGCACACGTTGGAGCAGGGCGACTGGTCGCTGCTTGATCCGGTGCGCACGCGGCCGAAGATGTGGCGCGATGCGCCGTGACGATGGGCGTGCGGATCGCCCGCCTTATCTCTCCACCCAGCTTCGCCCTCTAACCAGACGCCGGGTTTGATAGCGTTGCAAGCCGGCTTCAGCCGTGTCAGCGGGTTCTCACAACCTGATCAGTGTCGTTACCATGTTGACGACCTGGCGGCAGAATCCCAAGCTATGTGCATCGCACAATATGACACGATTCTTTGCCGGAGAGCTGCAATGGTGTTCCCGCTGCCGACAAGACGCAACATCCTGAGCGGCATCGCGGCCTCGGCGGCCCTCCCATCATCTGCCATGGCCCAGTCTACACCAAAGCGTGGTGGCGCCCTTAAGAGTCTGACTCGAATCGGCACAGCAACGCGAGCACCTTGATTTCGTTGTGAATCTGCTCCCACGACGGCATTCAGACGGCAGCCAGACGGCGCGACATCAGCTTGACGCTGGCAATATAGAGCCAGGTTACCGCACTCTCGATGGTCGCTTCCACATCCTTGGCCAAGCGTCGGTTACGGTTCAGCCAGGCCAATGTACGCTCGACCACCCAACGCCTGGGCAGCAGAACAAAGCCCTTGGCAACGTCCGAACGTTTGACGATCTCGATCGTCCAATCGCCGAGATTCTTGAGAGCATCCTGCAGCTTGTCACCGGCGTAACCACCGTCGGCGAAGATGTGGCGCAGCCAGGGAAATGAGCTGCGTACACGCGCCAGCAGGGCGGGTGCACCGTCGCGATCCTGAATATCCGCTGGATGCACAATCATCGCGACCGGCAGGCCAATTGTGTCGGTGAGGATATGCCGCTTGCGGCCGTTGATCTTCTTGCCGGCGTCATATCCCCGCGGTCCGCCAGATTCGGTCGTCTTGACCGATTGGCTGTCGATCACGCCGGCGGTGGGACTGGCTTCACGGCCGGCGGCTTCACGCACCTCCATCAGCAGCACATGGTTGATGGCCTGCCATATCCCACGGTTGCGCCAGTCGTAAAAATACCGCTGCACCGTCGAGTATGGCGGGAAATCCTTTGGCAGCATCCGCCACTGACAGCCTGATTGGGCGATGTAGTAGATCGCATTGACGGCATCTCGCAGGTCGGTCTCCCGCGTCCGCCCACGGCTGGCTGGCCGGGGTAGATGCGGTTCGATCAACGCCCACTCTTCGTCGGTGGTGTCGCTTGCATAGCGTAGCCCTTCGCGCCGATACTTGGGGCGCGTGATTGCAGTCCAGGCCATGATCTGACTCCTCGGTGTCTTCGCAAACCTGAGAGAATCGTACCCGCTGGAATCACGCAACTCCCGATGTTTGATCGTCGTCGTCGTCGTGTGAAGAGAAAGGCGGGCACAAATCCGGTCAGGGGCTGAAGAGACTCGACATTTCGTTGCGGAGACATTCCGGGTCAGCCTCTCAGGCCTCCGCGCGATGTTGGTGCGGCCCAAGCGTTCTTTCGCAAGGCAATCAAAGATCAGGGATCGACCCCGCGGGCCGTCACATTGGACGGTTATGCGGCATCGCACCGCGCCGTGCGCAAGATGAAAGCGGAAGATCAAATGCCGACCGATACGAAGCTGCGTTCATCGAAGTATCTGAACAACCTCATCGAGTAGGATCACCGCGGCGTGAAGTCACCCATCGGTCCGATGCTCGGGTTTAAGCGATTCAAGACCGCAGCAGTCACAAGTGCATGTATTGAACTGCTGCGCCGTATCTGGAAGGGACAGTTCAACGTTCGCAGGCTGCGTCTCAACGGTAGAGCTGCGCCTGCCATCTGGAATGCGGTGCTGGCAGCGTAATAAAACACACGTCGTCGGCCGCCGGCATTGCCCGGCGCCGCCCTTAGTTTATTTGCACCGGAGCCCTCACTCATCCCCTCATTTCCCTCGGGACACAAACGAATCCGTTGGCTATGGGGGCGATTCCGAAAGGAATCGTATGAGCGCCGAAGGCGGCATATCCTTGCGAATTCACCAAGACGACTTTAACCGCCGTGCGATCCAACAAATCTCCCGCCGCGCAACAGCCGGTCGAGGGACACGATGGTCATCCGGAAGCAGCGGTTCTCCAGCAATCAGGTCAGGCAGGTCCTTGGCGGCGTGCTGGGGCAGGATCTGCACGCCAAGCGCGTCGCCTCGCTCTGCGACGCGACCCTCGGCGTGCTGCGTAGCGCCTCGCTCGCGGTCTGCACCATTGGTCAGGGCCTCGCCGCCGCACGCGGCCTGAACCCCAAGCATGCCACCAAACAGGTGGACCGCCTGCTCTCCAACCCGGAGATCAAGGTCGACGATATCCTCGTCCGCTGGGTTCCCTTCGTCGTTGGCGCGCGCAGTTCCATAGTGGTGGCGTTGGACTGGACCGACTTCGACTCCGATCGCCAGGCCACCATCATGTTGTCGCTGATCACCGACCATGGCCGAGCCACGCCCCTGGTATGGCTGACAGTCGACAAGCGCACGCTGAAGGACAACCGCAGCCTCTACGAGCATCGCGTGCTGGTGCGGCTGGCAGAACTGCTGCCGGGCGACGTCAAGGTGTGCGTTGTCGCCGACCGCGGCTTCGGCGACCAGAAGCTGTACCGGGTGCTGACCGAGGAACTGTGCTTCGACTACGTCATTCGCTTCCGCGGCAACATCGCCGTCACCGCCACGACGGGCGAAACCCGCACCGCTGCCGCCTGGGTGCGATCCGGCGGACGCGCCTGCGTGCTGCGCGGCGCCGCGGTCACCGCCGATCGCTATCCGGTGGGAACCGTCGTCTGCGTTCAGGACCCCGACATGAAGCAGGCCTGGTGCCTCGCCGCCAGCAGCACCACAGCCACAGCCAAGCATCTCATTGGATACTATGCCCGCCGCTGGGGTATCGAGTGCGGGCTGCGCGATACCAAGGATCTGCGCTTCGGCATGGGGCTGGGCGCAATCCATGTCAAATCGCCGGAGCGGCGTGATCGGCTATGGCTGATCAACGCTTTTGCGGTGGTGCTGCTCACGTTGCTCGGCGCCGCCGGCGAGGCGCTGGGCTACGACCGGATGCTCAAGACCAACACCGCCAAGCGCCGCGTCCACTCGTTGTTCCGTCAGGGCTGTATGCTTTACGATCTGATCCCGACGATGCCGGAAATCAGGCTGCGTCCGCTGATGCAGCGCTTTTCTCAAATGCTGCAAGACCAGCCGCTCTTCGCAGACGTTTTCGGGCCGGTCTGATAAACGAGGGGAGTCTTGAGGTCCATCGCCCCTCCTCACCACTCCTTCTGCGTTTCGAGTTCGTTCTGGCTGCCAATGCCGATGTATTCGAGCCCGGAATGACGCTGTGGATCCATCGTTGACGCCAGCCGAATTTCCACGCCGTGCTCACGCGCGTCCCGCACGATGTGCGCCGGCGCGTAAAAAACCATCGGCTGGGCAATGAGCAGCGCCACACAGAAAATATCGGGATGGTGGTACTTCACCCAGCACGAGGCGTAGGCGATCCGGGCAAAGCTGGCGGCGTGGCTCTCGGGGAAGCTATAGGAGCCAAACCCCTCGATCTGACTGAAAGTCTTCTCCGCGAAGGTTTCGGTGTAGCCGCGCTCGACCATGCCGCGGATGAGTTTGTCCTTGAAATGGCTGACGCCGCCGGTGTGCTTGAACGTCGCCATGCTCCGCCCCAGCGCGTCGGCTTCGGTGGCGGTGAAGCCGGCGCAGACCATTGTCACCTGCATCGCCTGTTCCTGGAACAGCGGCGCCCCAAGCG
>DATHOA010000224.1:0-19174 GCA_035485475.1 Steroidobacteraceae bacterium | reverse complement strand
CGCCGATTTGCTTGACCGGAAAGTTGTTGATCGCATCCAGCACGTCCGGACTGTTGTTCATCGTCAAGGTGTAATCGTGCGTGCCGATCTTCACATCACCGGCCGGCAGGATCACGTTCTGCGCCTGGAGCGCGGCGCTGACGTCGTTCGCGTTCAGGCCGCGTGCCGCCAGCGCCTTCGGATCCAGGTCCGCCATGATGACCCGCGGCTTGCCGCCGTACGGGTAGGGCACTTCCGCGCCGTGCACCACCGCGAGCGCGGGCCGGATGATGTTCTGACCCAGGTCATTCAGTTTGGTATCCGGCAGGGTGTTGCTCGACAGGCTCAGCTGGATGATGGGGACATCGGTGGCCCCGTAACGGATCACCAGCGGCGGGGTGATGTTCGGCGGCATGTACTTGAGTACGTATGCGGCGCTGCTGGCCAGCTGCGAAATTGCGCGGGTCACATCCGCGCCCTCATGCAGGTAGATTTTCTCCACCCCCACGCCCTGGTAGCTGGTGGCCTCGATGCGCGAAATGTCATCCACCAGCGAGGCGAGCTGACGCTCATGCAGGGTCAGGATGCGGTTCTGGATGTCCGGCGCGCTCATGCCGGCGTACGTCCACACGACGCTGACCACGGGAATGTCGATGCTCGGGAAGATATCCACCGGCATGCGCAAACCCTCGCCAATGGCCAGCAGGCTCACGAGAATGAGGATGGCGGCAACGGTGTAGGGTTTACCCAGGACGTAACGGACAAAGGACATCAGCGGCAGCCTGGTGGAAGTTCAGTGGGCATGATGCCGCGGGTCGCATCAGGGCGAGGGCGGAAATTGCAGCGTAGCGTGTCCCGCCGCCGCGGCTGAAACACTCGGTTACAGAAAATTACCGGACCGGGGCCGGCTGTAAGGTTGCGGGAAGGAACAGGTGCACCGTCAGGCCGTTCGGCTCCCGGTCACGCAGCTCGATCGTGCCGCCGTGCGCCAGGATGATGGATCGGGCAATGGACAGGCCCAGCCCCATCCCCTGGCGATCCGACTCGCGCGCCTGATCGGTGCGATAGAAAGGCTCAAAGACCTTGGCCTTCTCGCCCTCGGGAATGCCCGGCCCGTCATCCTGGATCTCGATGATGAAGCCGGTAGCGGCGATGGGCTGCAGGGTCACCGTGGCGTGCTCCCCATACTTGGCGGCATTGGTGACCAGATTGGTCAGCGCCCGCAGCATTGCCTGCGGTTTGCAGAAGTAGTTGCTGCGCTTCGGCGGTCCGTAGGTGACATCCCCGCCCAGGTCGGAGACCAGGTCGCACACCGTCTGCAACAGCGAGTCCAGATCCACGACTTCGCGCGGCTCGGCATCATCCACGCCGCGGACGAACGACAGTGCCGAAGTGAGCATGATCTGCATGGCCTCGATATCCGCCAGCATCTTCTCCTTGTCGTCGGCCCGGTCGGTCTCAACGCGCAGTCGCAGGCGCGTCAGCGGCGTACCCAAATCGTGGCTGATCGCGCCGAGCATCAAGGTTCGATCGGTCAGCAATCGCTGCAGCCGCACCTGCATCTCGTTGAAGGCGCGAATTGCGCGTTGCAATTGCAGCGGACCGTGCACCGCCAGGGGCGGGGAGTGGACATCGACGCCGACGCGCTCGGCGGCACGGGCGAAACGGTCCAGGGGCTGGTTGACCGTCCAGGTCACCCAGAACCACAGCCCCGCGGTCGCAAAGACCAGGAATGCGCCGGTGGCCAGCTCCTCCAGCAGTCCGACGCGCACCTCCAGACCCACCGGGGTCGCGATCTGCACGGCGCCGCCCCCCGCCAGCAGCACGGTGATGAGTTTCGCATTCGCGCCCAGGGTCTCGTTGCCTGCCGTGGCCTGCACCGTTGCCGGATTCGCCTGCAGTTTGGCGATGAGTTGGGCGCGCAGCGCCAGGTCCGGTTCTGCCTGCGGGCGTGGCAATGCCGCAACGGCGGGCTGATAGCGCACCTGGAATTGCGGCTCATCCCACAGCCGGGCGAATGACTCGCGATCGGCGCGCGGCACCGACTCGAGCAGGCGCACGACCATCCCCACCTTGCTGATGGCCAGGTCCGGCCGCAGCACGCGCTGCCACTGCGGCAGGGCTACGACGTAGAGCACTCCCGCGAGCACCTGCGAGAGCACGACTCCCACGATCAGGATCGCGGCCACCTGCCCGCGAAAGCCGGCCGGCACCAGCCAGCGCAGCAGTCGTTTCACGCGGCGGTGACCTCGGCAGTGAAGATATAGCCTCCGGAACGCACCGTCTGGATGAGCAACGGATCCTTCGGATCGGCTTCTATCTTACGTCGCAGGCGGCTGACCTGGATATCAATGCTGCGATCAAATGCGGCGGGGCTGCGGCCGCGGGTGAGATCCAGCAGCTGGTCGCGCGTGAGCACCCGGTTGGGGCGGTCGCAGAACGCAGCCAGCAATTCAAACTCTCCGCCGGTCAGCGGGACTTGAGCCCCGTCCGCCGAAGTCAGGCGTCGGGTGCCCACGTCCAGTCGCCACCCGGCGAACTGCAGTATCGAGCGTTGTCGCGCCAGCGGTGGGCGCGCGACCGATTGGGCGCGGCGCAGCAGCGCGCGAATGCGGGCCAGCAACTCGTGGGTGCTGAACGGTTTGGTCAGATAGTCATCGGCGCCGATTTCGAGTCCGACGACGCGATCGACCTCGCTGGCGCGCGCCGTCAGCATGATGATCGGGATATTGCTGCTGGCGCGAACGCGGCGACACAGCGACAGACCGTCTTCCTTCGGCAGCATGATGTCGAGGATCAGCAGATCGATCCGGCTCACATCCAGTGCCCGGTCCATGTCGCGACCGTCCTTGGCGACGCTCACCCGATAGCCGTTGTGCTCCAGGAAGTCGGCCACCAGACCGCGGATGTCGGGATCGTCCTCAACAAACAGGATGTGCGGCGACTGTTCCATGCAGGCCAAGTATTCCAGCGAAGATCGGCCGACCGGAGGGATTTTTGTAACGGACTGCAACAGGCCGGGTCGCCAGATGCGGCCCGATGCTACCGCTCTGTAACCGGTGCACGACTGACGTTATAACCGCTGCGCCCTAGACTGGCCGCCGTCTGCAAGAAATGGCATCAGCACCGGATCCGACCGCGGTGCCGAATGCTCAAGACGCTGTTTTCCAGAAGAAATGAGGGAGTATCGAGTGAGCCTTACAAGTAGCCGGTGGCGTGCGCTTTTGTTGATCAGTGCCATGACCGCGGTCCCCGCGTTCGCGCAGCAGAAGACCGGACCGGGCGTCCCCGAAGATGACACCCTGACCTGGCACGGCATCACGCTATACGGCGTAGTCGATGCCGGTATCCAATACGATACCCACAGCGCGCCCTTTACCCCGTACCGTCCGGCGGCCAGCGGCAACATCGTACGCTCCAACGATTATGAGTCGCCGGTCGGTGTGACCCCCAGCAACATGGGCCAGTCGCGGGTCGGCCTGCAAGGCACCGTACCCTTGGTCGGCGAGTGGTCGGGGGTTTTCCAAGCGGAGAGTTTCTTCAACCCGCAGTCCGGCGAACTCGCAAATTCCATGAAGTCGATCGTCGAGAACAACGGTAAAGCCGCGAACCAGCAGAACATTGGTGTCGATGGCAGTTCAGCCGGCCAGGCCTTTCAGACCGCCTTCGTCGGGATTAAATCGGATCGCTTCGGCGCTCTCACCTTCGGTCGCCAGGTGACCCTGCTGTCGGAAGGCATGATTCAGTACGATCCGAACTACCTCGCGACGGCATTCGGCCTGCTCGGCGGGACCAACCAGTATGCCGGTGGTGGCAGCAACGAAGACAACCGAATCGATGACGCGGCGAAGTACCTCATCAACTTCCATGATGTGGTGCACTTTGGTGCGCTGTACAAATTCAATGAATCCAGCGGGTCGGGCAACACCGCCTACCAGGCAGACATCGGCGGCAACTTCGCTGGCGCATCCCTCGATGCGTTCTATTCCAAGTTCAACAGCGCCATCACGGCCTCGGCGTTGACCGCAGCGCAGGTGGGCGCACTTCCGGGACTGGGTTATTCCGTATCCAACTCGGTGGCGGCCACCATCTCGGACAATACGGCTTATGCCCTCATGGGTTCCTACAAGCTGGATCCGTTTAAATTCTTTGCCGGCTACGAGCACATCAAGTGGACCGATCCCAGGACACCGCTGAACGTCGGCTTCAGTGATATCGGCGGGTACGTTCTGGCGTTTGTCACCACCAATGCCTACCTGGACCCGAAGAAGGTGAATGTCTATTGGACCGGCGTCCGGTACACCGTGATTCCTCACCTCGACCTGACCGCGGCGTATTACAGCGTCTATCAGAACGCCTACGGTACCAAGACGCTGGCGGGGTGCACCACCTCCGCACACAGTGTCTGCAGCGGAAACACTGAGGCCTTTTCCTTCGACGCGGACTATCGGTTCAACGTGCACTTCGACGCCTACCTGGGTGCCATGTACAGCGCCGTGCATGACGGTGTGGCCAGCGGCTACTTCTATTCGACCAACATCAACCCCACCATCGGTGTGCGCTACAAATTCTGAAGCCGGTACGCTCCCAGGTACCCCATCAGCAGGTCCATGCCCCGCGTGTGATGCTTCTGCTCATGCGTCAGCACATAAAACTGGCGCCTGAGCACAGGCAGCTGGGTCGCGAGTGCGACCAGCGACCCGGTCTGCAACAGCTCCTCGACCACGCAGCGCGATAGACAGGTGATTCCCAAGCCGCTCGCCGCCGCCCGCTTGATGGCTTCGGAATTGCCGAATTCGATGCCGGTCTGCAGCCGCTGCAGGTGGGGAATCAGCAATTGGTCGATGATTTCGCGCGTCCCGGAGCCCGCTTCGCGCAGCAGCCAGGTAGCCTCGCGAAGCGCCTGAAGCGAGACTTTGCGATTGCGCGCACGCGGCACGATCGGGTCATTGGCCGCGGCCACGACCACGAGCTCATCCTCATGCCAAGGCTGAACGGTGAGGTTCGGTTCGTGACTGGGGCCCTCGATCAGACCCAGGTCCAGTTCGAAGGCAGCCACTTGCGCCGCAATCGTTTCGGTATTGGCAATGGTGATGCGCGGCTGCCAGGCGCTGCGGGCGCGGGCCGAAAGTCGTTGGCGAAATTCTGCGATAAGCCTCGGCAGCAGGTAATTGCCGATGGTCGTGCTGGCGCCGATCCGCAGTGATCCGACCTGAGAGTCGCGATCAAGGGCCCACTGCTCGATGGACTGCGCCCCGTCGAGTAACGCCAGCGCGAAGGGGCGCAGGGCGCGGCCGTTGTCGTTCAGCTGCAGGCGCTTGCCGACGCGGTCGAACACCTGCAGCTGCAGCAGTCTTTCCAGTTCGTTGATTGCCGCGCTGGTCGCGGACTGCGACAGGGCAAGTGCGCTCGCCGCGGCTGCCGTGGTACCGGACTCGGCGACCGTGCGAAAAATCTGCCATTGGCGCAGGGTCACGCGCATGGCCTGCCATCCTCCGCGATGCCGGGATCAAGCGATTTCATCGCTTGATAATAGCGGATAAATGCGTTGGATCGCTTATTCTTTCCGGCCTAAGGTGGCCCCGTGATTCACGGAGACACCCCATGACCCAGGTCGCCATACCGCTGTCGCGGCTGCTTCCCGGAATCGGCTTGAGTGCCTTGCTGGCAGCGGCGGCCATGCAATTGGGAAGTATCGGCTGGCTGCAGTCCCACGGCATGAGCGCCCTCACCGTGGCGATCGCCCTCGGACTGGTGGTAGGTAACACCCTTTATGCCCGGGTCGCCGCCACGACTGGCGCCGGGGTCAGCTTCTCGAAGCAGACACTGCTGCGTGCCGGGGTGATCCTGTATGGGCTGCGACTGACTCTTCACGACGTGAGTCAGGTGGGAGCAGCAGGTGTTCTGATCGATGCCCTGGTATTGACCAGCACCTTTCTCATTGCCGTGTGGCTCGGAACTCGAGTGCTAGGGCTGGACGCCGAGACCTCCATGCTGATCGGAGCCGGCAGCGCCATTTGTGGCGCCGCGGCCATCATGGCGACCGAGCCCATCGTTCGCGCCAAGGCGGGCAACGTTGCGATCGCGATCTCCACGGTGGTCCTGTTCGGTACCGTGTCGATGTTCGCGTATCCCGCCCTGTATGCCCTCATGACCCACGGCAGTTTCGCCGCGAGTGCCCGCTCATTCGGAATCTACACCGGATCCACGATTCATGAGGTCGCGCAGGTTTTCGCGGCCGGCCGTTCGGTCAGTGAAAGCGTGGCCAACACGGCGGTCATCACGAAGCTGGTCCGCGTAATGATGCTCGCCCCGTTTCTCATCGCTCTGTCCGCGTGGCTCGCTCGCGGCACCGGCCAGCAAGCCGCAGGGCGACGCGCGCCGGCGGTCAGCATTCCCTGGTTCGCGGTGGCATTCGTCGGCGTCGTGCTCTTCAACTCCCTGGCGTTGATACCCGCACCTACCTTGGAGCTGGCGACAAAAATCGACACGCTGCTGCTGGCAATGGCCATGGCGGCATTGGGCCTCGGCACGCAGATCTCCGCGCTGCGGGCCGCCGGTCCGAAACCGCTGCTGCTCGGCGCAGTCCTGCTGGTGTGGCTGATCGCCGGCGGCGCCGCCATAAACGGGCTGGTCACTGCGTGGCTTGACTTGCCTTAGCTGGCGCGCAACAGCTCATTGATCGAGGTCTTCGCCCGGGTCTGGGCGTCGACCTTCTTGACGATCACGGCGCAGTACAGCGAGTAGCGGCCGTCGGCTGCCGGCAGGCTGCCCGAAACGACCACCGATCCGGCCGGCACACGTCCCTGCAGGACCTCGCCCGTGGCGCGATCGTAGATCTTGGTGCTTTGGCCAATGAAGACGCCCATGGAAATCACCGAGCCGGCTTCCACGATCACGCCTTCGACGATCTCCGAGCGGGCGCCGATGAAACAGTCATCTTCGATGATGGTGGGATTGGCCTGCAGCGGCTCGAGCACGCCGCCAATACCCACACCGCCCGACAGATGTACGTTCTTGCCGATCTGCGCGCAGGACCCCACGGTCACCCACGTGTCCACCATGGCGCCGGCGTCCACGTGTGCCCCGATATTGACGTAGCTGGGCATCAGCACGGCATTGGGTCCCACGTAGGCGCCCTTGCGTACTATGGCGTGGGGCACCACGCGGGTGCCGTCATCGCGGAATTGCGCGCTCGAGTAGCCGGTGTATTTGAGCGGCACCTTGTCGTAGAACCTGGCATAGCCGGCATCCATGATTTCGTTGTCATGGGTGCGAAAGTACAGCAGCACGGCCTTCTTCAGCCACTGGTGGACGATCCAGTTGCCCGCCTGTTTTTCCGCCACGCGCAGCGTGCCGCGGTCAAGCAGGTCAACGGTGGTCTCGATTGCCTCGAGCAGCTCGCCCGAGACGGATTTTGGAGTGATCTCGGCGCGCTTCTCGAAAGCGGCTTCGACCAGGGCCTGAAGTTTCTGTGAGTCGCTCATAGTCGCCTTTAGCGCACCTTTATGAAGTCCCGGATCCGCGTCGCGGCAGTCACGCAGTCGGCCACCGTGGCAGTCAGTGACAGGCGCACGCGGCCGGCGCCTGGATTGCCCTGCTCGGTGGCGCGCCCGAGGTAGCTGCCCGGTAGTACTGTAACGTTCTGGACGGTAAACAGGTCGCGCGTGAAGTGTTCGTCATCGCCCTCGATGTCCACCCAGAGGTAGAAGGCCCCATCGGGCCGCTGCACGTCCAGCACCGGGGAGAGAATCGGCAGCACGCGATCAAACTTTTCCCGATACAGCTGGCGATTGACCCGCACGTGCGCGTCATCATCCCAGGCCGCCGCGCTCGCCATCTGCACCATCGGCGACATCGCGCCGCCCTGATAGGTGCGATACAGCAGGAACTTGCGCATCAGTTCCGGATCGCCCGCCACGAACCCGGAGCGCAGGCCGGGAACGCTGGAGCGCTTGGAGAGGCTGTGGAACACGATGCAGCGCTGGAAGCGGTCGCGACCGGTCTCCTGCGCCACCTCGAGCAGGCTCGGCGGCGGGGCGGCCTCGTCCGGGTAGATCTCTGCATAGCATTCATCGGATGCGATGATGAAATCATGGCGCTCGGCCAGGTCCAGGGCGCGGGCCAGGAAATTCTCGTGCAGCACTGCGCCGGTGGGATTGCCGGGGCTGCACAGGAACAGCAACTGGGTGCGATCGAGCACCGCCCGCGGTATCGAATCCAGATCGGGCACGAAGTTCGATGCCGCGGTGGCATTGAGGTAGTAGGGCGTGGCGCCCGCCAGCAGCGCGGCGCCCTCGTAGATCTGATAGAACGGGTTGGGCGTGATCACCAGCGGGGCTTGGCTGGTATCCACGGCCGCCTGCACCAGCGCAAACAGCGCCTCGCGCGTACCGTTTACGGGGAGCACCATGGTGCCCGGATCCACGCTCCCGGGGCGCAGGCTGAAGCGCCGTTCCAGCCAGCGCGCGGCGCTGCTGCGCAGTTCCAGCGTCCCGGCCGTCGCCGGATAAGCACCCAGACGGCCCGCTCCCTGGCGCAGGGCCTCGAGCACGAACTGCGGGGGCTCGTGCTGGGGCTCACCGATGGAAAGCGCAATCGGCGGCAGCTGTGCAGGCGCGCTCACTCCGGCCAGCAACCTGCTCAGCTTCTCGAAGGGGTAGGTGTGCAGCGACCCAAGCCGTGGATTCATTTTGCGGGCCGCTGATCCAGGGCCTGCAGCAGGTGCTCCTTGAGCCGCTGCGCCGCCTCTTCACTCAAGGGCAGGTGTTGCAGATCGGTCACGTAGAACACGTCCTCGGCGCGTTCACCGACCGTCATGATCTTCGCCTTGCGCAGTTCGATGTGCTGCTGCATCAGTACGGTGCCGACATCACACAGCAGACCCGGGCGGTCGCCTGCGATCAGTTCCAGCACCGAGCGCCGATTGCGGTCATCGACGCTGATCGTAACCTGCGTGGGCGTGTTGAACATGCGCGCCTGGCGCGGCGCACGGCGTGAAACCACCGGCATGCTGGCATCGGCGCGTTGCAGGGCGCGCAATACCGCAAACTCAATCTCGCTCTGGCGATCCTGGTCAGTGATCGGCGCGCCGTCGTCTTCGAGGATGTGGTACAGGCCCAGTGTGAAACCGTCGTCCGTGCGCGAAATGCGTGCATCGACGATATTCAGTCCGAGCTGATCGAGCACTGCCGTGGTGCGCGCAAAGCCCTGGATGCCCTCCGGCGCGAAGGCGAGCACCGCGGTGGTACCGCGCACGCTTTGCGGCTCGATCGCCACGAGCGTCTCCCCCGGGCCGGGCTGACGCTCGATGAGCAGCCGGGTGTGCCAGGCGACTTCCTCGGGGGTGTACTGCAGGAAATACTGCTGCGAGAAGCGCGCCCAGAGCCGCTCGATGTCCTCCACGGCAATGCCGTATCCGACCAGCAGCTGCCGGGCCGCCGACTGGGTCTCGCGGATGAGTTCTTCCTGGTCGATCGGACTTTCGAGCCCGCGGCGCAACGCGCGCTTGACGCGTTCGTAGAACTCATGAAAAAGCGATGCCTTCCAGGAATTCCACAACTTCGGATTGGTGCCGCGCACGTCGGCGCAGGTCAGCACATACAGATGATCCAGATGGGTCTCATCACCCACCTTGCGCGCGAAGGCGCTGATCACCTGCGGATCGGTGATGTCCTGCTTCTGTGCCGTGACCGACAACTCCAGGTGATTGCGCACCAGCCACGCGACCAGGCGCGCGTCATAGCGCGACAGCCCCTGTTCCAGGCAGAAGGCCTCCGCATCCACTGAGCCCAGTTCGGAGTGATCGCCGCCGCGGCCCTTGGCGATGTCATGAAACAGCGCCGCGAGATACGCTATTTCGGGTTTCGGCAGCTGCTGCATCAGGCGCGAGAGTGCCGGCAACTCATGGTCGTAGCGGGGAATCGCCCAGCGCCGCAGATTGCTGAGCACGAACAATGTGTGCGCATCCACGGTATAGGCGTGGAACAGATCGTACTGCATGCGCCCGACGATGCGGCCGAAGGCCGGAATGTAGCGCCCGAGCACCTCGTAGTTGTTCATGCGGCGCAGCTCGTGGGTCACGCCCACGGGGGCGCGCAGGATGTCCATGAACAGCCGGTGATGGCGCGGGTTCTGCCGGAATTCCTCATCGATCAGCCACAGGCTGCGCTGCACCGCGCGCATCGTCGAGGCGCGTACGCCCTTGATGTCGGGATTCTGCTGCAGCAGCACGAACAGCTCGAGCAGCGCCGAAGGGGTGCGCGCGAAGACATCCTCGCGGCGCGCCTCGAGCGAACCGTTGCGCACCTGGAAGCGCGCATTCAGCGGGCGAATGTCCTCCTCGTTGCTGAGGATGGCCTCGCGGAACAGCTGCAGCAGCAGTTCATTGAGCAGGCTCGCATCCATCACGGTGCGGTAGTAGCGCTGCATGAACTGTTCGACCGCGAGGGTGTACGAGGCATCCTCATAACCGAAGGTCTGCGCCAGCTTCAGCTGGTGATCAAACAGCAGGCGGTCCTCGCGACGGCCGGTCACGATGTGCAGCCCGAAGCGCACCTTCCACAGGAACGACTGCGCCTGCTTGAGCCGGCGCAGCTCGCTCGCGGTCACGAAGCCGCGGCGCGCCAGGCCGTCGAGGGACTCGGCGCCAAAATGACGCTTGGCCACCCAACCGATGGTCTGCAGGTCACGCAAGCCGCCCGGCCCGGTCTTGACGTTGGGCTCGAGGTTGTAGGCCGTGTCATTGGCCTTCAGATGCCGGGCGGCCTGTTCTTTGAGCTTGGCTTCAAAGAATTCCCTTTCCGGCCAGATGCCCGGTGGGCTCAGCGCGACATTCATGGCCGCCAGCAAGGCCTCATCGCCATGCAGCAGTCGCGCTTCGAGCAACGTCGTCATGACGCTGACATCGGCGGTGCTTTCCTGCACGCATTCGGCAACCGTGCGCACGCTGTGGCCGACTTCCAGTCCGATGTCCCACAGGAAAGCGATGAGCCGTTCGACCTGGGAGCGTTCGGCATCATCCGGGGGCTGGGACACCAGCAGCAGGATGTCGATGTCGGAGCAGGGGTGCAGTTCGCCGCGGCCGTACCCGCCCACGGCGACCAGCGCCCAGTGCCGGTTCGCGCTGCCCAGGTGTTCAGACCAGGCCTGGCGCAGCACCGTATCGATGAGCGCCGCCCGGGCATGGACCAGGGTCTCCACCGGCTCTTCGGCCAGGAACCGCGCCTTCAGCTCCTCGTGGGCTTCGCCCAACTGCTTGCGGTATTCCTCTCGCGAACCGGCGTGGGCGGCCAGTTGGGTAGGAAGGCGCGCGAGCAGGGCCCAGGCAGGCGCGCTTACGGCTTCGGGCAGCAGTTCTTCAAGCGGCTCACTCAATTGCGGTCCGCCGCGCCCAGGGTCAGGACATCCACGCCGGTCGCCGTGACCAGGCAGGTGTGCTCCCACTGGGCCGACAGGGAATGGTCCTTGGTCACCACGGTCCAGCCGTCCGGCAACAGGCGCACATGACGTTTGCCGGCATTTACCATTGGTTCCACTGTAAAGGTCATCCCCTGCTGCAGCTCCAGGCCCGTGCCGGATTCCCCATAGTGCAGGATCTGCGGATCCTCGTGGTAAATGCGTCCGATGCCGTGGCCGCAGTATTCACGGACCACCGAGAAATTCAGGGATTCGACGTATTCCTGGATGGCATGACCGATGTCGCCCAGCCGGGTGCCGGGCTTGACGGTGCGGATGCCGCGCCACATGGCCTCGAAACACACCTCGGTCAGCCGCTGGGCGGCCACCGGGGGCTTGCCCACGTAGTACATGCGGCTGGTATCGCCGTGGAAGCCATCCTTGATCACGGTGACATCGATATTGATGATGTCCCCGGTTTTCAGTTTGCGGTCGTTCGGGATTCCGTGGCAGACCACGTGATTGACCGAGGAGCAGATGGTCTTGGGAAAACCCCGGTAATTGAGGTTCGCGGGGATGGTGCCCTGGACGTTGACGATGTGCTCGTAGCACACCCGGTCCAGCTCCTCCGTCGTCACACCGGGCACCACGTGGGGGCCGATCATATCGAGGACTTCTGCCGCGAGCCGCCCGGCTTCGCGCATCTTCAGCTGCTCTTCAGGGGACTTGATGGTTATGTGCATTATCTGTGTAACTAGGTAACCCGTAAGACATTGTTCCTACGGGACGTTCATGGTATAAAGCGCGGCCCTCGTTGGCAACGACGAGAAATTCCATACGCGTATCGCTAACCCGGTGGCTGGGTGCTCAGAGCTTAAATGTTCGGGTGGTCACCAGGGATACGCGCAAGGATCAACCCTACAGTGCAGGAGTTCGTATGACCGGCGTGTCCATGAGACAGATGCTGGAAGCGGGTGTCCATTTCGGACACCAGACCCGCTTCTGGAACCCGAAGATGGCCCCTTTCATCTTTGGTGAGCGTAACAAGATCCATATTATCAACCTCGAGAAGACCCAGCCGCTGTATGTGCAGGCTTCGGCCTTCATTAAGGGCACGGTCGCCGATGGCGGCAAGGTGCTCTTCGTAGGTACCAAGCGCTCCGCGCGTGACGCCGTCCAGAAGGAGGCGAGCCGCAGCGGTATGCCCTATGTCAATCAGCGTTGGCTGGGGGGCATGCTGACCAATTTCAAGACGATCCGGCAGTCCATCAAGCGACTGGCCGAAATCACCGAGCTGCAGACCAGCGGTGCGCTCGACAAGCGCGGCAAGAAAGAAGCCACGCAGCTGCGCCGCGAAATGGACAAGCTTGAGCGTAGCCTTGGTGGCATCAAGCACATGGAATCACTGCCCGATGTGATGTTCGTGATCGACGTGGGTCACGAGAAGATCGCGATTCATGAAGCCAAGAAACTGGGCATTCCGGTGGTTGCGGTCGTGGATACGAACTGCAGTCCCGATGGCATTGACTATGTGATCCCGGGCAACGATGACGCCATGCGCGCCATCATGTTGTATGCCTCGGGCATCGCCGACTCGGTTCTGGAGGGCAAGGCCTCGGTGCCGCAGGTGGCCGTGGGCGAAGATGAATTCGTCGAGCTGGATGAGGCGGGTCAGCCGCGTCGCAAGACGGGCAAGCCGCGTCCCAACCGGCCGCAAGCTCCCGTGCGCAACAAGAAGGCGCCGGTGCGGCGCCGTCTGCCGGTCAAGACGCCCGAGGGTGCCGATGAGTCGGTTGCCGACCTCGATGACCTGGACGATGGTGTCGAAGTGCCGGTGGCGGCTGCTGCCGCCACGGAAGCTGCCGCGCCTGCCGCGGGCCGTGGTGGAGTGGTGCGCCGCCGTCCCCAGGCTGCGGGCGGTGCGGAAGCAACGCCTGAGAGCCCAGCCGCCGCTGAAGGTGACGCCGGCTCTGCCGCTTAGAAGTTCGTTTAGAGTTGCCCCGGCGCTGACCGGCCCGGGGCTTTGCGTGGAATCCTTATGAACATCACAGCAGACGCAGTGAAGCAGCTCCGTGAGCGCACCGGCGCCGGGATGATGGAGTGCAAGAAAGCGCTGGTGGAAACCCAGGGCGATATGGACGCTGCGGCGGAGCTCATGCGCAAGCAGGGCCTGGCCAAGGCCGACAGGAAGGCCACCCGTGTGGCCGCCGAGGGCGTCATCGTGATCGAGCGCTCCGCCGACGGCCATGCGGCCGCCATGGTGGAAGTGAACTGCGAGACCGATTTCGTGGCCCGCGGCGCCGACTTTGGCGCGTTTTCCCAGGCAGTGGCCGCCAAGGCGCTGAGCGCCAAGCCCACCTCCCTGGAGGCTTTGTTGGCGCAGCATCTCGACGGCGGCGAGTCGATCAACGAGCGGTGTCGGGCACTGGTCGCCAAGATTGGCGAGAAGATCAGTGTGCGGCGCTTCGCGGTGCTGACCTCCACCGGTCATGTCAGTGCCTATGTGCATGGCACCCGCATCGGCGCCCTGGTGGCCGTGGAAGGCGGCGACCCGGTACTCGCGCACGATGTCGCGATGCATGTGGCCGCGAGCAATCCGAAGTACGTCACCATGGCCGATGTGCCGGCGGATGTCGTGGCCAAGGAGCGAGCGTTCCTCACGGACCAGGCGCAAGCCGAAGGCAAGCCTCCGGAGATCGTCGCGAAGATGGTCGAGGGCCGTTTGCGCAAATCACTGGGCGAGATCACGCTGGCCGGACAGGCTTTCGTGAAGGATCCGGACCAGACCATCGAGAAGCTGCTGAAGAGCGCCAAGGCGACGGTCAAGGGCTTTGAGCGCTTCGAGGTCGGAGCCGGCATCGAGAAGAAGCAGGACGACTTCGTCGCCGAAGTGATGGCGCAGGTCAAGAGCTTCGATCCAGATCCCAAGAAGTAAGGCTGGAATGAAGACCCCGCCCCGGCGGGGTTTTCTTCATGTACGAGGGTGAAGACCACATGAGCGACAGCACGCGGTCCCGATACTCCCGCATCACGGTCAAGCTGTCCGGTGAAGCCCTGCTGGGCGCCGCCGACTACGGCATCGATCCGGCCATGCTCAAGCGTATTGCCGGCGAAATCCAGGAAATCGTCCAGATGGGCACGCAGGTCGCGGTGGTGGTCGGTGGCGGCAACATCTTTCGCGGCGCGGGGCTCGCGCGGGCCGGCATGGATCGTGTCACTGCCGACCACATGGGCATGCTGGCCACGGTCATGAACGCGGTCGCGATGCAGGATGCGCTGGAGAGTTCCGGCATGCAGTCACGGGTGATGTCGGCCATCCGCATCAATCAGGTGTGCGAGGACTACATCCGCCGGCGCGCCATCCGCCACCTCGAAAAGGGCCGCGTCGTGATTTTCGCCGCGGGCACCGGCAATCCCTTCTTTACGACGGATACCGCAGCCTCGCTGCGCGCCATCGAGATCAACGCCGATGTGCTGCTGAAGGCCACCAAGGTCGATGGCGTGTACTCGGATGATCCGGTGCGCAACCCCGCAGCGCAGCGCTATACGCAGCTGACCTTCGACAAGGTGCTGCAGGACCGCCTGAACGTCATGGATGCCACGGCCATCGTCATGTGCCGTGACAACCGCCTGCCACTGCGTGTGTTCAACCTGAACAACCCGGGGGATCTGACCCGCATTGCACGTGGCGAGGAAATTGGTACGGCTGTCACATTCGAATAGGGGCAACCATGCTCGATGACATCAAGAAAGACGCGGTAACCCGCATGGGCAAGTGCGTGGTCCAGTTCCAGGCGGATCTGAAGAAGATGCGCACCGGTCGTGCCCATCCGAGCCTGATCGAACATCTCAAGGTCGACTATTACGGCTCGGATGTGCCGCTGCAGCAGGTGGCCAGCATTGCGGTCGAGGACGGGCGCACGCTGGTGGTCTCCCCCTGGGAGAAGGGCATGGTGCAGCCGATCGAGAAGGCGATCCACAAATCGGACCTGGGCCTGAACCCCATGACCGCGGGCACCATCATTCGGATTCCGATGCCGCCGCTCACCGAGGAGCGCCGCCGCGAGTTCACCAAGGTGATCCGCCAGGATGCCGAAGGGGCGCGCGTGTCGGTGCGGAACGTGCGGCGCGATGTGATGTCTGACATCAAGGAAGCGCTGAAGGACAAGCTCATTTCCCAGGACGATGAGCGGCGCGCGGAGACTGATATCCAGAAGCTGACGGACAAGCATGTCGCCGACATCGACCAGATGTTGGCGGCCAAGGAAAAGGAGATCATGCAGGTCTGAGCGACCTGCATGAGCGTGAACCTTCCCCGTCATGTGGCGATCATCATGGACGGCAACGGCCGCTGGGCCGCTGCGCGGAAACTGCCGCGGCATGCTGGCCACAAGGCCGGCATCAGCGCGCTGCGTGCTTGCGTGCAAACGTGCACGACCCGCGGTATCGGGGCGCTCACGGTTTTCGCATTCTCCAGTGAAAACTGGTCCCGCCCGGCGGAAGAAGTGTCGCTATTGATGGGCCTGTTCGTCGACGCGCTCGACCAGGAAGTCGAAGCGCTGCACGGCAACGGCGTGCGACTGCGTTTCATCGGCGACCGTCAACGCCTGAGCGTGCGCCTGCAAGCCTACCTCGCCGCTGCCGAAGCGCGTACCGCGGCCAATGAGAAACTGTCGCTGAACATCGCCATGAGCTATGGCGGCCGCTGGGACATCACCCGCGCGGTGCGGCAGCTGGCCGCCAAATGCGCCGCCGGGGCACTGCGTCCGGCCGACATCACCGAAGCGCAGGTGGCGCAGGCCCTGGCACTGCCCGACCTGCCCGAACCGGACCTGTTTGTCCGCACCGGCGGCGAGCACCGCATCAGCAACTTCCTGCTGTGGAATCTCGCCTACACCGAGTTGTACTTCACGGACTGCCTGTGGCCGGACTTCGATGGCGGCGCCCTGGATGTCGCGCTGGCTTTCTTTGGCGCCCGCGAGCGGCGCTTCGGGCGTACGCCGGAGCAGACCCGGAGTCCGACGCGTGCTTAAAACCCGTATCCTCACAGCCGCCGTCCTCATCGGGCTGCTGCTGGTCGTGCTGCTGTGGCTGCCGCCCTGGGCGACGGTCGTCGCGGTGACCGCATTGATTCTGGCGGGGGCATGGGAGTGGTCCGCATTTCTCAAGCTGCAGTCGCTGGCCGGGCGCGCGCTGTTTGTGGCGGTGGTGGCGGCCACCCTGCCGCTGCTGTGGCAGCTGACCATGACCGAGCCGGGGCGCCTGGCGGTGCTGTGCCTGGCGCTGTTGTGGTGGCTGGTGGCGCTGCTGTGGGTGATGTTCGCGCCGGGCCGCGCCACGGCCTGGTCGGCGGCGCTTGCGGGCCTTTTGGCGCTGGCTCCGGCCTGGGTCGCGATGGTGCGCCTGCGCGTGGATGTGCCGCGCGGTGAGCAGTGGGTGCTGTTTGCGCTGTGCCTGGTGTCGGCGGCCGACATCGGCGCGTATTTTGCCGGGCGCAGCTTCGGGCGCACGAAGCTTGCGCCGCAGGTGTCTCCGGGGAAGACCTGGGAGGGGGCCGTGGGTGGGCTGCTGCTCGCGGGACTGGTTGCCCTATGGGGCAGCCGGTGGTTTGCTGTACCGATGTTGCAGCTGGTTCCACTGTGCCTGGGGGTCGTGGCGTTCTCGATCGTCGGTGATCTGACGGAAAGCCTGCTCAAGCGCTTCGCCGGTCTGAAGGACAGTGGCACGTTGTTTCCGGGGCATGGTGGAGTCATGGATCGAATCGACAGTCTGACGAGTGCCATGCCGCTGCTGCTGCTGGGACTGCTGGTGCTGGGAGTGGCCCGATGAAGGGCATTGCCGTGCTCGGGGCCACCGGCTCGGTCGGGGTGAACACCCTGGATGTGATTGCCCGCCACCCCGACCGCTACCAGGCGGTGGCACTGGGCGCGCACCGCAACGTGGAGCTGTTGCTGCAGCAGATCCAGAAGTTCCGCCCCGCCGTGGCAGCACTTACGGATCCTGGCGCGGCGCAGGTCCTGGAGCAGCGCTTACAGGGTCTGGGACTGCCCACGCGGGTCCTGACCGGACCTGCGGCCCTGGAGACCCTGGCGACGCTGCCCGAAGTGGACCAGGTCATGGCCGCCATCGTCGGCGCGGCCGGACTGCGCTCGACGCTGGCCGCGGCCCGGACGGGCAAGCGCCTGCTGCTGGCGAACAAGGAATCCCTGGTCATGGCCGGTCCCTTGCTGATGTCGGCCGTGCACGCCTCGGGCTGCGAGCTGCTGCCCATCGACAGTGAGCACAATGCGATATTCCAATGCCTGCCCCATGGCGCCAGACCCGGAGTCAGCCCGCTGGGCGTGCGGCGCATTCTGCTGACCGCATCCGGTGGACCGTTTCGCGATTGGCCCCTCGAGGCCATCGCCACCGCGACCCCGGATCAGGCCTGCAAGCACCCCAACTGGGTGATGGGCCGCAAGATTTCCGTGGATTCCGCCTCGCTCATGAACAAGGGTCTTGAGCTCATCGAGGCGTGTTTCATGTTCGGTCTGCCGCCCGCGCAAGTGGAGATTGTCGTGCATCCGCAAAGCGTGGTGCATTCGATGGTGGAATACATCGACGGCTCGGTGCTGGCGCAGCTGGCCTGTCCGGATATGCGCACGCCCATCGCCTATGGCATGGCATGGCCGGAGCGGATCGAAGCGGGTACCGACTTCCTGGACCTCATCCGTACCCGACAGCTGGATTTCGTGGCACCCGATGCGACACGCTTCCCCTGTCTTGCTCTGGCTCGGGCTGTAGCGGACACTGGCGGGCTGGCGCCTGCCATCCTCAACGCGGCGAATGAAGTCGCCGTCACTGCTTTCCTGGAGCGCCGATTGAACTTTCCGGACATTCCCGCGGTCATTGAGTGTGTACTTTCGAAGGCCAATGGGGCCAGGGCTGCCGGGGGGGAGATCCGCAGCCTCGATGATGTCCTGCAGGCGGATGCCGAAGCGCGTGAGCTGGCCCTTGAGTTCTGCCGTATTCGCGGTGGAGCGTCGAGGTCCATTCATGCATAAGCGGTCTCGGCAAGCCCTCGCAAAGCGGCGCCCCCCACATATTTCCAACAACACCCGGGCCGGCAACTGTTCATGAAGCGATTTGGATTGGTGACCACCCTCGCAATGTGCGCGGGTTCAGCAGTGTGTTCGGCCCAGACGCGGGGCCCGACGCCCGGCCCGTTCGTGCTGGCGAACCCCGCGGAGCCGCCGCAGACCGCACCCGGCGATTTCGCGGTAACCGACATCCGCATCGAGGGACTGCAGCGCATTTCCGAGGGCACGGTCTACAACTACCTGCCGGTGAATATCGGCGATCACGTGACGCCGGCGCGCATCCGCGAAGCGGTCCGCTCGCTGTACAACACCGGCTTCTTCCGCGACGTGCAGATGCGCCGCGACGGCGGCACGCTGGTGGTACTGGTGGTCGAGCGACCGGCCATCGAGAGCTTCGAAATCACCGGCAACAAGGACATCAAGACCGAGGATCTGCAGAAGTCGCTGCGCAGCGTCGGTCTGGCAGCCGGCAAGACCTTCGACCGCTCGGTGCTGGAGGAGGTCAAGGGCTACCTCACCGACCAGTACTTCAGCCGCGGCAAGTACGCGGTGAAGATCGAGGAGAAGGTCGAGGATGATTCGGGCAACCGGGTGAAGATCAAGATCACCATCACGGAAGGCACGCGCGCCAAGATCCGCACCATCAACATTGTCGGCAACCACGTCTTCACCGACAAGGAAATCGACAAGGGCCTTGAGCTGCAGACGCCGAACTGGCT
>DATHOA010000223.1:0-2716 GCA_035485475.1 Steroidobacteraceae bacterium | reverse complement strand
GCCGCGGCCATCAAGGCTGCGGCCCTGGCCTGCAAGCCACCTGTGAATACATTCGATCCGCATGTCCTCATCGCCGTGGCAGGCGATAACGTCGTGGGCTCCCTGGTCATGAATGTCACATTCCCCGCGGCCGAGTTGACCCTGTCGCTCTACATCCGCGACCTCTATGTCGCGCAGGCGGCGCGACGGAGCGGTGTGGGACGCTTGCTGGTGAAGGCTGCGCAGCGATTGAGAGCCGCCGAAGGCTTTTCGTCGCTGGAGTGGACCACCGATTCATCCAACGCAGCGGCGCGCAAGCTGTACGAGACGTGCGGTGCGCGGCAGATGGACCGAACCTACTTCAACGAAAGGCGCGGCGACAGCGAGCGACGTGGCGGCGGCCGGCTAGGCGGCAACGATCGTCGTTCTCGCGGTTGACCGAAGCGCGCCGGCCACGCGTAAACAAGGATAACCCGGTTCGAGTTGCGTCCCGCCGCCAGCCCGCTAGCCCGTCTTCGCGGATTCGCGGGTTTTTCGGTTCGGCACCCGTTGCCGATCAATGAGTTGGCCGGAAAGGTCTGCACTACAGCAGGTGGCGAGTGACGGAGCCGGTGGCGATGCGGGGTGATGGCTGTGGTGGCAATTGGAGCCTGAGCTGCTGGATCAGGAGCTTGAGTTCCGGCTCCGGCTGGGTGTAACGGGTCAGCAGCAGCTCCCGCCCGTCGGTCGTCGGCAGATGAACATCGATCATCTGGACGGCGGCAAACTTTTCGAGAGCGCTCCGCGCAGTCAGTCCTGGCGCCAACGCATGCAGGCGACGCTGCAGCGTGATCTGCAGACAGTAGGCCAGGAACGCGATGAAAATATGAGCTTCGATTCTGCGCTCTTCCTGATGGAAGACCGGGCGAATCGCCAGATCGCCTTTCAGATTCTTGAATGCCTCTTCGACGGCAACGAGCTGGGTATAGTATTGCCACAGCAGCGCGGGATCGTTCTCGGTGAGGTTGGTCCGCAGCAGATAGCGTCCTTCGCGCCGCCGGATCCGCCGCAGCTTCTGGCGGTTGAGGGTGTAGACGAACATGGAGCTTTCCTTGTCCATCTCGATATCGACCAGGCGCCATGCGGTGGGAGCGCGGGACCGTGCCGCGCCCAGCTTCATCAGCATCTCCTCGCGCGGGATTTCCATTGCGGCCAACTCCCGCAGCCGCTTCCACAGCCACTTCAGTTGGCGACTGCGCATCGCGCGTTCCTTGCTGGCGCGATCGACGCTCTCTGCGTACACATAAAGTTCGTCGTCCTCGGCCAGTAGTTTGACCTGGACACCCGCGCGGGCCTTCTGCCAAGGCTTGGTCAGGAGTTGCTTCTCCAAACGCGACAGACGCCCTTTCGGCGTTCCCACCAGATACTGCACCGGCGGATCGCTGCCGCGCATCTCCGCCAGCACCGCTTCGGTCGGAATGCCGCGATCCATCACCCAGACGCGCCGCGCGCGGCCGTACTGCCGCTCGATCCTGGCCAGGAACATCCGCAGCGTCGTGCAATCCGCCGTGTTGCCGGGCAGCACCTCGTAGGCCAAGGGCAGACCGTCCGTGGTGACCACCAGTGCGATCACCACCTGCGGGCAGTCCGGCCGCTTGTCGCGGCTGTAACCATGGCGACGCTTGTCGCCTTCCGCCACCTCCGAAGCGTTGATCTCGAAGTACGTGCTGGTCAGATCGTAGAGCAGCACATCGAAATTCGCACCGAACAGGTCGCGCCAACGCGCCATGAGATGTGAAAACAAATCCGCTTTGTGCCGCAACAGAAGGTCATGGCAGGCGTAAAGCTTGTGCGCCTCTGCCAATCCGAAGTCGGCCTCCAGCAGGTCGGCCATGGCACTCTTGCCGAACCAATCGCGATGCAGCTTCCACTCGCTGCCCGGCGCGATCAGCCGGTACGAGACCAGCACCTGCAGGACCTGATCCCATTGCGTGCCTTTGCGGCTCGGGGGAAGCCGGTCGGCCCAGAACCGGTCGAGTTCCAACTCCCGCCACAACTGCCCGGCGAGCCAACAGGCGCCCCATTGGCGCGGCCGGCATAGCCGCATGTCCGACAGGCGAAGTTGGACGACCGACGTGTCGGGCGCGATGCCGGCGCAGCGATCTTCGGGGAACAGCGCGAGTGTCCGCGGATGTCCCGCGTCGTCATCGAGTACCTCGATGGCCTTGCGCCACACCGCAGCCTGCGAGGAATTGATCTCCCCCAAGTACAGAACGTGACGCTGCACGACTCGGCCACCTGCAACTCGCTTGTTCTCGACCACACTCCAATAGTCGTGCGTCTTGCCGTCTTTCTTGCGTGGGGTCTTTCGCAGAAACATGACCCAACGAATCTAGCGGTGGCAATCTGCGCCTGGGAATAGGGTAGGTCTTCACTACAGCCGATTTCCGCCATTCTCAAACAATACTCTCCACAGATATCAAATACTTATCAAAGGCTGCGAGGCTGAAATCGGTGCATCAGAGAGGCGAATCCGCGAAGACGGGCTAGCTAGGGTCCCGGTTTACTGCTGAATTAGCCTCAACACTCCGCGAGGCGAAGCACCAATCGGTAGTTGTGCATCCGATGCTGATAACCCGCGCGATTCACGCACTTCAGCGGGTTAGCAAGTGATGCTCATGCAACGCAAGAGAACCTCTGAACATCAGGGAACAGTACTTACGCATACATAATGAGATCGTGTTCGGGCGCGTTGATG
>DATHOA010000222.1:0-7889 GCA_035485475.1 Steroidobacteraceae bacterium | reverse complement strand
TATGGTGGGCGGTACAGGGCTTGAACCTGTGACCCCTGCCGTGTGAAAGCAGTGCTCTACCACTGAGCTAACCGCCCGCCGAAATGAGCGCGCAAGTGTAAGCATCCGCACCGGTCATGGCAATTGGCACGTGGCGAAAGGCGGCCGGACAAGCTGCTACCATCCCGCCCTCCATGACTATCGTTACCCGCTTCGCACCCAGCCCCACCGGGCTGCTGCACATTGGTGGCGTCCGCACGGCGCTGTTCAGCTGGCTTTACGCAAGGCGCCACGGCGGGCGCTTCATCCTGCGGGTGGAAGACACCGATCGCGAGCGCTCCACCGCGGAGGCCGTCCAGGTCATTCTCGACGGCATGCAGTGGTTGGGCCTGTCCCACGATGAAGGTCCGTATTACCAGAGCCGCCGCTTCGATCGGTACGCGCAGGTATTGCAGCAGTTACTGACCGAGGGCAAGGCCTACCACTGCTATTGCAGCAAGGAGGAACTGGAGGAGATGCGCAACGCGCAGCTCGCGCGCAAGGAGAAACCGCGCTACGACGGACGTTGTCGGCAGCGCACGGCGCCGGTTCCCGGAGTGCAGCCCGTGATCCGCTTCAAGAACCCCCTTGATGGCGAAGTCATCGTGGAGGATCTGGTCCACGGTCCCGTCGTGTTCCAGAACGCCGAACTCGACGATCTGATCATTGCGCGCTCTGATGGCACGCCCACCTACAACTTCTGCGTGGTCGTTGACGACAGTGACATGAACATCACGCACGTGATCCGCGGGGATGATCACCTGAACAACACGCCGCGGCAGATCAACATGCTGCGCGCGATTGGTTTCACGCCCCCCGCGTACGCCCACGTGGCCATGATCCTCGGGCCCGATGGCGCGAAGCTGTCCAAGCGGCACGGCGCGGTAAGCGTGCTGCACTATCGGGAGGAGGGCTACCTGCCCGAAGCGCTGCTCAACTACCTGGTGCGCCTGGGCTGGTCGCATGGCGATCAGGAGATCTTCACCCTGGCGGAGTTGGTGCGGCTATTCGACATCACCGATGTCAACAAGGCCGCATCAGCGTTCAATCCGGACAAGCTGTTGTGGGTCAACCAGCAGCACATGATGCACGCGCCGCTGCCGTATCTGGCCGGCATCCTGCGCGAGCAGCTGCAGCGCTTGGGGATCGAGACCCAGGATCAGCCGCTGCTCGAGGGCGTGGTGGCCGGGCAGCGTGAGCGCGCGAAGACCATGAAGGAAATGGCCGAAAGCAGCCGGTACTTCTTTGTGGCCGATGTCGTAATCGATGACAAAGCCGGGCGCAAGCACTTGGGCGGCGAGGGCGCGGCCATGCTGGGCCGATTGCGCGCGGGTCTCGACGCACTGAGCGACTGGTCGGCAGCCGGGGTCCACGGGGTGCTGACCGCGATCGCCACCGATGCCGGCGTCGGGCTGGGCAAGGTCGCTCAGCCGCTGCGGGTCGCGCTGACGGGCACTGCGGTATCGCCGCCGATCGATGCAACGGCGGCGCTTATCGGCCGCGAGCGGGTCCTGGGTCGCCTGGACCGGGCGCTGCAATGGGCGGCCACGCCCTGACGGGGCCTGCGCGGGCCAGCCCGCGCACGGGCGTCAGGCCTTAAACCGCGGCCCAAATCGCGTGCGTTCCAGAGAATTTCTGGTATTCTGCGCGCCCGTTAGGGTGGGGCGGCTGCTCAGGTCGACCGTAACCCGTGACGTATCCTTACCAGGTACGGGGCCATAGCTCAGCTGGGAGAGCGCTTGCATGGCATGCAAGAGGTCGACGGTTCGATCCCGTCTGGCTCCACCATAGAAATCAACGAGTTATCGTAGGCCCCATTCCCGGTGCATGTGCGCCTCAGCCTGAGCCGCCTATAATCCTCAGCGCAAACAGCCTCAGGGGAAGGTATGCGCGTAGGAATTCACGGGCGCTGCGGGATTCTTGGGTTGCTGTCGGCCTGGAGCCTTGTGGGCATTGCCGCGGCACCGGCCGGTGAACCCATTGCTATCGGCCAGCAATTCGAGCTGGTGTCCCCGAGCATGGGCGAAACGCGCCGTTATCAGGTGCACAGGCCGCCCAATTACGACGCAGGCACCGACCGCTACCCGGTATTGATCGTGCTGGATGGCGAAGATGACTTCGCACACGCGAGTACCACGGTTGATGCATTGGCCGCGGCCGATTTCATTCCACCGATGATCGTGATCGGAATCCCGAACACGGTCCGATCACGCGACCTCATCCCGCATGGCAAGCCGCCACCAGGAGTCGTGCCCTCGGGCCACGGCGGCCCCGAAAAGTTCATCGAATTCATCGCCACGGAACTGATGCCGAGGATTGATCAGGACTATCGCACGCAGCCCTATCGGGTGCTGGCGGGCCATTCCGACGGCGGGCTGCTGGCGCTCTATGCGCTGATACGCCGGCCCGATGCGTTCAAGGGTTACGTGCTCGCAAGTCCCGCGCTCGGCGACAGCAAGGATCTCGCCCAGGAGGTGGATGCATACCTGCGCGAGCACAAAGAGGTCGCGGCCGATATTTACATGACCCTGGCGAATGAAGGCGGCGGCATGCTCAGCGGCAGTTGGCAAATGGCCTCTTGGCTGCAGGAGCGGACTTTTCGCAGCAGCCTGCGATTTACCTATCGCCGTTATCCGGAGGAAACCCACGGCAGCATCCCGGTGCGCAGCATCTATGACGGATTGCAAGTCATTTTCGCGGGCTGGCGGATTGCCGATCCATTCCAGCTCTATGAGGAGTCGGGCCCGAGCGGGCTCGAGAAACACTACGCCGCAATCTCAGCGCGCCTGGGCTACCCCGTAGCGCCGCCGCAAGAAACACTGTTCTCGGTATTCAACGCACTGGAGGGTGCCGGCCGATTCGCGGAGGCGGAACTGATCATCAGCAAGGCCATGCAGTGGTATCCGAACAGCGCCAACGCCTATTACTACGGCGGACGTGTGGCCTTGGACATGAAGAACAAGCCACTCGCGACGCAGCGCCTGAAGAAGTCTATGGCGCTGGAACCGGGATGGTCCGCACCCGCGGACGCTGCTGGTACAAGCTGGCATCGATCCGGATGCAACCGGAAGTCGGTAGTTCGCCCGCTCGGATGTGGCCGCGTAAGGCGAGCGCCTACAGCAACTGCCGAGTCTATGGACACGGGACTGTTCGGCATCGCACGAACTTGGCAAGGCGATATCTATAGGGTACGTGCGGTATCGATCCGATTCTCCGCAAGCAGACCCGCATTGACCGCTTCCCATGATCCGCAACGAAACCAGCTCCTGGCCGCCCTGTCTCCCAATGAACTAGAGCGGCTGAACTTACAGCTCGTACCCATGGAACTGGGTCAGGTCTTACATGAGTCGGGGGATGTCCAGCGTCAAGTCTACTTCCCGACTGACTCCATTATTTCGCTGCTATACGTGCTGGAAGACGGCGGCTCCGCCGAGATTTCCGTAGTGGGCAATGAAGGGGTCGTCGGCGTTGTTGTATTCATGGGCGGCGGCTCCACTCCGAGCCGGGCTGTAGTGCAAAGTGCAGGCCATGCCTATCAGATGCTCGGCCAGACTCTCAGAGATTTGTTCCATTCAGACGCCACGATGCAGTTGCTAATGCTGCGCTACACTCAGTGCCTGCTAACGCAAATGGCCCAGACAGCTGTGTGCAATCGCCACCACACCGTGGACCAACAGCTGTGCCGTTGGCTGCTGCTCTCACTCGACCGGCTGACATCTAATAAACTGGTGATGACCCAGGAACTGATCGCCAACATGCTCGGCGTACGTCGCGAAGGAGTCACCGAAGCGGCCGGCAAACTGCATGCCCTGGGAATCATTCGCTACGCGCGCGGGCGTATTACCATCTTGGATCGAATGAAACTTGAACAGCGTTGTTGCGAGTGCTACGCGGTCGTCAAGAAGGAAAGCGAGCGCCTTCGGCCACCGCCTTACCTGGGCCATAATGAGAGTCTTCCGATCTTCGCCGCGAGCCATCGGTGACACGGCCACTGCACGCTAGGCTGAAAACGGCATCCCTAGGGCGCTACAGCGACCGCTCGCGCCGGTCGACCAAGTTCCAACGCATTCTGCAGCCATTTCAGCGTTGGGGTTTCAATGAATCGATATGACAGCAGCGCAACAGCAACGACCGAAACAAGGGAAAATACCGCAAATCCAATGACTGCCGCGGTACTCGTGCCGGCATGCACGAAACGCCACAGCGTGCGGGTAACGCCGAACGTGAAGACGTGTGTCAGATAGATTGAATAGGACGCATCGCCCAGTAGCTCCAGAAATGGAAGGTTCGGCATAGCGCCGCTTCGTTCTGCGCAAACTGCGCCAATCGCGCACAGCGCCGGTCCGATCATGAAACTGATTGGATTCTGCAGCGCCTGCGGGAGCGCGGTCACCGTCAGGACCACTCCAAGCGCCAATAGTCCATACGCCAGCGGCACCGGCGCCCGCATTTTGTTCGTGATGGATATGCGTCCGATGACCATGCCAATCCAGAATTCGAATATGCGCGGCTGCGTGTAGAACCAAAGCAGTGAGTCCTGATTCGACACGTGCAGCCCAATCAGCAGCAGCGCCAGGAAAAGTACGCCGACAATCCAGATCTGATAGGGCCTGATCGAGGCAAACAACGTAACGGTGAACACGGCGTAGAAGCACATCTCCAGGTTCAGCGTCCACCCGGGTACCAGCATGGGGAGCATTTTCCCCTGCTGTGCGGCGTTGTGAAAAGCGATGAACAGCAGGCTTCTTGCGGTATCCAGGAGGTTCGGATTTGTTTCTTTGAACAGCGCTGGAAACAAAAGGGCCGCGCCCACCAGCCCCAAGGTGGCGATCCAATACAGCGGGATGATCCGAATCAGACGCCGCAATAAAAATGTCCGTGGACCCAGCCTCTGGCTCGTTGCCACCATGATAAAGCCGCTGATGACGAAGAAGATGTCGACGCCCGCGGGAAACTGCGCCACGCCGAGCCACGCAGGTCCGGTCAGCGATGAGGTATATGCCTCGATTTGCGGGCAGAGGTGGAAATACGCGACCATGAGCGCAGCAATCGCCCGCAAATACTGGATGCTTTGCAACTTCTTCGAAGGCACTAATCTTCTATCCTTGCCTCGCCGGAATCGGTCAGCTGTTTCCAGCCCCCCGCGTCGACCTTCCACAATATATAGGGAAAAAAATGATTTCATGGCGTGCGCAGGGTCGACGGCTCGATCTGCCTGTATTAAACAAGTAAAATCATTTAGTTACCCCAAATGAGTTCAGGCAGGAAGCAAATGCAACGGCGCCACGTCGTTGCCGTAACGATTGGCAATGCCCTCGAGTTCTACGATTTCGTCACCTACGCGTTCTTCTCCATTCAGATCGGCCACGCGTTCTTTCCGTCACAGAGCGCCTATGGCAGTCTGATGCTGTCGCTGGCGACGTTTGGCGCCGGGTTCGTGACGCGCCCGATCGGTGCATTCGTGATTGGCAACTACGCGGACCGCGCGGGTCGGCGCCCGGCCATGATGCTGTGTTTCGTACTCATGGGCTGCGCAATCGTCGGCATGGCCATGATTCCGAACTACGCGACCATCGGCATCGCGGCCCCCATTCTCGCCGTGCTCGCGCGCATGACCCAGGGCTTCTCACTGGGCGGTGAAATCGGCTCCAACACGGCCTATCTGATGGAAGCTGCGGCGCCACGTCATCGCGGCCTGGTCGTGTCCTGGCAGGGTGCCAGCCAGAATATCGCCGTCACGGCGGGCGGCCTGGTGGGCGTCGCGCTCACCACCTGGATGCCGGCAACGTCCCTTGATGCGTATGGCTGGCGCATCGCCTTCCTGCTCGGTGCGATCACGGTGCCCTTCGGCCTGTGGTTGCGCAGCAGTCTTCCCGAGACATTGCCGACTGCGGCGGCGGTCCCCGCGGGGGCGGTGGCACAGGCCGAATCCCGGATTGCCCTGGCGCAACGCCACTGGCGCATCTTTGCCTGCGGACTGGGCTACCTCGCTTCGGGCACGATCGGTACGTACATCTTCACGTATACGGTCACCTACGCGCAGGCCACGATGCACCTGTCCGCCCGCGTCGGATTCATTGCCGAAAGTGGTGGCAACCTGCTCGGCGTACCCGTGACGGTTTTTGCCGGGTGGTTATCGGATCGGTATGGCCGCCGACCGGTAAACATCTGGGGCAATCTGCTGTTCCTGCTGCTCATTTACCCGACCTTCGCCTGGATCGCCGCCAGCCACTCGGAAATTGCATTCATCACTGGCATGATTTACCTGAATGCAATTACCGGCATTGCCTTGGGATCGTTTTACGTGAACCTTGTCGAAAGTCTGCCCCAATCCATTCGCGGAACCGGTTTCGGCATGACGTACTCGCTCGCCATTGCCGCGTTCGGCGGCACCACGCAACTGGTCGTAACCTGGCTGATACATGTGACGGGAAATCCCATCGCACCTGCCTGGTACCTCACCGGCGCGGTGGCGATTGGCCAGATCGCGGTGATGCTCATGCCGGAGAGTGCGCCAATCAAACTGGCCCGCGGGCCGCAGCCGCAGCTGAAGGCACTTTGATGCGTAATCACCCGTGGGTCGCTCTGGCGTTGATTTTGGCCGCGGGCGGATCCACCAGTCCACCGGCGTGGGCAGCGGATCCATTACCCAGCGAGATTCCCGCCAACTTCGCGCCCGTCACGTCGAGCTTCGACTACACGCGGCGCGATGTCATGATCCCGATGCGCGATGGGATCAAGTTGTTCACGGTGATTGTGATTCCCAACGGGGCAAGTCGCGCGCCCATCCTGCTGACGCGCACCCCGTATGGGGCGGATTCGGACCTGGCGGCCGTGAGCAGCCATCGCTCGGTCGTGATCGGTGACCGCGATGCGGCCGCGGACCTGGTGGTGCATGGCGGCTACATTCGGGTCGAGCAGGATGTGCGCGGCAAGTATGGCTCGGAGGGTGACTATGTGATGAATCGACCGCTGGTCGGCCCGTTGAATTCCACCACCGTCGATGATTCCACCGATGCCTACGACACCATTGAATGGCTGGTCCACAACCTGCCGCAGTCCAATGGCAAGGTCGGCATGCTGGGTATTTCCTACGACGGCTTCACGGCCCTGATGGCGCTGGTGAATCCACACCCGGCGCTGAAGGCCGTCATTCCCATCAATGCCATGGTCGATGGCTGGGTGGGCGATGACTGGTTCCACAAAGGCGCGTTCCGACTCGACAACCTCACGTACTTCCAGACCCAGGAGGGCGACCGGCGCAGCGACGTGCCGTGGTGGTCCGAGAACTACGATGACTACGACACCTACCTGCAGGGTTCGGCCGGGGAGATCGCCCACCGGCATGGCCTCGAGCAGCTCGGGTTCGCGGTCAAGGTCATGCAGCATCCCGCCTACGATGCGTTCTGGCAGGGGCAGGCGCTCGATCGGATACTGGGCGGCCGCCCTTTGACGGTGCCCACCATGCTGGTTCATGCGTTGTGGGACCAGGAGGATATCTACGGCAACCTGGCCGTGTACAAGGCCTTGAAGTCGCAGGACCCTGAACACCGCAAACTGTTCCTGGTCCTGGGGCCCTGGTTTCACCATCAGGAGCGACTCGACGGCAGCGCCATCGGCGCCATCCGGTTTGGCAGCGATACGGCAGGGTACTTTCGCGAGCAGTTGCTCAAACCGTTCTTCGATCATTTTCTCAAGGACGACGCGCCGCCCTTGGCGGTGGCGCCCGTCGTGGCCTTCGAGTCCGGCACCAACCGGTGGTTGCAATTGCAGCAGTGGCCGCAGGGCTGTCAAAACACTGAATTGAAGGGCGGCTGTGCCATTGTCTCCCAGCCGTTGTACCTGCAGCCCGATGGCAAGCTGAGCTTCAC
>DATHOA010000221.1:0-12909 GCA_035485475.1 Steroidobacteraceae bacterium | reverse complement strand
AGACCGCCGTGCTCACCCACTTCGGTCACGCGGTGCGGGCGCTGCCCTTGCCCTCGGTCGATGAGGTGTTTCACGAAGTCGAATCCGGGTCGGTGGACTTTGGCGTGGTCGCCATCGAGAACTCCACCGAAGGCATGGTGATCAATACCCTGGACCGGTTCTTGAACTCCTCGGCGCGGATCTGCGGTGAGATCGAACTGCGCATCCACCACTTCCTGATGGGTCGCATGCAGTCGCTCGAAGGCATCAAGCGCATCTGTTCGCACCAGCAGGCGCTCGCGCAATGCCGGTTGTGGCTGGATGAGAATCTGCCGGGAGTCGAACGCGTTGCCGTCACCAGCAATGCCGAAGGCGCACGTCGTGCGCGGGATGAGCAAGGTACTGCGGCCATTGCCGGTGTGACGGCCGCGGAAGTGTATGGGCTCACGGTGCTCGCGCCACAGATCGAAGATCGCCCGGACAACACGACGCGGTTCTTTGTGCTGGGGCGCCAGATCTTCACGCCCAGTGGCAAGGATCGCACCACGCTGATCGCCTCCGTCGGCGATACGAAGACCTCCGGTGCGCTGCTGAAGCTGCTCGAGCCGTTCGCGACGCATCACATCAGCATGACGCGCATCGAGTCGCGGCCTTCGCAGAAGCGCAAATGGGACTATGTGTTCTTCATCGACATCGAAGGCCATGTCGAGGATGCACCGGTCGCGGCCGCCCTGGCGGATCTGCAGAAACGTGCCTCGTTGTTGCGGGTGCTCGGTTCCTATCCGCGCGCCGTCACTGCTGGTTAGCTGCCAGTGGCCGCTGCCGTAAAGGAATACCAGCTCGCCCCGGGCACCGGGGTCGCAGGCTCAGTGACGATTCCGGGTGACAAATCCATTTCGCATCGCGCGTTGATGCTGGGCGGTATCGCCACGGGCGCGACGCGTATTTCCGGTTTCCTCGCCAGTGAGGATTGCCTGGCGACCTTGAGCGCGCTGGCCGCGCTGGGGGTGCAGATCGAGCGTCCGCAAGCCACCGAGGTCATCGTTCATGGCGTGGGCGCTGCGGGACTGCACGGCAGTGCCAAGCCCCTGGACATGGGCAATGCGGGCACGGCCATGCGCCTGTCCATGGGCTTGCTGGCAGGCCGGCCGTTTGCCTCGACCCTGATCGGGGACGCCTCACTGATGCGCCGGCCCATGGAACGCGTCGCCGGCCCGCTGCGGCAGATGGGAGCCGAAATTACCACCCAGGAGGGCCGGCCGCCGGTGCGGCTGCATGGGGGTCGGGTGTTGAATGCCATCGACTATGTGATGCCGATGGCGAGCGCCCAGGTGAAGTCCGCCATTCTGCTCGCCGGCTTGTCCGCGAACGGTACCACCCGGGTCACGGAGCCTGCGCCGACGCGCGATCACACCGAACGCATGCTGCACGCCTTTGGTGTACGCGTGGGCCGTGAAGGCGCAGCGGTCACGCTCAGCGGCGGCCAGCCGCTCACCGGCACCCACATTGATGTCCCGGCGGATTTCTCCTCGGCCGCATTCTTCCTGGTGGCCGGCTGTTTGGCCGCGCAGCAGGGGCTGCGCCTGTGCAATGTGGGCGTCAATCCCACCCGCACCGGGCTGCTCGAAATGCTGCAGCTGATGGGCGCCCGGATTACCGTGCATCCGCGCAGCAGCGGGGTCGGTGAGCCCATCGCGGATATCGAAGTACAGGCCGGTCCGCTGCGCGGCATCGAAGTTCCCGCCAGCCTCGTGCCCCTGTCCATCGATGAGTTCCCCGTGTTCTTCATCGCCGCGGCCTGCGCGCAGGGCGAGACGGTGGTGCGCGGCGCCGAGGAACTGCGGGTCAAGGAAAGCGATCGGCTGGCCGTCATGGCCGCGGGTCTGAAGACCTTGGGCGTCGACCATACGCTGCTGCCGGATGGCATCCGGATCCGCGGCGGACAGGGCTTCACGGGCGGCACGGTGGATAGCCACGGCGACCACCGTATCGCGATGTCCTTCGCCATCGCCAGCCTCAAGGCCAGCGCGCCCATCCGCATCCTGGATGTGGCCAATGTCGCCACCTCATTCCCCGGGTTCGTGGAACTGGCGCAGAGTATTGGCATCCGCATCAGCGCCCCCTAGCCTTGTAGAGATGGTCACGGTCGTCACCATCGATGGTCCCACCAGTTCCGGCAAGGGCACGATCAGCCGCATGGTGGCCTTGAGGCTTCACTGGCACCTGCTCGACAGCGGGGCGCTGTACCGATTGGTCGCCCTGGCCGGGCACAAACTTGGACTTGAACCTGACAATATTCCCGGTCATGCCGCGATTGCGTTGCAGCTGGATGTCACTTTTGGGGCGGTCCAGGATGAAGAACAGGTATGGCTGGCCGCGGAGGATGTGACCTCCCAGATCCGCACGGCCGAGGCGGGCGTGGGCGCCTCCCGCGTGGCCGCCTGGCCGGAGGTCCGTAATGCGCTTTTGGAGCGCCAGCGGCGCTTCGCGCGCCCCCCCGGACTGGTCGCCGACGGGCGTGATATGGGCACGGTGGTCTTCCCCGCGGCCCCCCTGAAGGTGTTCCTGACGGCAAGTGCCACGGAGCGGGCCCGAAGGCGCCATAAGCAGTTGAAAGACAAGGGGTCCGGTGTTAGCCTTGCCGCCCTTTCGCGCGAGATAGCCGAACGGGACCTCAAGGATTCGACGCGTGCCGTCGCGCCCCTGAGGCCCGCCCCCGACGCGCACGTGATCGATTCCACGCACCTGGGTATCCAGGACGTGGTCGAACAGGTGCTGGCATTGGGACGCATCCGCTCGCTGTGGCCTTGACGGGCTGCGCTCACGCGTTACGGGAACAGGATGTACGAGGCCGTGGAAAGCCCCGTGCAGTGTATCAACCACAATTCCAGCAGGGGCTGACCAACTGCCCGTGCAAGTAGTAGGTATGACAGAAAGTTTCGCTGAGCTTTTCGAAAGTAGTCTCGCCAACCAACGCATCCGTCCCGGGATGATTCTTCAAGGGTTGGTGGTCGAAGTCACAGACGATATCGTCATCGTCAATGTCGGACTGAAGTCCGAAGCCGTCATCCCCGTCGAACAGTTTAAGAACGAGCGCGGTGAGCTCGAAGTCAAAGCTGGCGACATGGTCGAGGTGGCGCTGGACTCCGTTGAGGATGGCAATGGCGAGACGCGACTGTCTCGCGAGAAGGCCAAGCGTGCCCGCACCTGGACGCGCCTGGAAACTGCCTTCAATGATTCTCAGATCGTGACCGGTGTGATCACCGGGCGCGTCAAGGGCGGCTTCACCGTCGAAATCGAGAATGTCCGCGCGTTCCTGCCGGGCTCGCTCGTCGATGTGCGCCCGGTGCGTGATACCTCGTACCTCGAAGGCAAGCCGCTCGAGTTCAAGGTCATCAAACTGGACCAGAAGCGCAATAACGTCGTGGTCTCGCGCCGCGCCGTGGTCGAGCAGGAGTTCTCCGCGGAGCGCAGTGCGCTCATGGACAACCTGCAGGAAGGCGCCGTGGTGAAAGGCTCGGTCAAGAACCTCACCGACTACGGTGCGTTCGTTGATCTGGGCGGCATCGATGGCCTGCTGCACATCACCGACATGGCGTGGAAGCGCGTCAAGCACCCTTCGGAAGTCGTCAAGGTCGGCGATGAGATCGAAGTGCGCATTCTGAAGTTCGATCGCGAGCGTTCGCGAGTCTCACTGGGTTTGAAGCAGCTCGGCGCGGATCCTTGGGAGAACATTGCACGGCGCTATCCGCCCAACACCCGTGTGTTCGGCAAGGTCACCAACATCGCCGACTACGGCGCATTTGTGGAGATCGAGGACGGCGTCGAGGGCCTGGTCCATGTGTCCGAAATGGACTGGACCAACAAGAACGTCAACCCGGCCAAGGTGGTGCACACCGGCCAGGAAGTCGAAGTCATGGTGCTGGATGTGGACGAGGAACGTCGCCGCATCTCCTTGGGACTGAAGCAGTGCCAGGCCAATCCGTGGAAGGAGTTCGCCGAGAACTTCAACCGTGGCGATCGGGTCAGCGGCCAGATCAAGTCCATCACGGACTTCGGTATTTTCATCGGCCTGTCGGGCAACATCGACGGCCTGGTGCATCTGTCGGATATCTCCTGGGACATGCCCGGCGAAGAGGCCGTGCGCAACTACCAGAAAGCGCAGCAGGTCGAGGCCATGGTGCTTGCCATCGATCCGGACCGAGAGCGCATTTCGCTGGGTATCAAGCAGCTGGCGAAGGATCCGTTCTCGGCCTATATCGCCGAGTTCCCCAAGGGCACGATCGTGCGCGGCACGGTCAAGGAAGTGGATGCGCGGGGCGCGATCATCGACCTGGGCAATGGGGTCGAAGGCCAGTTGCGCGGCTCGGATCTGGCCCGTGATCGCGTTGAAGACGCGCGCACGGTATTGAAGGTCGGCCAGGAAATCGACGCCAAGTTCACCGGCGTGGATCGCAAGACACGCACCATTTCGCTGTCCATCAAGGCGAAGGAAATGCACGAAGAGGCGGAAGCAGTGCAGAGCTACCGCTCGGAGCAGTCATCGACCACGGGCACCAGCCTGGGCGACCTGCTCAAGGAACAGATCGGCGACCGCAGCTGAGCCGAATCAGCGATGGAACGGACACCCGTCACACGGTGTCCGTACTCCGTGATAGACGCGTGTGACATTCAGCAAAGGCAACTCATGACCAAATCGGAACTGATTGAAGTCATCACGGCGAAGCAGAAGCATCTGCCGGCCAAGGACGTTGAGCTGGCGCTGAAGCAGATCCTCGAGATCATGAGCGATGCCCTGTCGCAGGGTGAACGCATCGAGATCCGCGGTTTCGGCAGCTTCTCGCTGCACTTCCGGCCGCCGCGGCAGGGGCGCAATCCCAAGACGGGGGAAGCGGTCGCACTGTCCGGCAAATATGTACCCCATTTCAAGCCCGGCAAGGACCTGCGCGAGCGGGTCAATGACGGCGCGGATCAGCCCATCCGGGACTGACCCTCCTCACCCGCAGCGCCTGGGGCGCGTATGCCCGCGGAAAGGTTGCGACTTTGGTCACGGTGGTGTCGGAATCGTCCGCTACACTTGGCCGCAGTAATTGCGCACAATTACATAAGTTGCCCTCTACCAACGCCCCGTGTGCATTTTGAGGTTCACGCATGAATTCACAGCCGGTCATTCGGACGGCCGTATTCCCGGTTGCGGGACGCGGTACCCGATTTCTGCCCGCCACCAAGGCCAGTCCCAAGGAAATGCTGCCGGTGGTGGACAAGCCGCTCATCCAGTACGCGGTGGAGGAGGCGTTGCTGGCCGGTGCGCGCAAGCTGGTGTTCATCACGGGCGCCTCGAAGCGGGCCATCGAGGATCATTTCGATTCCGACGAGGAACTCGAGCATCTGCTGGAGGCCCAGGGCAAGAGCGATCTGCTAAACCAGATCCGCAGCGTGCTGCCCTCGTACGCCACCTGCATCTATATCCGCCAGGCCGCGCCCCTGGGCCTGGGCCATGCGGTGCTGTGCGCGCAGCCGGCGGTGGGATCGGAGCCGTTCTTTGTGCACCTGGCGGATGATCTGATCCGGGGTAACCCGACCAGCTGCCTGGAACAGATGGCGGAAGTTTATGCGGCCAAGCGTGCCAGCGTGCTCGGCGTCGAACAGGTGCCGCTGCGCGACACCGAAAAGTACGGCATCGTGGAAATCGAGGCCGACAAATCCAGCACGGGCCGGGTGCGCAGCATTGTCGAGAAACCCAAGCCCAGCGAGGCGCCGTCGAACCTGGCCGTGGTTGGGCGCTATGTGCTGACGGCTTCCATTTTCGAGCACCTGGCGCGCATCGGTCGTGGCGCCGGCGGTGAGATTCAGTTGACCGACGGTATCGCCGCGCTGATGGGCGAGGAGGCCGTGTACGCCTATCGCTTCACCGGCAAGCGCTATGACTGCGGCAGCAAACTCGGTTACCTTCAGGCCACGGTGGAATACGCACTGGGTCATCCCTCGCTCGGAGCGGATTTCCGCAAGTACCTGATCGGCATTTCGAAGTCGCTCACCGCACCGAAAAAGCGCCCGGGCGCCGGCAAGGGCGCCGGCAAGGGTGCCAAGAAGAGGACGCGCTAGCTCGGATGGGCCGGTCGGCACTGGATTTGCATGACTGTGAGGGTATTGCTCGCGTTCCAACCGAGGAGAACCCTTATGGGCAGCCGCCGTCCCCCAGATTCCCCGCAACCCACCCGTCCTGCACTGCCGGATGCCGTGCCGCGAAATGCAAAGCTTGCTACAAAGCCCCCGGTCGCAGCGGTAAAAAAGTCCACGAAGCCCGCGGCGGTCGATCCACTGTCCGCGGTCGCCGCGGCACCGACGGTCGCCGCGACCAAACCTGCCAAGCGCCGTCCGACTGCGGCCAAGAAGCGCTCCACGACCGGCGCGCATGGCAACACGGGAGTCTCCGCTGACGAACGCCGCGGAATGATTGCCAAGGCCGCTTACCTGCGCGGCGAGAGTCGCGGCTTCCCGCCGGGCGGCGAAGCGGAAGACTGGCTCGCGGCCGAGGAGGAGATCGATGCGCTGCTGAGCGGAGGGTCCGGGGCGGCGCAATAGGCGCCGGTGCTTTGGCTTAAGCCGCGCGCGCTGGCCAGCAACTCATCGACGCTGTGGCCCGGTGATCCCAGGATGGGCAGCGATTTCGCCTGTGCCAGCCAGGCCTGTTCGGCCGCCAACGCCTCGGTCCACGGCCGACCCGCCGGATCATGCCGGCCGCAAGGGACGATGGTCTCGTAGCCGGGATAGTCGGCCAGCTGAAACGGATCCTCACGCTGATCGGCCACGGGCGCCAGGGGCTTGCCCTGCGACTCCTGCATGGGGAACAACCAGCACACGGAAGGCTTGTAGCTCCAGGGGGGCTGACCGCGGGCACGGGCGAACTTCTCCAGCTCACAGAAGCCGATGTCGTCCGCAAACACGCAGCGGGTGCGGGTGAAGTGCGCCGGAAATTGCGGGTTGCGATATTCGTGCGGGCGCGTGGCCGTCTTGCGCCCCAAGTACTCCCCATCCCAATAGCCATCCACGATGTAGGGATCCGGAAGCTTGGCCCGCAGCTGCGGCACCTTGGCCAGCAGTTCATGCAGGAACTGCTCCTCCTGCGGTTCCAGAAACGCGCCGTCGTAGCAACACATGGCCTCGCACTGGCTGACATCGCAGTTGCACAGGCGCAATTCCTGCGCCGTGCGGATCGGTGGGGTGGTCATGCTGCAACTGTGATCAAGCCGCTGCGGGGGTGCAAGCCTGGGCGCTGCGAGAGTATTGCCAAACTGGTTTGGTGTGGTATAACACCAGCACAAGAGTGAATGCGGGGTTTTGCGCGCGTCGGTACTGGCATTATTGTCCATCACGCCATTTTCGCCGGATATCAACAACCAGCCCGCAACGGGCAAGAGGGGAGTCTCCATGGCTGCTGTAGTGTCGTTGCAGAATGTTGTGAAGAGCTATACACGCGGGCGGCAGCGTGTCGAAGTGTTGCACTCGCTGAACCTCGAGGTGCAAAGCGGAGAATTCCTGGGTCTCATGGGCCCCTCCGGCTCCGGTAAGACCACCTTGCTCAATCTGATTGGTGGCCTCGACAAGCCCGATGAGGGACAGATCACGGTGGCCGGCGAGCGCCTGGACCAGCTCTCCGGCTCGCAGATGGCCGCCTGGCGCGCGCGTCACGTGGGGTTCGTTTTTCAGTTCTACAACCTGCTGCCGGTGCTTTCCGCCGAGCGCAATGTCGAAGTGCCCCTGCTGCTCACCAAGCTGTCACGTGCCCAGCGCAAGGCCAATGTCGCCGCGGCCCTGGCGCTGGTGGGGCTTTCGGACCGTGCCAGCCACAAGCCCACGGAGCTGTCCGGCGGACAGCAGCAGCGCGTCGCGATCGCCCGTGCGCTCATCGCCGATCCGACGCTGCTGGTGTGCGATGAGCCCACCGGCGACCTGGACCGTGAAAGCGCCGAGGAAATCCTGCAGCTGCTGACCATCCTGAACCAGAAGCAGGGCAAGACCATCATCATGGTGACGCATGACCCGCGTGCGGCGGCCTATGCCACCCGCCTGCTGCACATGGACAAGGGCACGTTGGCCCGCGATGAGACCCGGACTGCCGCATGAAGTATCTGCCGCTCATCTGGGCGGCACTGCGCCGTAAGCCGGCGCGCACGCTGCTCACATGCTTTTCGATCGTGACGGCGTTCTTCCTGTTTGGCGCGCTCCAGGGCATCAACGTCGGTATCGCCCAGATCATGCGACTCACCAGCGAGTCGCACCTGGTGGTCATGAGCCGGGTAACCATGATGGCCCCGATGCCACTGGCGCATGCCGCACAGATCCTGTCGGTGCCCGGTGTCACGGCGGTGTCGCCGATCAACATACTGCTTGGCAACTACCAGCGTCCCAACAATCCCATCGTCATTGTCGGAACGGACTTTGATGCGTTGATGAAGATCGGTACCAATCTTCAGGTAGCACCCGAACAGGTCGCGGCCATGCGCCGTACCCGCGATGGCATCATCGTCGGCGTGATGGCGGCCAAGCGCAACGGCTGGAAGGTTGGCGATCGCATTCCGATTCACTCCCTGAACACGACCAAGACTGACGGCACCTCTGACTGGGTATTCGACATTGTCGGCACGTACACGCTGCAGCAGCCGGATTGGGCTACGCAAATCTATGCCAACTACGATTTCATCAATCAAGCGGTGATCGCGGGCAAGAACCAGTCCATCGAGTTCTACGTCGGATTGAGCGATATGGCCAAGTCCGCGGCCATTGCCCAGGCCATCGATGACCGGTTTGCCAATTCCCCGGACCAGACCACTACCGCCAACGAGAAGGATTTCCTGGAGTCCATACTGCGGCAGATCGGCGACATCAATTTCCTGGTCAATGGTGTGGTTGTGGCCGTGCTGTTTACGCTGCTGTTCCTGACTTCCAATACCATCGCGCAATCCGTGCGCGAGCGCACCTCCGAGCTTGCCGTACTGAAGACAGTCGGGTTCACCGATGCGGGCGTGCAATGGCTGGTGCTCGCGGAGGCCTTGTTTCTGAGCTTGGTTTCGGCGGCCATCGGCGTCGCGCTCGCTTCGCGGGTACTGCCGTGGTTGACCTCCGGGCCTGCGCTTTCAGCGCAGGGCATTGGCACCATGCACGTGCCGGGCCTGGTATATGCAGTCGGCGCGGCGCTGGCCGTGCTGGTGGCTCTGGTCAGCGGGGTTCCTCCGGCGGTGCGTGCCCGTCGGCTGAATATCGTGACGGCCCTGTCAGGACGTTGAGGGGACCGGCATGAATCTGTTCAAGCAGTTGCTCGCGGTATCCTCGATCAGCCTGCGCGGGCTGCCCCTGCGGATATCCTCCTCATTCGTGATCGTGATCGGGACCGCCGGCGTGGTGGCGGTGCTGCTGTCGGTGCTGGCGCTGTCCACGGGTCTTGCCGGAGCGATGACGTCGACCGGCAGTACGGATCGCGCCATCGTGCTGCATGCGCAGGCGAGCAATGAAGTTGGCAGCAACCTGGCCCACGACAACATCCCGACCATCCTGGACGCACCGGGCATCGCCAGGGACGGCAATCATCGGGCAATCGCCTCTGCCGAGGCACTGTCCTCGGTGAATCTGCCCAGGCGCGATAACGGCAAGCTCGGTACGCTCACCCTGCGCGGTGTCTCTCCGGATCAATTGCTGGCGCTGCGACCCGAAATGCATATGGTCCGGGGCCGGCTGTTTCACTCAGGGCTGCGCGAGCTGATCGCGGGAACTTCGGCGCAGGATCGATACGCCAATCTTGCCGTCGGCAGCCACGTCAAGTTTGGGGATAACGAGTGGACCATAGTCGGGAGTTTTGAAAGTGGCGGCGGCGCGCACGACTCGGAGGTCATGGGCGACATTGATACGGTGCTGGCCGCCTATCAGCGCAGCACCTACAACTCCGTGATCGTCAAGCTGGCTGGCACGGGCGGCCTGGAAAAGCTGCGGGCAGCGCTGCTGCACGATCCGACCCTGTCGGTCGAGGTGAATCTGGAGAGCGCCTACTACGAGCGCCAGTCAGAGACCTTTGCGCGGTTCCTGGCCGTCATTGCGCGTGTGATCAGTACCATCATGGCCATCGGTGCCGTTTTCGCGGCGCTGAACACCATGTACTCCGCGGTCAGCAGCCGGGCGATCGAGATCGCCACGCTGCGCGCCATCGGCTATGGGGCAACGGGCGTCGTCACCTCGGTGATCATCGAGGCGCTGCTGCTGTCCGTATTGGGCGCACTGGTGGGCGCGGCGCTGGCCTGGGCCCTGTTCGATGGCAATACGGTGAGCACCATCAGCGGTAGCGGCGGCCTTGCCCAGGTCGTGTTCCACCTCCACATCAGCGCGGCGCTGATCACACTCGGCATTGTCTGGGCCTGCGTCCTGGGACTGATCGGCGGGCTGTTGCCGGCCATACGCGCCGCGCGTATTCCGGTGGCGGTGGCGCTGCGCGCGATCTAGTTCCTAGAACATCGAATTGGCGTTGTCAGCGGAGTCCGGAATGGGCTGAATGACATCCCAGTGTTCGACCACCTTGCCGTTCTCGATGCGGAAGATGTCGATCACTGATTCCCCGTAGGGGTGCAGCCCGCTCTTGCCATGCAGGTGCAGCATCACCAGGTCACCCTCGGCGATGATTTTCTTCACCTCGTAGTGGTGCTGCGGGAAGGCTTCCTTGAATTTTCGCACCCACTCGGCGACCCCGGCGTGTCCGTCCGCGGCATAGGGCGCGTGCTGCCGATACTCGGCGCCCATGTAGCGGCGCGCACCCTCGTAATCCTTCTCGCCAATGAGCTTCTTGTAGAAAGCCAGCACCAGCTCCTTGTTGCGGGCCAGGTCGGCCACGACCGCCGGCTCCTTGGCACGTACCTTGCGCAAGGTGCGGCGCGCCGAGGCTTTCGCTCTCGCGCCCGCTGCGGCCAGGGCCCTCGAGCCGACTTTCGCGCGGCCTTTGACGTCCTTGCGGGCGGCGCTGACCTTGGCACTGATCCGCGCCAGCAGCTTCGTCGCCTTGGCCTTCATGCCCGGCTTGGCCTTGGGCTTTGACCGGCCGATCTTGGTTGTTACGCGTTTGGATTTCTTTGCCATGGTGTGGACTAGAGCAGAGGTCGGGCCGAGCCGCAAGTCACAATTGCACTCACTCCTCCTTGGACTTGGTCGTGCCCTTACGGCGCTGGACGGCCTGGCGCAGAAGGAATTCGATTTGCGCGTTGATGCTGCGCAGGTCATCGGCCGCCCAGCGCTCCAGTTCCTTCCACAGCTCGGGCGGCAGACGCAGCAGGAAGGCCTTGCGGTCGACGGTACTCACGGCCTTAGGCGTACAGGGTGCCCGTGTTGATGACCGGAGAGGCATCCGAATTGCCGCACAGCACGACCAGCAGGTTGCTGACCATGGCGGCTTTGCGCTCATCGTCCAGCTTGACGGTGTTGTTCCGTTCGAGTTCTTCCAGCGCCATATGCACCATGCCGACGGCGTTCTGCACGATGAGCTGCCGGGCCGAGATGATTGCTTCGGCCTGCTGTCGGCGCAGCATGATCGGCGCGATTTCCGCGGCGTACGCCAGGTGAGTCAGCCGGGTTTCCTCAATCTGAATTCCAGCCTTGCCCAAACGCTGCTGCAATTCCTGCGCCAGCTCCTGTGCGACCTCATCGGCGCTGCCGCGCAGCGTGGGTTCGTTGTCATGCCCGTGATCGTAGGCGAAACGGCTGGCAATGCTGCGCACCGCCGATTCGGCCTGGACCTCCACATAGCTTGCATAGTCCTCGACATCAAACACCGCCATGGCCGTGTCATGGACTCGCCAAACCACGACCGCGGCGATTTCCACCGGATTACCCCGCTTGTCATTGACCTTGAGCGTGGGGCTGTTGAAGTTGTTGGCCCGCAATGAGAGCTTGCTCGGCCACCACTGCTGCCCGGTAATGCCCATGGCGCCCCGGCCGCCGATACGGATGCTTGCAACTGACTCGGCGCGCGCGTGGCCCTTGCCAGGTACGCGGCCGCGATACCGTGAATAAAAGGGGTTGGCCCAGTGAAAACCGCTGTCACGCACAGTCCCGCGGTAGGCACCGAACAGGATGAGCACCCGCGCTTCGTTTGGCTGCAGAGAAAAGAGTCCGAACATCGACAGCATGCCCAAGGCGCTGACCAGTATCGCGAGCGCGATCAGGCCCGCGGGGCGGGGCTGCGCGGTGGCCGCGATGGCAACGGGCGCGGCGCTGATCAGCACCAGATTCACCAGCAACATCGGAAAGCCACCGAACGCGTGCAGGGTCTGTTCCTGGGAGGTCGTGGAACGACTGGTCAAGGTCATGGCGTGATGCTCCGGGTAGATACCAAAGTGATATCATTACGCAATCATCACGGCAAAGCAAATCGGGCCGCGGAACTTGCCAGTCATGTCAAGCGGCGGCACGTGCCCAGAAGAGCCCGGTACGTGGTGTGAAGCTGCCATCGGCCTCGATGTTCAGAGCGCGTTGCACTTCGGTCGGGGCCCCAGTCTGCAGGGTCCGGATGGCCGTAATCAGTGCCTCGGGCGTGCGCATCCGCGCTACCCAGGAGGCGAATTCCAAGCGCGTGCTCCAGGTGTCGGAGTCGATGGCGTCGAAGCCAGCCTCGGCAAGCAGCCCGCGCCATTCGGACACGCTGCGATTGCGTACATGGGAAATATCGCGCAGCAACTCGATGCTCTGCAGATGGGTGTCGACCAGCGGGTGATCGTCGCCGAGCACATCAATGGCCAGAATGAAGCCGTCGGGTTTGACCACGCGTCGCATTTCGCTGAGGGCTCGCGGTATGTCAAACCAGTGGTGCGCACTGTAGCGGGTACATACCAGATCGAAGCTTGCAGCGGCGAAGGGCAGGGCGGCCGCGGCGGCCTCACAGGTCTCGATCTGCAC
>DATHOA010000220.1:0-6473 GCA_035485475.1 Steroidobacteraceae bacterium | reverse complement strand
GACTTCGACGCCGCTTGGCGACGATCTTGAGTTGGAGGCGGTGGAGCGGCTGTTCGGCGATGCCGCGCGCAACCTGGCGATGTCGTCCACCAAGTCCGCGGTCGGCCATCTGCTTGGCGCGGCGGGCGCGGTGGAGGCGATCTTCTCGATCCTGGCGATCCGCGATCGCGTGGCTCCGCCGACGCTGAACCTGGACGAGCCGAGCCGCGAGAGCGTGATCGACCGCGTGGCGAAAATGGCGCAGCAGCGCAACATCCGCGTGGCCCTGTCCAATAGCTTCGGCTTTGGCGGCACCAACGCCTCCGTCATCTTCCGCGCCGCCGTCTGAGGGCACGCCGCCAGTCGGGACCGCGCCAACCCTTAGAACACTGATTGAACTAAACCGCTTAGAGAACGAGGTGCGGTCTGTTGTGATGTGAGCGATCTCCCATCTGCCAGGGTCTTGGGGTTGCAACCCACCCCAGAGACGGGAGACCCCCAGATGGCCAAAGCAAGCCCTCTCCGCCGCCGGATGATCGAGGACATGACGGTCCGCAATCTGTCTCCGGCGACACAGCAATCCTACATTCATGCTGTCGCCGGGTTCAGCCTGTTCTTTCCCTGCCCGCCTGACCGGCTTGGCGCCGAGGAGATGCGCAGGTTCCAGTTGCATCTGCTCGCCCGCGGCATCTCCTGGTCGGGGCTGAACCAGATCGTTTGCGCACGGCGGTTCTTCTATGGAACCACGCTCGGTCGAACCGAGCTGCCTGAACGGATCGCCTACGCCCGCGAACCACGCAAGCTGCCGGTGGTCCTTGGCACCGAGGAGGTGGTGCGGTTCCTCGACGCGGTGGCAAACCCCAAGCATCGCGTTGCACTGATCACTGCGTATGCCACCGGCCTGCGTGCAGCCGAGGTGGTGCGCCTCAAGCTCGCCGACATCGACAGCAGCCGGATGGTCATCCGTGTCGAGCACGGCAAGAGCCTGCCCCTGCGAAGGCGGGGGGCGGCAAGGACCGCTATGTCATGCTGTCGCCGCAACTGCTCGGCATCTTGCGCGGCTACTGGCGGCTGACCCGGCCGACGCACTGGCTGTTCCCCGGCCGCCAGGCGACGCACCCGCTGCATCCGGCCGGCCCGCATATCGCCTGCCGATCCGCCCGCGCCGCGGCCGAGATGAACAAGCGGGTGACCGTGCACACGCCGCGGCACAGCTTCGCCACGCATCTGCTGGAGAGCGGCACCGACATCCGCATCATCCAGTCGCTGCTCGGCCACAGCAATCTGCAGACCACGGCGCGCTACACCCAGGTGGCAACACTGTTGTCCGGCATGTCAGTTGCATATCGGCAGCCGGAGCTGGTTGGCGGGTGTGAGTGGCTTTGGTGCAGGCGGGTGTCGCGGATCGAGCAATTCGCTGATGGTGCGCCGGACGAACAGATTGGTGCGCACGATCAGCAAGACCAATGCCGCAGCATAGGCTTGCGGCTGCGCCGCTTGCAGCATGCGGACCAGCAGATAAACCATGAACGCCACGGCGATCTGGCTGCGGATCGCAATCTCGCTGCTGCCCATGAAGCGGCTGATCTTCAGGTTCTGCTTGATCCACTTGAAGAACAGCTCGATCTGCCAGCGCTCCTTGTAGAGGGCGGCAATCTCCTCGGCCGGGCTCCTCAGGTCGTTGGTGAACAGCCGCAGCACTTTGCCGGTGTCGATGCGGATTGTCACCGCACGGCCGGTTTGACTGAAAGGATTGCGTCGGCTGAAGCATAGCCGCGCCGGCAGCAGGCCGACCTGGTCGGACAGCACCACCCCACCTGGAACGACCGGGCGCGGCTGCGCCTCGCGCAGCGGCGTGTTGGTCTTCAGCCGGGTGACAAAGGTGCAGCCGGCAGCTGCCAGCCCTGCCCACCAGGCGAAGTCGTAGTAGCCGAGATCGAACACATAGGTGGCACCGGGCTCGATGGGCAGCAGGTCCTTGGCGGCGGTGATGTCGTTGATGCGGGCAGGCGTGATGTCGAAATAGACCGGCTTCTGCGCGACCGGGTCGTATACCACGTGCAGCTTGGCGGCCACGGTGCCTTTGTGCAGTCCGAGCCAGTGCTGCATGCGCTGACCGACGTTGAGCTGGGTGGCATCGATCAGCCGAACGGCGGCCTTGATCGTACGTCGCAGAGGGCGACTGAACTGGCCGATCAGTTCGCGCAGCAGATCAAAGAACAGCTCTGCCGGTCTCTCCCGCAGGGCATCGGAGAGACTGGAACGGGCCGGCGCCTTGCCCCCGAGCAAGCGCAGTGCGCCGGAGTTCGGCGCCAGCGCCGCGATCACCGGACGCAGGCCTTGATGGCCGCCGAGGCTGCCAGCCAGCATGGCCAGGAATTGTGTGCGGCTGGTGAAGCCGCGCTGGTCGTCGTCGGCGCCGTGCTGGCGGACATGATGGTCGAAGCGGTGCCAGGGAAACTGCTGGACGATTTGCTCGAACACGGTAGCTTTGTGGCGCATGGCATTGGCTCTCACTGCGGTGGATAACGTTGGCGAACGTCTCCTCCGCAGTAGAATCAATGCTGTGCACTCGTACAAGCACAAAATGTGCCGGACAACAGTGGGTGGCAACCACCACCATCCGCGGCACCCGGAGCCCGCTCGACCGGCTGCGGCTGAAGCGCGCATCGCCCGCCAGAGCCGGAACGATTCGCCCTGCGCTGGAGGTGGCGGACATCTTCCGCCATCACGGTGCGGCGTCCCGCCAGGCCCACGCGGCCCATCTCGGCCGCACCGAACGCCGTGTCATGGCCGCGATCGAGGCGTGCCGGACGCCGGCGTTGGGCGGCCATGTCGAGCACTGTGCCGACTGTGGGCCGGTCCGCTGCGCCTACAACTCCTGCCGCAACCGACACTGTCCGAAGTGCCAGGGGCTGGCGCGCGCCGATTGGCTCGCCGAACGCCAGGCTGAACTGCTGCCGGTGCCGTATTTCCACGTCGTGTTCACCCTGCCGGCGGCGGTTGCCGAGATCGCGTTCCACAACAAGGCGGTGGTCTACGCCATCCTGTTCCGCGCCGCGGCGGAGGCATTGCGCAGCGTCGCCGCCGACCGCCGTTATCTTGGTGCCGAGATTGGCGCGATCGCGGTGCTGCACACCTGGGGACAGGCACTGCACCACCATCCTCACCTGCATTGCATCGTTCCCGGCGGCGGCATCTCGCCCGGCCAGGCACGCTGGATCGCCTGTCCGCCAGGCTTCCTGTTGCCGGTCCGCATGCTCTCCGGCCGCTTCCGTGAGGGGTTTCTCCAGCAGTTGCGGGCCGCCTTCGCCGGCGGCGAACCCCGCTTCTCCGGCGCGCTCGCCGGCCTAGCCCGCATTTCTCACACAACTATGCGTTTGTGGTGTTTGACGGCAGCGATCTGAGGGCTGATCGCGTTGGCGGGTTGGGCGACGCCTGTGGCCCGACGAAAGGCCAAGCGGAGGCTGTGCCGTCGTTTGACGACGTGTGCGGCGGGCAGCCCAGTGTCTATGCCTTGTCTGGTTCGTGTTCAGGCCGCGGCGTTGCTGAGGCGAACGTGAGCGAGGCTGAATTCGATTTGGTAGGGAAAGGCTGACGCCATTGCCAGCTTGATGCGCCGCACGCTGATGCGCACCAGGGCGCCGAGCTTCAGCAGCTTGAGCCGGATCGTGCCGCACGTCGCCTCGGCGAACTGCGTGTACGCCAGCCCGATGCGGCGCAAGGCACACAACAACACATAGGCCATTGAGGCGAACCACAGGCGGAGTTGGTTGGCGCGCATGGTGACGGTTGAGGTACGATCGGCAAACAGGTCGAGCTGACATTCCTTGATGCGGTTCTCCATCTCGCCGCGGGCGCAATAGATTTTCTCGTACAAGTGCTGCCCACTGATCTCGGTTGGCGTCAACGAGGTGACGACAAACCGTGGATTGGCATCCCCGCCGGTGACCTCGGCTTTGCCGATGACCCGCCGGCGACGGCTCCAACTATCCAGCGTCGAGTAGGTGAAGTCCTTGAAGCGACGTGCTGGCTTACCGGTCCGGATGCTCTCCGCCGCCGCCATTATCAGTTCGTCGTTGATCTCCGCGACCAGGCGCTGGTTGCGCGCCATGCCGAACAGAAAGTCCACCCGGTTCGCCTCACACCATGCCATCAGCATCTCACGGGCAAAGCCGGAATCGCCGCGCAGCAGAATGCGCACCCGTGGCCAGTGCTGGCGGAGCTGCGCGACAATGCGCGCGACTTCCTCGACTGCACCTGCTGAGCCGTCGATGTTCGACCGCCGCAACTTGGCCGCCAGCAGATGCCGGCCGCAGAAGATGTAGAGCGGCAGATAGCAGTAGCAGTCGTAATAGCCGTGGAAGAACCGACCTTCCTGCTGCCCGTGCAGCGGGTCATCCGTGGCATCCAGATCGAGAATGATCTGCTCCGGAGCCCGCCGATGTGCCTCCAGGAATAGATCGACGAACAACGTCTCGATCATCGCCGCGTCATGGCTCACCTTGTGATACCGCGTCGGCTCCGCCCGGCTCAGTTCCAGCCGGTTCAGCGTCGACTTGCCCGCCAGCGGTGCGCACTCGTCCCGCCGTGCCTCTAGCTTGCCCGCCAGCACCGGATCGTGCCGCAGCTCGTCGTGGTCGTTCAGGTCCTCATAGCCAAGCGCGATGCCGACCACGCGCTGCATCACCATTGTGCCGACGCTGTGTTCCACCAGCTCCGACATCCGTACGTCGGTGAAGCACGATGCAAAACGCTCGGTCAGCCGGATCGCCCGGTCCGTCTCGCCCAGCAGCACCGCACCAGCATCCGATGTGATCGTGCCGCCATCGAACGCCGCCACAACCCGCCGGCCTTCGACAGGTGCAAATTCAAACAGCTTCGGGTTACACTCTGTCGGCATCGGGGAACTCCTCTGCTTCGCCGTAAGGCTTTGTTGCAGAAGAACTTTCGACGATTCAGGACCACGATGCACCCAATTTGTGTGAGAAATGCGGGCTAGGCTCAGCGCCGGAGCGATTTGGGCTGCGGCCCTGGCCGTCTCGTCATGGTGCAACCCGCGGCTAGATTCGCCGCACGAAGGCAAGTCGTGGCTGCCGGCCTGCGCCGGCGTGACGTGACGCGCGACTGGGACAAGGGATGGGGGGTGCGTCAATCCGGAATCAATCCTCCGTCCACATTGAACGACTGGCCGGTGATATTGCGCCCCCCGCACCGGCCAGAAACACCACCATCGCTGCGATGTCCTCGGGATCGTTCGCGCGTCGCAGCGGAATCGCTTCGGCCCGCCGGCGTTCCATCTCCTCCAGCGTCACTCCCTCCTGCTGCGCGCTTACCGCAAGGTTGGCATCCGACAGCGCCGTGCGCGTCACCCCGGGGCACACCGCGTTCACGTTGATGTTGTGCTTGCCCAATTGCAGCGCCGCCAGCTTCGTCATGCCGATCACCGCGCCCTTGCTCGCGGCATAGGCGACGTTGGATGCCCCCGCGTACCCCTTCCCCGCAATCGAGGCGATATTAATGATCCGCCCACTCCGGCGAGGGATCATCTCGCGCGCGACACGTTGCAGGCAGAAGAACACGCCCTTCGCGTTCACCCGATGGATGCGATCCCAGTCCGTCTCGGTCAGGTCCATGATGTCGGCGCGGCGGGTCACGCCGGCGTTGTTCACCAGGATGTCGATCTGGCCGTAGGCCTCGACCACACGCCGCACCATGCGGTCGATATCCGTCACGTCACCGACATCCGCCTGCATGCTCAGGGCACGATGCTGCCCCGCGCGGATCTCGTCGGCCGCGGCCTCCGCCTTGTCGCCGGCGATGTCTGCCACAACCACCGTGGCCCCCGCCTCGGCCAACGCCTGCGCGGCAGCCTTGCCGATGCCCTGGACCGCCCCGGTCACCAGCGCCACCTGATGGACCAATGTCATGCGACGTCTCCCCCGCTGCGTCGCCAGTCAAGCGATGAACAGCCGCCGCTGTCCAGCCGGATCACGCCGCCAGTGCCGCCGCACGCACATCCTTGATGTCGCGGAACCTCACCTCCGGCGCGTGCTCCTCCGCCCGGCGCATCATGAACGCCGAGCTCGCCAGGAACACCGGATCGCCATCGACATCATCGGCCATCGAGCCGCGATTGGCCGCAACGAATCGCGCCAGCGCCGCCTTGTCGTCCGCGCCGATCCAGCGCGCCAGCGCATACGGCGGCGTCTCGAAACCGATCGCGATGCCGTACTCGCCCGCCAGCCGTGCCTGCAGAACGTCAAGCTGCAAGGTGCCGACCACGCCGACCAGCGGCGCCGACCCGTCTTGCGGACGGAACAACTGGACGACGCCTTCCTCGGCCAGTTCGCCCAGCGCCTGGCGCAGCTTCTTCGCCTTCATCGCATCGTTCAGCCGCACGCGGCGCAGGATTTCGGGAGCAAAATAGGGCACGCCAATAAAATTCAACTCCTCGCCATCGGTCAGCGTGTCGCCGATGCGCAGCGTGCCGT
>DATHOA010000219.1:0-16168 GCA_035485475.1 Steroidobacteraceae bacterium | reverse complement strand
CACCTGGAACCCGACGGCTTCCAGGCGGTCGATGAGAAGGGCCTGGCAGCCCTCATCAGCGGGAGTGACCGACGCTCGGCCCATCAGATCCACGGTCAGTTCAAGTGTTCGAGACATGTGTTTGTTGGAGAAAAACCGTCGGGATTTCGTGGAGTTGTAATGAGGATGACATGGGACCGTACGCACAATGCGATTGCTAGCGTAAGCCCCGGGTAAGCGTCGGTCGACCCCCACAGCGAGCGCGACCGAAGCCGGTGTCACGTGTTCGTCACAATACTGTCATGTAATGCCTGGGGTGCGCCGGCGCCTTGCCAACGGTCGATTTTGCGATTTTTCACGTAGTCCTCAGGAGCAGACAATGAGCCTTGCAAGTGTACAACGCGTTCTGGTGGCTGCGGCCGCCGTTGCGCTTACAGGACTGGTGCACGCCGCCGATATTTCCGGCGCCGGCGCGACCTTCCCGTATCCGGTCTATTCCAAGTGGGCCGATGCGTACAAAACCAGCACAGGTATTGGTCTGAATTATCAGTCCATTGGTTCCGGGGGCGGCATCAAGCAGATCAAGGCCAAGACGGTCACCTTCGGCGCCTCCGATATGCCGCTGAAGCCCGACGAGCTCAAGAGCGCGGGTCTGGTGCAGTTTCCGATGATCATCGGCGGCGTCGTGCCGGTGGTGAACGTCAAAGGCATCGGCGCCGGTCAGCTGACGCTCGATGGCGCGACGCTCGCAGCGATCTACATCGGCGACATCAAGACCTGGAACGATCCGGCCATCAAGAAACTGAACCCGAAGCTGGCGCTGCCGGCCACGGCGATTGCGCCGGTGTATCGTTCGGACGGCTCGGGCACCAACTTCCTGTTCACGGACTATCTGTCCAAGCAGAGCCCGAAATTCAAGGACAGCATCGGTGCTGCGGCCTCGGTGCAGTGGCCGGTGGGCATCGGCGCCAAGGGCAACGAAGGTCTGGCCAACCAGACCACGCAAACCGACGGCGCCGTCGGCTACGTTGAATTCGCCTATGCCAAGCAGAACAAGATGGCCAATGTGCTGCTGATCAACCAGTCGCACCGTCCCGTCGCCCCGAGTGCGGCCACGTTCCAGGCTGCTGCCGCCAACGCAGACTGGGCCCACGCCGATGGCTACTACCTGATCCTGACGGACCAGGCCGGTGCCAACAGCTGGCCAATTACCGGCGCGAGCTTTATCCTTGTGTACAGCAATCCACCTGATCCGGTCGCAACAGGCGAAGCCTTGAAGTTCTTTGGCTGGGCGTTCAAGAACGGTACGCAGATGGCTTCGGACCTGGACTATGTGCCGCTGCCGGCCGCACTGATCAAGCAGGTGCAGGGCACCTGGAAGACTGCGATCACAGCCAACGGCGCTCCTGTCTGGAAGTAGGTTCTCGCATTAACGTGGCCCGGCGCCGGCGGCGCCGGGCCATGTGTGTTTCGGTATAGGAAAAATGGACCAGGCAACTGCGTTCGTGATTGAGCCGCGTCATGCGGCTCGCCAGCGTCTCGGAGAGCGGGTCTTCAAGGGGGCGACGTTGGCCGCCGCCTTGCTGGTGCTGCTGTTGCTCGGCGGTGTCGCCGTGGCGCTGCTGAAGGGGGCCTGGCCGGCACTCTCCCACTTCAAGCTTGAATTTCTCACCCGCCAGATCTGGAACCCGGTGACCGAGAAATTCGGTGCCCTGGCACCCATCTACGGCACCCTGGTTACCTCGCTCATCGCCATGGCGGTCGCCATTCCCTTGAGTTTCGGCATCTCGATTTTCCTCACCGAGTTGTGTCCCGCCTGGCTGAAGCGTCCGGTCGGAGTCGCCGTGGAGCTGCTCGCCGCGGTGCCCAGCATCATCTTCGGCATCTGGGGCATGTTCGTGTTCGCCCCCGTTCTGCAACGGCACGTGCAGCCGTGGCTGATCGACCATGTCGGACCGCTCCCGGGAATTGGCGCGCTGTTCCAGGGACCGCCGTTCGGCATTGGCATCCTGACGGCATCATTGGTGCTGGCAATCATGGTGCTGCCCTTCATCGCCTCGGTGATGCGTGATGTGTTTGAGACCGTTCCGGATGTGCTGCGCGAATCCGCGTATGGCCTGGGAGCCACCACCTGGGAGGTCATCTGGAAGGTCGTGCTGCCGTATTCACGCACCGGGGTGGTCGGCGGCATCATGCTCGGCCTGGGACGGGCGCTGGGTGAGACCATGGCCGTCACCTTCGTGATCGGCAATGCGCATCGCGTCAGCACCTCGCTGCTGGCGCCCGGCACGACCATCTCGGCTTCCATTGCCAATGAATTCACCGAAGCGGTGGGCGACATGTACACCTCTTCGCTGATCGCCCTGGGCGTGCTGCTGTTCCTGATCACCTTCGTGGTCATCAGCGCGGCCCGACTGATGCTGCGGCGTATGGATCGCAGGGCACTGGCATCGGTATGAATCGCCGCTTCATGCGCAAGTTCGCCAATGGCGCAGCCCTCGCCCTGTCCATGGGCGCCACCGGTGTGGGCCTGTTCTTCCTCGGAGCGATTCTGTGGACGCTGCTGAAGAACGGGCTGGCGGGAATGTCGCCGCATCTGTTCACGCAGATGACGCCACCACCGGGCGCGGCCGGTGGCCTGTTGAATGCGATTTTTGGCAGCGCCGTCATGACGCTGATCGGGATCGCGGTCGGCGCCCCGCTGGGCGTGCTGGCCGGCACCTACCTGGCCGAATATGGCGGTAATTCAAAACTGTCGGCGCTGATCCGCTTCATCAATGACGTCCTGCTGAGCGCACCCTCGATCATCATCGGCCTGTTCGTCTACCAGATCGTGGTGGTGCCGATGGGACACTTCTCCGCCATTGCCGGCTCCGTGGCGCTTGCCATCATTGCCATTCCGGTGACGGTGCGCACCACCGAGGACATGTTGCGGCTGGTGCCGCAGGGCATGAAGGATGCCTCGACCGCCCTCGGTGCCTATCCCTGGCGCACGACCCTCAGTGTCATCTATCCGGCCGCCCGCAGCGGTATCCTGACCGGCCTGCTGCTGGCCATTGCCCGCGTCAGCGGTGAGACCGCGCCACTGCTGTTCACATCTTTGAACAGTCAGTTCTGGAGCACGAACCTCAACGCGCCGATGGCCAACCTACCGGTGGACATCTACCTGTTTGCGCAAAGTCCGTATCCGGAATGGCAGCAGCTGGCCTGGTCAGGCGCATTGCTCATCACGCTCACCATCCTGGCGCTGAGCATCTTTGCGCGCATTATCGTCTCGGCCCTGCAGCCGGCGCGGCGCACATGAGTACCGGGCAGAGCACCGCCAGCGGGGTCGCGGCGCTGAATCGCGCCAACGGCACCGACGCCGACACGCCGGATGTCACTGCGGCGCCCAAGGTCACCGTGCGCGATCTGCATTTCTATTACGGCAGCGCGCACGCCTTGAAGGGCATCAACCTGGATCTGGCCGACCGCAGCATTACCGCCTTCATCGGCCCTTCCGGCTGCGGCAAATCCACGTTGCTGCGGGTCCTGAACCGTATGTACGCGCTGTATCCCGGACACCGCGCCGAGGGCGAGGTGCTGCTGGATGGCACCAACATCCTCGAGCCCAGCGTCGATGTCGCGGATCTGCGCCTGCGCGTCGGCATGGTGTTCCAGAAACCCACGCCGTTCCCGATGTCGATTTTTGACAACGTCGCATTCGGGATTCGGCTGGCGCAGCGTATTTCGCGGCATGAACTGGCTGACCGCGTGGAGGCCGCGCTGCGCGATGCGGCCATGTGGGATGAGGTGAAGGACAAGCTGCAGGAAGATGGCCGTGGCCTGTCCGGTGGCCAGCAGCAGCGCCTGTGTATCGCCCGCACGATTGCCGTGCATCCTGAGGTCATCCTGTTCGACGAGCCGACCGCCGCGCTGGATCCCATTTCAACGCTGCGGATCGAGGAAACCCTGCAATCCCTGCGTGAGAAGTATTGCATCGCCATCGTTACGCACAATCTGCAGCAGGCCGCACGCGTTTCAAACATCACAGCCTTCATGTACCTGGGTGACCTGGTGGAGGTGGGACCTGCCGAGCAGATCTTCACGGCCCCCAAGGATCGTCGCACCGATGATTACGTGACCGGCCGATTCGGTTGAGCGGAGCCAATTTATGAATGAATCCAACCAGACACTCGCCCCCCCGAGCCTCTCACCGGCGGTGTTTGCCGCCAGTGGTGAACACCATCCCGACGCCGGCCTGAACCTGCGGCCCTCCGCGCGTGGCAAGGCTGCGAGCCGCCTCGACGGAGCCGTGATCGGTCAGACCGTCGGCACGGTGACGGTCGTCGATCCGGTGTTTTCGTGCCGTGACGTCAACGTGTATTACGGGGCCAAGCACGCCATCAAGGGCGTGAGCCTGGATGTCGGCAAGAAGCAGGTGCTGGCCATGATCGGGCCCTCGGGCTGCGGTAAGTCAACCTTCCTGCGCTGCCTCAACCGCATGAATGACACGATTGCAGGTGCGCGGGTGACCGGGCAGATCCTGCTTGATGGACAGGACATCCATGATCCCGCGCGCGACGTCGTGCAGCTGCGCGCCCGCGTCGGCATGGTGTTCCAGAAGCCGAACCCATTTCCCAAATCGATCTACGACAACGTGGCCTTCGGGCCGCGCCTGCACGGCCTGGTGCGACGGCGTGCCGACCTGGACGAACTGGTGTGCACCAGTTTGCAGCGTGCCGGTCTGTGGAACGAAGTCAAGGATCGCCTCACCCAGTCCGGCACCGGCTTGTCCGGCGGGCAGCAGCAGCGCCTGTGCATCGCGCGCACGATTGCGGTGATGCCGCATGTCATCCTCATGGACGAGCCGTGCTCCGCGCTTGATCCGATTGCCACGGCGCGCATCGAGGACCTGATCGATGAGCTGAAGGAATCCTTTGCCATCGCCATCGTCACGCACTCCATGCAGCAGGCCGCGCGCGTCTCGCAGCGCACGGCATACTTCCACATGGGGTCGCTGGTCGAAGTCGGCGAGACCGATCGAATCTTCACCAATCCCCGCCATCGCCTGACGGAAGACTACATCACCGGCCGCTTCGGCTAACCGGTGAGCGGCAGGTGCAGCCCCGCTCCGACAGCATGCTCGAAGGCCACATCAGCCGCTCGTTTGACGGTGAACTTGCCGGATTGCACATCCGTGTGCTCGAGATGGGCGGCCTGGCGCTGGACCAGGTCCGGGTAGCGTCCCGTGCCTACTCGGACTGGGACGTGCGCAATGCCCAGCAGGTCATCGACCGCGAGGGTGAACTCGTCAGCTGCGGCGCACGCATCTATGACGATCAGCTGACGCTGATCGCCCGGCGCAATCCGGTGGCCAGCGATCTGCGCGCCATCATTGCGCTGGGGAAGGTTGGCGCGGAGTTGGATCGCGTCGGCGCGGAGGCGCGCAAGATCGCGCGCACGGTACTGCAGCAAAGCGGCCATCCGGGACGTGGCACTTCGAGCGATGTGCGGCACCTGGCCAATCTCGCCATTACCTTGCTGCGGCTGTCGCTGGAGGCGCTTGACCGGCTGGATACGGAGCAGGCCGAACAGGTGATCGACCGCGACCAGGATCTGGATGCCGAATACGCCTCCGGCCTGCGTCGCCTGCTGTCGCGCGCCCTGGAAAATCCGGCACAGCTGGAAGTGACGGTGGAGGCGGCGTTCGTCCTGAAGTCGTTGGAACGCATTGGTGACCATGCCCGCAATATCTCCGCGCAGATTGCGGGCATGGCGGCCCATGCGGTCAGAGTGACGCAAGTACCCTGACGGGCTCAGAAGCTGAAACGACCACCGATTGTCGGAGCGGTGTTGCTGTTGTGCAGATAGGGCACGCCGGGACCGTGCGGAATGGCGATGGCCAGACCGCCGCTCACATCCGAATACGCTATGCCGGCATACACGTCGAAGCGCTTGGTGAAGTGATGATCCGCATAGAGTGAGAGCTCGTTGAGAGTACCCGCACAGGAACTGCGGAAGCCGGCAGCAGCCGAGCAGGTCGAGGGAATGCGGAAGTCGTTCTGCAGCTGGTGATACCAGGATGCCGTGATCTCGGTCTGGCTGTCGAAGGCGTATTTGACACCCGTCCACCAGATCTGCACGACCTTGGGAGAATCAAGGTTGTTGTCTTCGACGCCGCTCAAGAAATAACCGCCCTGGTCCGAGGCGCCCACACCCAACGGGTGCGACGGGTTGGTCTGGTGGATGTGTTCGTAGCCGGCAAAGAACTTCAACGGATCCCAGGTGTATTTGAGGGCCACCATCAACGCGCTGTTGTCGGTCACGATGCCATACAGAGTCTGGTCCGGCGGAATCACATTCGCCCCGGTGATCTGGTTGGTATTGATGCTGTTGATCGTCGACTGGTACGGCTGCGACAGACTCTGGGCCCCGAGCAAGGGGTTCAGCACGCTGATCGCCTGGTTGTAGTGCTGGTAGACCACGTCGGCGGAGAGGTTGGCATACTCGCCGCCGAAGTCGACGCCATAGGCCGTGTTATGCGCATCTTCCGGCGTGCAGTTGGCGGCGGTCCAGCCGGCGGTGGCGGAGTAGCAGCCGCCCGAGCCGTCGGCGAATTTATACATGGCGCCGAAGTGCACCGGACCATAGGCGAGGCGATATTTCGTGGCGTCATCCCAGCGGGTGTCCTCGGTGTCGCCGCCGCCGGCCATCGTGCCGTTGTAGCCGATGTACGAAAAGGCGTACGAGCCGCCGGCCGGATCGTAAGCGAGCATGGCATCGGTACCCAGCGCGCGTTGGCGCCCGAAGGTCAGTGTACCGAGCTGGCTGGACGCGACACCGCCGTAGATTTCGTCATTGAAGGGTTGACCCGCGCGCGCGCCGTCGATGGCTTCCGAATAACTGCCGCGCGGAAGGCCATTGTTGGCAAAGTCGGTGGCGGAGGCGTTGGCGAGCTGGCCGGAATTCGGATTGATGCCTGTCGAGGCGTTGAACACCACCGACCAGCCGTCCAGAAACTCCTCCTTGCCCCGGATGCCCAGGCCCGTCTGCGACAGATTGTTCGGTGTGACCAGCCAGCGGGACTCATTGCCGTTGCGATTGACCAGTGCTTCGCCTTCATAGTTGTTGGGGTTGACGGGTAAGCCGTGGCTGACCCAGCCGACGCCGGCGTCATAGGTGCCGAAAATGGTGATGCCGTGCCAGGTCAGCGGGCAGGCGGTCGTGGCGAAGTCCTGGAAGTTGCCGCAGCCTTCGGGGGCAGCGGCCGCAGCCGGTGCGGTGGTGGGCGCGGTTTGCGCCAGCACTGAGCCTGAGGCAACTGTAGCAACAATGAGACAAAGGGGAGCGAATCGCACGGGGCACCTCCTATATACATTGGTATATAGCGTGAGGCACTTTGCTCTAGAGAACAAGGCTTGACGGGCGGTCTTTGATCTTGCGCCGCAGCGTCAGCCTTTCATCAGGCTTTCGCGGATCCAAACGTGGTGTGTTTGCGACAGAGGACCGCCCGGAGCCGCGAAGGGGCTCCGGGCGGTTTAGGAACTTACTTCTGGTACGGGTAGATGCGGAACGAGGCCATGCCCTGGAACATTCCGGCATCCGGCGCGCCACCGACGCCTTCGAACAGGGTGCGCTGGATGTAGGCGAGTTGCAGGCCGAACTGCGCATTGCCCAATGCGCCGCGGTAGAACTTCCACCAGAAGCCGCCAGTGACTTCATCCACTTTCTGGTTCTGTCCGGCGCAGGTGCCACCCAATGTGTAGCAGCCGCCGTTGTTCAGGTTCGGAATCCCCAAGCCATACCAGTAGGGACCCACGGTCGCGGTGCTGTACTGGTAGAGCGTTTTGCTCTGTTGCTCACGGCCTGCGTACACGTAGGTCTGCAGCGCAGGGGTGGGCGTGTAGAGCAGGCCCGCCATCACCTGGTATGCCTGCACCGGGGCCAGCTGGCCATCAGGCTTCACGACCACATCGGCCAGGGACCCGGAGCCGTAGCGGCCAATGCCCTTGCCGGCGAGGCCACTGACCTGGAAGCTCAGAACATCCGGAACCAGGGGCAGGATCGCGCCGACGCCGACGCCACCGCCCACCGTGGTCTGAGTGTTGGCGGCAATTGCCGAGCGGAAGAATCGGCCCAGCCCGTACAGCTCGTAGTGGCCATAGCCCGGATCGGCGGCGATCTTCGCCACGATATCCGGCGCGATGTCCGTCGAGAAGCTGGTGCCGGTGACACTGCAGGTGGTGGTGGACGTGGAGGTGGAGGTCGCCGTCCCGGTCGTAGTCGTGGTCGTGGTCGTCGTGGTCGTCGAGGCAGTGCAGGTGCCCCCGCCGTTGCCCAGCTGACTCGTACCGGCGAAGCCCGTGGTGGGCGAGGCCGGTAGGGTGCCCTTGAGGCCACCGGTGGCGAGGCTGTTGGTGCTGATGATGCCGGTAGCCTGCGGGCTCTCCAGCGACAGGCCGGCCCACAGGCCGTCGGTGATCTTGTCGACCAGGCGCACCTGCGGGTTACGGGTCCAGTTGAACCCGGACACGTACTGCGCATCTATGGTCAGCGGGACATTCTCATCGCGCGGATCCATGCCTTTCTTTTCCAGCGTCACCAGGCTCCAGTTCTGACCGGCCAGCAGGTACCAGCCCGAGTCACTGGTGAATTTGCCGTAGACGTTGCGTATGCGCGGCTGGTAGCTGTTGCTCTCGTTGGAGTTCGCAGTGGGCGCGGCGCCCAGGAAGTCCATCTCGATCCAGGTTTCGGCCTTGTAGCCACCCATGTCCTGGGTCTGGGCGAGGATGGAGAGGCGGCTCTGCCGGGCGCTTTCACGGAATTCAGAGACATAGCCCTGTTCCGCATTGCCCAGCGGGATGCCGTTGAAACTCGAGCCCACATCAGCGCTCTCGTCCCGGTTGCGATAAATGGTCGCAAGTTCGGAGAAGCCGCCGAACAGCAAGGTGATGGGTCCTGCCTGCAGCGCCGGGTTGGTGCTGGTTGACGGCGACGCGGAGGTATCCGGAGCGCTCTGTGCCATTACCAGCGGTGCGGACGCTACGCCGAGTACCAGCGCGATGGCCAAAGCGACAGGGGACACTCGCCGCTGCGAGGGTGCAGCGCCGGAATTGGAGTGCGGGGTGTTGGAGCTGGGCGGTGTCATGAGTCGGTATCCTTCCTGACCGTTAGTTTCATCACCGCAACTGTGATTCGTTCGTATGACATCCAGATTGCACACATATGACAGTTCTGTGTCAGTGCTGCTGCGCCGCAGGGATTTACCGGGTTCTGCGCTGCACTCGCGGTCCGGACCGCGCCCGAATCGAGGCTCAGCCGACGCTCAAATTTCGCAAACTTCCGATCTGTTGTTTTTTTGGCGCGCTAGTTCGGATGCACCAGGCGGCGGAATGCGGCAATGATGGCGGGCTGAGGGCGACGGATATCCGGCAACTTCTGGTAGTGCTGCCAGCCGCCACCCAGGCCGCGGTACAGGGCGACGAACTGCTCGCCCGCGGCGGTTTGCGCCTGGATGTACTCCGCCTGGATCTCGTAGCCCGCGCGCTGCGCGTCGACGACATTCAAATAATCCGTCAGCCCCCGATCGTAGCGCTCTTGCGCCAGTGTAATCGCGCGCTGGCTGGCGGTGACGGCGACCCCGAGCTTCTCCAGACGTGACTGCTCGGCCGAGTACCGCGTCAGCGCGGTGTCCACCTCGCTGACCGCGGACTGGATGGTTCTGCGATAGCTGACCAGCAGCGCGCGGGTCTGCAGGTCCGCGATGTCCACCTGCGCATCCAGGGTTCCGAAGTCCAGCAGCGGCCACAGTACCCCCGGGCCCGCCGACCAGATGTGCTGGCCAATGGCCGGATCCGTGCCCAGCCCCTGGCGTTGGAAGCCGATGGCTGCGGTGACCGCCACATCCGGGAACAGGGCTGCGGTGGCGACGCCAATGCGCGCCGAGGAGGCCGCCAACTCACGCTCCGCCTGCTGAATGTCCGGCCGCTGCCGCAGCAGCTGCAGGGGCAGACCCGCCGGGGCAAGGTCGGGCGTGCCCGGGATCATGTTCACGGCGGTGAGTTCGGCGACCAGGTCTTCGGGGAAACGGCCGAGCAGGGTGGCCAGGGTGTACTGGCCGGCATTGACCTGGGACTGCAGAGGGTCCAGCTGCGCCTCCTCGTCCGCCAGCTCGCGGTCCGCCAGGGTGACGTCCAGTTCATTGGTGATGCCGCGCTGATAACGGATCCGGACAATGCGCTGGGATTCCTGCAGCGCCTGGACGGTGCTGCGCAAGGTGGCGACCTGCATCTGCGCGCCGCGCAGATCGATATAGGCCCGCGCCACATCGGAGATGATGGCCACCAGCACGCCATCGCGGGCCGCGGCCAGCGCCTGGGTATCGGCGCGTGCCGCCTGGATTTCGCGCCGGTACTTGCCGAAGATGTCCAGCTCCCAGACCGAATCAAAGCCGCCCACCTCATTGATGTGCTTGAGGCCGCTGGAGTTATCGGCCGAGACCAGCGATTGGGAGACGCGGCCGCGCGACAGATCGGTGCCGGTGCCGCGCGCCGCGGTGGCGCTGGCGTCGAGATCGGGAAGCACCTTGCCCAGCATCCCGGCCTCATAGGTGCGTGCCGCCTGCAGTCGATCCAGCGCGATTTCGACGTCCGGATTGGCTGCGATGGCGCGGTCAATCAGCGAGTCCAGCTCCGGATCCTGCAGGGCACGCCACCAGGCGGCCAGCTCTATGGCGTTGGTGGCCGGTGGCTGCGGCGCGGTCGCGGGCGCCGCCGCCGCGTAATGATCCGGGAGCGCAATCTGCGGGGTGTGATAGTTGGGGCCCACCGCGCAGCCACCGACGAGGACGGCCAGTAGCGTCGCGAGCACGCGTGCGGGCAGCGGTCCACGGAAGCTGCGCACGCTCATGGTTGCCGGGCGACCTCTACCGAGTCGCCCGGGGCGATCTGGCTGCTCAAATTGAGCACCAGCTTGTCGCCCGGTTTCACGCCGGAACTGAGTTCCACCAAGCTGCCATCGTCGCGCGCAATCGTGACATCACGCATCACGATGCGTCCTTGAGCGTTGACCGCGGCGACCTGGGCACCGGTGGCGCGGAATAGCAGCGCGGCCGCCGGCACCTGCACCAGACCCCGCGGCGGCAGATCGAAACTGGCCGTGACGTACATGCCCGGCACCCAGCGCCCGGCCGCATTGGGGATGTCCACCTCGACCTGCAGCGTGCGGGCCTGGGCGTTCAGAGCCTCCGCGGTACGCGTGACCTTGCCCGAATAGGTCAGTCCCTGGCCGCCCCCCGTGCCGCTGACGGTGACCGGCAACTGTCCCTGCATCAGATCCGTGGCGGCGCTCTGCGGTACCTCGATCATGACCCGCATCGGGTCATTCTGGGTCATGACATACAGCGGCGTCGTCGCGCTCGTGCTGCCGGCCGTGACGAGATTGCCAATGTCGATATTGCGTTGGGTGATCGTGCCATCAAACGGCGCGCGCACCTGTTTGTACGCGGACAGGGCCGCATACTGATCCACGCGCGCCTGGTCCAGTGCCACCTGTGCGAAGGAACTTTGCAACTGGGCGTTGGCGGTGCCGAACGCCGCCTGCTTCTCGTCGCGCTCCTGCGCCGAGACGACTCCATCAGGAGAGTCGCGCCAGCGATCGTAGGTGGTCTTGGCGAATGCCGCCTCGGCCTTGCGGACTTCCACCTGCGCCTGCGCAGTCTTCAGTTCGGCGCGCGCCGCGGCCAGCTCCGCGTCGAGTTCCGGCGTATCGATCGTCGCCATGATCTGCCCGTTGTGTACATGATCACCGATGTCGACGACCCAGCTTGCGACATAGCCGTTGACCCGGGCATAGATGGTGCTGGAGTGCCACGCGGCGGTCTGCCCCGGCAGCGCGAAGTGCTGGGCGGCGCCCACCGCAGCGGCAGTGACCACATCCACCGTGTGCGGCGTAGTGGCAGCCGAGTGCGCCTCCCCCGCCAGAGCGCGCTCGTGCAGGAAGCCGACGATACGCACCAGCAGCAGCGCCAGGACCAGCACGCAGGCAACGACTATGCCGCCTTTGCGCAGGCGCCGCGCCGTATCCGGGGCATATGCAGTGGAGACTGATTGAGATTGCGCGTGCCGATCATCGGCGGCGACCTTGTCCTCAAAATCTGTTTCCATGATGTCGGAGTCGTTTTCCTGGTCAGAATTACGCGTTGGCATGGGCGCCTCGTACGAGCGGTTCCGCTCTGTGCTTGGGGATTCGCCGCAACAGGCTATACATGGTCGGTACGAAAATCAGGGTGGCGAAAGTGGCGAACAGCAGGCCGCCGATGACGGCCCGGGCGAGGGGCGCGTTCTGCTCACCGCCTTCACCTACACCCAATGCCATCGGTACCATGCCCAGCATCATGGCGCCGGCGGTCATGAGCACGGGGCGCAGGCGGGTGTAGCCCGCAGTCGCCGCGGCCGTAAGCGCGGAGTCCCCGGCGGCCAGCCGCTGGTTGGCGAAACTGACGACCAGGATGCTGTTGGCGGTCGTCAAACCGATGCACATGAGTGTGCCCATCAGGGCGGGCACCGACAGATGCGTCTGACTCAACAACAGCATCCAGATTACCCCGCCGAGTGCGAATGGCACCGCCAGCAGCACGATCATTGGATCAATCCAGCTCTGGAAGTTCACGACCAGGAACAGGTAGACCAGGACGATGGCGAGCGCGATACCGGAGAACAGCCCCTCATAACTGTCACGCATCGTTTCCACCTGGCCGCCCAGGCTGACCGTGATCGCCGAGCTGAGCGGCGGTCGATTGGCGTCGATGACCCGGTCGATGTCGCGGGCAGCACCGTACAGATCGCGTCCCTGGACATCGGCGTGAACATCAAAGACCGGGCGGATGTTCACCTGTGACATGACCAGCGGCACCTTGCCGCGGCCCATGGATGAGATATTCATCAGCAGCGGAGTGTTGCCCACGGTGGTGCCCGACAAGGGCGTGGTCTGCACAGTCCCGGTGGTGTCGATGCTGTAGGTTGGCTGCTGCACCACCAGGGGATAGCTCACGCCGTTGTGCGGATCGACCCAGAAGTTGGGCGCCGATTGGGCGCTTGAGTTGGTGGTCACGAGCACGTTCTCGGAAGCCTGGCGCTGCGAGGTGCCCAGCTGCGAGGCCTGTGCACGGTCGACATCGACGGTCAGGGAAGGTGCATCCGGCACCTGGAACACATGTGAGTCGACTACGCCTGGGATGCCCTTCAGCTTACGCGCGAAGCTCAATGCCACCGCATAAGTGGCGTTCGCGTCCGAGCCTGCGACCCGGACGTCGATGGGCGCCGGCGCACCGAAATTCAACACCTGGTCGACGATGTCGGCGGGCTGGAAGAAGAACTGCAGCTGCGGAAAACGTCGTGGCAGCTCCCGGCGCAGCATTGCGGTGAGGTCGGCCGTCGGGGTGTGTTCCTTGCCGAGCGAAATCAGGATCTCCCCGTCCATGGGTCCGACCGTCGCAGAGTCGCTCAGCGAAAGATTGATGCCGCTGTAGGGCAGCCCGATGTTGTCCAGGATCACGCTGATCTGTCGCGTCCCCACCAACTGCCTGATGGTGCTTTCAACGGTGGCGAAGTCCTGCTGTGTGCTCTCCAGTCGCGTGCCGGGTGGCGCCCGCACGTGCAGACGCATCTGCCCGGCATCCACCTGCGGAAAGAAATCCCGGCCCAGCAGCGGGAACAACAACAGCGACACGAGCATCAGGCCAAGGAAGGCGGCGCCCGCATACTTGGGGAACGCCAGGCACCAGGACAGGGTGTTGCGGTAGGTTTCGCGCAGCGCGACGAAGCCGCGCTCGAAGCCCTGGTGGACGCGCACGAATACATTGCTGCTCGGCGCGCGGTTCTCATCGGTGTGGCCGGCCCCGCGCATCAGAAAATTGAACAGCACGGGCACCAGCGTGAAGGACAGCACGAGGCTCGCCAGCAATGCGGTAATCACCGACACGGACAGGGGCGAGAACAGGTACTTGGCAGTGCCTTCCAACAGGAACACCGGCACGAAGACGATGCAGATGCACAGTGTGGAGAGGAAGGTCGGGGTGCCGACCTCACCGGCGCCGCGAATGATCGCCTCGCGCATGTTCTGGTCCAGACCCGCGTGGCGCTCGATGTTCTCGATCACGACCGTGCCGTTATCGACGAGGATGCCCACGGCGAGCGCAAAACCGCCCAAGGTCATGGTGTTCAGGGTCTCGCCCGCGGCGCCCATGCACAGTACCGCGGTCAGAATCGACAGCGGAATGGAGGCCAGGATGATCAGCGTCAGCCGCCAGTTGCCCAGGAACAGCAGTATCATCAGCGCCGTCAGGCCCGCGGCCATGCACCCGCCCATGACCACGCTGTTCAACGCCGCCTTGACGAATACGGACTGATCGAAAATCGGCTTGATGTTGACGGAGGCCGGCAGCAGGCGCTGGATTTCCGGCAGCGCCGCGCGCACCCCATTGATGACGGCGAGCGTGGAGACACCCCCGGTGTTGCGGATCGACATCAAGGCGCCGGGCACGCCATTCACCGATACGGAATTGGTCTGCACCTGGAAGCCATCGTGCACATGCGCCACGTCGTGCACGAAGACGGTGCGCCCATCGACCTGTTTGACGGGGAAGTTGTTGATCTCATCCAGCACATTCGGGCTGTTGTTCATCGTCAGGGCATAGTCCTGCGTGCCGATCTTCACATCGCCGGCTGGCAGGATCACGTTCTGGGCCTGCAGGGCGGCACTCACGTCATTGGCGGTGAGGCCGCGCGCCTCCAGCGCCTTCGGATCCAGATCCGCCATGATGACGCGCGGCTTGCCGCCATAGGGGTAGGGCACCTCGGCGCCGTGCACCACGGCGAGCGCCGGCCGGATGATGTTCTGGCCCAGGTCATTCAGTGTGGTATCCGGCAGCGTGTTGCTGGACAGGCTCAGCTGGATGATGGGGACATCGGTGGCCCCGTAACGGATCACCAGCGGCGGGGTGATATTCGGCGGCATGTACTTCAGAACGTAGAGCGCGCTGCTCGCCAGCTGCGAGATGGCGCGGGTCACATCGGCGCCCTCGTGCAGGTAGATCTTCTCGACACCCACCCCCTGATAACTGGTGGCCTCGATGCGCGAGATGTCATCGACCAGCGAGGCCAATTGGCGCTCGTGCAGGGTCAGGATGCGGTTCTGAATGTCCGGTGCGCTCATGCCAGCGTATTGCCAAACGACGCTGACTACCGGAATGTCGATGCTGGGGAAGATGTCCACCGGCATGCGCAGGGCCTCGCCGATGGCGAGCAGACTCACGAGCATGAGCACCGCGGCAACGGTATAGGGCTTACCGAGGACGTAACGGACAAAGGACATCAGGTAGTGCCTGTTGGGATCTCGGGCTGCATGATGGCTTGCCTCGCCTCAAAGGGTGGGCGCAAATTGCACCGATCCATGTCGCCGCGCTGTCAGCGAAACACTCAGTTACACAAAACCCGGCAGAAAGCTTGCCGGAAGGAAGATATGGACATTGAGGCCGCGAGGCTCACGGTCACGCAGCTCGATAGTGCCGCCGTGCGCGAGGATGATGGAGCGCGCAATCGACAGCCCCAGCCCCATTCCTTGGCGATCGGATTCGCGCGCCTGGTCGGTGCGATAGAACGGTTCAAATACTTTAGCCTTCTCGGCCTCGGGAATCCCTGGACCATCATCCTGGATCTCGATCACAAATCCCGCATCGCCGAGGCGCTGCAACGTCACCGTGGCGTGTTCCCCATATTTGGCGGCGTTGCTGACCACATTGGTCAGCGCCCGCAGCATAGCCTGCGGCTTGCAGTAGTAGTTGCTGCGTCGCGGCGCCCCGTAGCTCACGTCACCGCCCAGATCGCAGACCAAGTCACACACCGTCTGCAGCAGTGAGTCCAGGTCGACCACTTCGCGCGGCTCGCCATCATCGACGCCACGCACAAAGGAGAGGGCGGAAGCGAGCATGATCTGCATGGCTTCGATGTCGGCCAGCATCTTCGCCTTGTCGTCCGCCCGATCGGTTTCCACCCGCAATCGCAGGCGGGTTAGCGGCGTGCCGAGGTCGTGACTGATCGCCCCGAGCATCAAGGTGCGGTCTGTGAGCAGGCGTTGCAGGCGCACCTGCATTTCATTGAACGCGCGGATCGCCCGCTGCAGCTGCAGCGGGCCGTGCACCGTGAGGGGC
>DATHOA010000218.1:0-2197 GCA_035485475.1 Steroidobacteraceae bacterium | reverse complement strand
TCTGGACGTAGGCAATGCATTGGTGCCTCCGGGCGTTCTATGGCGACTAGGTCAGCAACGGTCGGTCGTATGGCGGCCGAAGGGAAGCGCGGCGCCGCACGTAGACAGAGCAGGTCCATTGGGGCAGTCCTTGCGTTACAGGAAGCGACGGCAGCTATGTTGACCACGCGTCGGATCGGGTGTGGCGCCGGGCGCGCATGGTCTGTGCGATGCGCCCCTCCGTCGCTTAGTCCTACTGTGTCATTCGATCTGCCGGAGCGAGTGCTGAGGCATTTGTCCGCAGCAAGGACAGCGTGGCAGTGCGCGCAGCAGGGAACGTGCGAGGCGGATGCGCAGAGTTGCAATTGAGTTCGGCACATGGCGCTGCGATCGCAGCGGCAGCACCTCTGGGTCGATAATCGGCGGGAAAGGGAGATCGCGAGCCGCACCAGGCGCGAGACGGTCCTGAGGGGGGAAGGGTCTCCGTTTCGGAGACCAGAAAGCCATAAGCGGCGATACAGAGGCTGGCGTGATGATGGAAGCCGCGCCATCCTCGGCCCTCGTAATGATCAAGCCCGACCTCCTGCTTCAGTTCGAGGTAGTCGCGCTCGATCCGCCAGCGGAGCTTGGTCAGATCGACCAGGCGCTCGAACGTGATGTCGACTGGCAGCGTGGAAAGCCAGTAGTGATCCGGTTCGGCTGCGCCGTCGGGCCACTCGATCAGCAGCCACTCTTCAGCTGCCGGCTGAGGCCGCTTGGCATCGCGATGCGCCGGGCGCACGCGCAGGCGGGCAAAGCGCGAGGCCAGGTGTGCATTGCTGCCCTCCCGCCAGTTGATCTGCTGCCAGGCACCGATCGGAAGCTGCAAGGCCAGCGCCTTGACCGAGACCGGCCGAAGCCTCTCGTCGCGACGCTGGCGGATGGCACGCCGGCCACGCCCTAATCCGGGCGTTGGCGGCAACGGTGCCTCGCTGGACCGCCGGACGGTCGTGGCGGGCATGATGCCGACCGCGTAAGCCAGCCCGAGTTCAGTGATACCCGCTCGAAAACCGCTGTTGTTGCCATACGCCGGATCGGCCAATGCCACGGCTGGCGGCACGCCATCCGCCAGGGCCTGACGTAGCTGCTGCAATGCGATCTCGGGCTTGGTCTGGAATATGACGTCCTCGGGCACGCCGGCCTTGCTTCGCCGAACCGGGTCAGCGGCCCAGTCCTTCGGCAAATACAGCCGATAGGCCACCGGCAGGCTTGCCTGGTGGGTCGCGATCGACAGGCTCACCGCAGTCTGGCAGTTCTCCTGCTTGCCCACCTGACCACAATATTGCCGCGCCACACCCACCGAGTGACGGCCTTTCTTCGGATAACCCGTGTCGTCGAGGATCCAGGCCTGGATCGGCTCCTCGCGTGTGACCGACGGCAATACACGCTCGCGCACCTGCCGCAGAACCGCCGCGTCCGACCACGGCGCCTGCGCCACCAGATGCAGCAGAGACTGGTGCTGCGCCGCGGTGCGTTCCGGCGCGGTCACGGCCGCGAGCGGTTCGACGCTCTTGCGACCCTCCGCCGAAATCAGTCCGATACAGTAGTCTTCAAATGGTTTAACCCGGTCGGCGTGGCCGAGTACTGACGCCAACGCCGACGCGTAGGCTCTGAACCGGGCATCCGTCGCGCCGGCATCGTGAGGATCCACCTTGCCCTCCCCGGAAGGTTCGAATCTCCACGCCTACAAAACCTCGCCGCGTCGCTCCAAGCGCTTTATTCACACCAAGCCATTGGTTTGCGACTCAGTAGGATTAGACGGTGCTGCAGGTTCGGGTTTTGCGAGACACCGAGCACAATCCAAGGCGAGAAGATCGGGCCGGCCAGTTTCGAAGTTCTAATCGTCATCGGCCGGGCTCGCGGGCATTTGATCCTGCTATCGCCGTGAAGAGTCGACCTGAACGAGGCCCACGGTTCAAGCTACTTCGTCAACTGGAGCCTGAGGGCTGACGCGACATGGCGTCCGGGCCCCGGTATCTGTCGTTTCAAGTTCAACAGACTCGTCACGCAAATAAAGCGTCGGCGGAATACAGGAAAGGCGTCACATGGTCGAAATCGTTACCCTCGATGGAACCCGCACCAGCCTGGCCGCAACCGAAATCGCCGGCCTGCGAAACGGCCTGCGCGGTGGCCTGATCTTGGCTGGGGACACCGCCTATGACGGCGCCCGCCGCGTTTG
>DATHOA010000217.1:0-2049 GCA_035485475.1 Steroidobacteraceae bacterium | reverse complement strand
CAACAAGATCCGCGTCATCCAGCGCCGCGCCTACGGGTTGCATGACGAGGAATACCTCAAACTCAAGGTGCTCACCTGCACGCTTCCGGCTCTTTGATCAAAATATGACCACCTTTTACCCACACGTTTTCACGAAGACCCTAAAAACATAACTTTCTCTCGCCGTGCAGCGAACAACAGTGGATACCGGTCGCAATCTGGACACGCTGATGGCCCGCTACCAGGCGGGTGATTTCGCCGCCGTCACGGCGCTGGTCGAGTGCATCGGCCCACAGCTCCATCGATTCTTTATGGCGCAATCCGTCAGCCGCAGCGACGCGGATGACCTGTTGCAGGACACATGGCTGCGCATCCACCGCGTGCGGCACACCTATCGTCCAGGCGAACCGGTGCTGCCCTGGCTCTATGCGATCGCGCGCCGGGTCCGCATCGACCACTACCGAAGGGCGAGCCGCACCACCACTCGCGAGCGCCGCCTGGAGGATGTGCCTGACGTGGCGGCGGTGCTCCCACCCGAAGAGGCGCAGTCGGAGGATTTGGAAGTCCTGCTGGCACCCCTACCGCACAGCCAGCGTGAGGTCCTTTTGATGATGAAGGTGGCTGGAATGTCGCTGGAGGACATCGCACGGGCAACGGCCTGCAGCGTCGGGTCGGTAAAGCAAAAAGTGCATCGCGCCTACAAGACCCTGCGGGACAGCGTGAACGCGATCGGTGCTAAGAAAGGGTCAAGCCGAGGGCAGCCATGACAGACGAAGAAATCGACAAGGTCCTGCAGAAGGCATCGGGAGCCGCAACCCCGGTAGAGCCGGCAACGCTCAAACGCGTCGCCGACTCGCTGCATTCGTCGTTGCGTCCGGTGCGCCCGCTGCCGCCGACATGGGTACTGACCACCGGGTTGGCTGTGATCTGCGCCGTCGTGGCGGTGGCGACAGCCGCCCGGGCTGGATTTTACGGAATTGAAAAAATGAGCCTGGAGGAGAGCGTACTCATCCTTTCGGCACTCGCGATCCTGGTGTGGGTGGCGGGGACGCAGTTCGTGAGACAGCTGATCCCCGCAAGCCGCCAACCGCTTACCGTGGGCGCCTTTGTGACAATTAGCAGCGCGGCGTTACTTGGGGTGTTTGCGCTGCTGTTCCGCGATTACCACACCGAACACTTCATCTCCGCGGGGATCGCGTGCCTCCTAACCGGCATGCTCGTGGCCACACCCGCAGCCTTGCTGAGTTGGTTGCTGCTGCGGCGTGGTTTCGCGGTAAATCCTGTTGCGGCCGGACTCGTGGGGGGTGTACTCGCGGGACTGAGCGGGGTGATGATGTTGGAACTTCACTGCGCCAATTTTCAGGCGCTGCATATACTGGTGTGGCACACGGCAGTGGTGCCCGTGTGCGCAGCAGCCGGATCGCTGGTCGGGTGGGCGCTGCGGCGTCGCTCGACCCCCGCCTAGCGCTCAGATTCCGCTGTGCGCCTTCCGAGCTGTCGGCAGGAGTCCAGAAACCGCGCGCGGTCGCGATCGGACTGCACTTCGCGCGCCAGTTGCGCACACAAGCCGCCCACATCCTGCGCTCGAGCGGCGGCCCGCTTTATCAGCACGCGTGCAATGGGCCCGATGTACTGTGCGAGTGCGCGCTCGATGCTCTGCAGCGTCGCGGAATCGATGCCGATGCCACTGTCGGTTTGCACATTGAGGGCGAGCAGCTTGGCGGTGGCTCCGCTATTCACGCCAGCGCGCAGATATTCACACAGCCTTGCGTAATGCGGCGTACGCGGCGGCGGGAAGGCATCGAGCCAATGCGCCGCACTCAGAAAATATTCGAGACTCTGCGAGGGAAGCACATTCTCGACGCGGAACGGCAGGATCCGTACCTGCTTGTGCACGGCGCGCTCCACCTCGCGTCGTACCTGAGGGGATGCGTTGCTGCTGGCGGAGAACACCAGCACCATGATGCGGGCATTGCTGATCGCCTCGATGATGGCCGCGGCCCAATCCGCCGACGGTGCGATGTCACGCGGCGCGATCCAGCAGCCGACACCGGCGGCTTCCAGCTCAGC
>DATHOA010000216.1:0-4850 GCA_035485475.1 Steroidobacteraceae bacterium | reverse complement strand
CCTGACAATCCCGCAGAGTTGTTGCCCCTTCCCTTTTCTGTCGGCGGCTACACCGACGAGCGCCAGTACAACGTGCAACTGCAACAGAGCGTGTTCTCGTGGGCCAACTGGAAAACACTCAGTCGCGCGCATAAACAGGTGGCGCAGGCCGAAGCTGATTACAAGGCAGCGCAGGAGAGCCTCATCCAGCGCGTCGCCACGGCCTATTTCAATGTGCTCGCAGCCCAGGACACCGTCGATGCGGATCAGGCCGCACTGACCGCGGTCACCCAGTCACTCGAGCAGGCCAACAAGCGCTATGACGTGGGCCTGATCCCGATCACGGACGTGAAGGAAGCCCAGGCCGCGCACGATTCGGACGCGGCCGCGGTGATCGAAGCCAAGCGGCAGCTGGCAAGCGTCCAGCAGGCCCTGCGCGAAATCACCGACCAGGACTATCCGACGTTGGCCAAGCCGGGCGAGGACATGGTGCTCAACCCGCCGCTGCCCGCCGACATCGATCACTGGGTCCAGGTCAGCATGGATCAGAACGTGTCGCTGATCTCCAGCCGCCTCGCGGCGGATGTGGCGCGCGAGTCGGTGGAGATCAGTCGCTCCGGCCATCTGCCCACCCTGGCGATCACCGCCCAGCGCGGCGTCCAGAACGAGGATCTCAATCAGAATGAGGCCTTCGGGGGCCCATCCGCCAATATCCGCTACCCGCAGTCCTCGAACAGTAATGAAATCCAGCTGCAGGTCACCGTGCCGATATTCAGTGGCGGTTTGATCCACTCCCAGGTCCGCCAGGCGCAGTTCCAATGGATTGCCGCCAAGGACCACGTGCAGCTGATCTCGCGCCAAACGGAGCATCTCGCCCGCGATTCCTATAACGGCCTGGTCAGCAAGATCCAGCAGGTGAACGCGTTGCGTCAGGGCCTGGAGTCCGCACAGGTTGCGCTGCAGGCGACCGAAGCGGGCTACGAGGTCGGCACGCGCACGGAAGTGGAAGTGCTGCAGGGACGACAAAGCCTGGTTCAGGCACAGGTCAGCTACTGGCAGTCGCGATACGACTATATGAACGACGTTATTGCGCTGCGTCTCGCGGCGGGAACATTGACCCGGGACACGCTGGTGGAACTCAACAAGTTACTCACCGCGCTCATGGGTAGCCCGCCGCCGGCCCAGCCGTAGGCTCAAGCGCCGGCAGCAGCTCCAGCACCCGTGCGCAGGATCCGCGCCCCTGCGCGACGACTTGCAGCGCCTGCGCGCCCATGCGCTGGCGCAGCTCGGCATCCTGCAGCAGCTGCGTTACGGCGCGCCCCAGTTCGGCAGCATCGCGCACCACGCGTACCCCTTGCACCGCCAGCAGTGCCTGCAGAACTTCGCGCGCATTGGCGTGGCTGGGGCCCGTGAGTATCGGGCGAGCGAGGGCCGCCGGCTCAAGCAGATTGTGGCCGCCGACCGGCACCAGACTGCCGCCGACGAAGGCGACATCGCCGGCGGCGTAGAAATCCAGCAGTAGTCCCATCGCATCCACAAGCAGTACCTGGGTGCCATCGGTCACGGGGTCCGCACCCGACTGCCGCGCAAAGCCGACCTGCTCGCGCCGCAGCCACTCGGCGACTGCCGCAAAGCGGCCTGGGTGCCGCGGCACCAGCACCAGCAGCGCCGTGGGATACGTCGCGCACACCGCGCAATGGGCGTCCAGTACCTGCTGTTCCTCGAGCTCATGGGTACTGCCCGCCACCCATACCGGTCGGTGCGGCCCAAGCTGCGCGCGCAGCCGCAGGCCATTGGCGCACACACTGTCCGGTACCGTGAGATCCGCCTTGAGATTGCCGGTGACCGAAATGCGCGCGGCGGGCACGCCCAGGTCTGCGAAGCGCTGTGCATCGGCCGGTGTCTGCGCCGCCACCCGCACCACCGCAGCCAGGCAGCTGCGCAGGCTGCTCCCCAGCCACCGGTAGCGCCGTGCAGAACGTTCGGTCAGGCGCGCGCTCGCCAGTACCAGCGGCACCTGCGCAGTCGCACAGGCCGCAAACAGATTTGGCCAGATTTCCGTTTCCAGCACGATGGCCAGGCGCGGTCGCACGCGCTGCACGAATCGCCGTACGGCGCCGGGCAGGTCGAGGGGCACGTAGCGCACGGTGATTCCGGAGGGTTCAAACAACGCGCGTGCCCGCGCGAGTCCCGCGCCGGTGGTGGTGGTGACCAGCAACGGCAGCTGCGCATCGCGCTGCCGCAAACCCGCCACCAGTATTGCCGCGGCCTGCACCTCGCCGACGGAGGCGGCATGCAGCCACACGGGCGATGGCAGTGACACGCCCAGTCCGAAGCGCTGACCGAGGCCACGCCAGTATCCGGCCTCGCGCCGCCCGCGCCACAGCAGCGCGGCCAGATAAAAAGGTGCGAGCAGGTAGGCCGTGAGCTTGAAGATCACGAAACTTGCGGCGCCTGCCGCAACTGCGGCAACGGTGACTGCTGGTACCCATCCAGCAGTCCGTGCCAGTCATCTTCCGTGAAGCGCTCGGCGGGCAACTCCCAGGTGATCTTTTCCAATGAGCGTCGCAGGCGCACGAGGTTGGCGTCCTGCCAGAAGCCGGGCTTGCGCAGAGTGCCGCGATCAAAATCGATCAGGTAGATGCGCTCGTGCTGGGAATCGGGCGCGGCGCCCGTGTGGGCATCGATCTGGCTGATGAGAATATTGTGCGCATTCAGATCGGCATGGCACACGCCCAGATCATGGAAGCGACGCAGGCAACGGCCGATGGCGATCCAGGTCAACAACGACAAGGATGCAGCCTGCAGCGCCTGGGCCAGCGACCACACCTGAAGCAGCCGCTCGGTGATGATGTCACCGCGATAGCCGAAGCCCTGTTTGCGATAGCGCGCGGCGATAGGCGCCGGCACCGGCAATCCGGCGCGGTGCAGGTGGTAGGTGAGCTGCCATTCCGCAAACGGCCGGGTATTGTCCTCGCCCTGCCACCAGTACCGGTCGCGCGACAGGCTGCGCATCAGGCCGCCGCGCCGGTAGTGGCGCAGCACCCAGGAGTGGCTTTGCACGGTGAGAAACCAGGCGGTGCCGCGGCCGCGCGCTTCGCCCACGATCTGGCCGCGGCGCGCGAGCAGCACGGGATCGAAGGTCTCGGTGGACAAATTGCCCGCGCGCGAAGCGTCATATAGCATGGCGCCGCCGGCAACCACCTTGCGCCGGACCTCGGATCCCAGCGGCCACTTTCGAGTCACACGCGCTCCATGCCGAGTCTCATCTCGACGCCGCAGAACATCTGCATACTAAGACTCTCTGCCATTGGTGATACCTGCCATGTGGTGCCGGTGCTGCGTACTCTGCAGCAGGCTTGGCCTGCAACGCGCTTCACCTGGGTGATCGGATCGCCGGAATCCAGGCTGATGGACTGCCTGCCTGAGGTGGAGTTTATCACCGTCGACAAGCGCGCCAGTCGCGCCAGCCGCTCAAGCCTTGCCCGCAAGCTCAGGTCCCGGCAGTTCGATGTGCTGCTGCACATGCAGCTGGCGCTGCGGGCGAGCCTCATCGCCCGGCGGATCCGGGCCAGGATCAAACTCGGATTTGATCGGGCGCGCGCCCGGGAACTGCAGTGGCTGTTCACGAATCAGCGCATCGCCGCGCACCGTCGCGAACACGTCCTGGACAGTTTCTTTGGTTTCGCCGCCGCGCTGGGCGTGCACGAGCGGCTGCTGCGCTGGGATGTGCCGATCCCGATAGAAGCCGGCGCGGTGGCTGCGCAGGTGATCCCGGATGGCACCCGTACCCTCATCATCAGCCCCTGTTCCAGCCACACGCTGCGCAACTGGAGCGCCGAACGCTATGCCGCGGTGGCCGACCACGCCGCGCAGGTCCATCACATGCGCGTGGTGCTCTGCGGCGCACCCAGTGCCATCGAACGGGAGATGGGCATGGCGATCATGCGCCATGCCCGCACCGCGGTCAGCAATCGCATCGGTGCGGACAGCCTGCCACAGCTGCTGGCGCTGCTGTCGCGTGCCACCGTCCTGCTGAGCCCGGATTCGGGCCCGGTGCACATGGCCACCATGGTGGGCACACCGGTGATCGGACTGTACGCGGCCACCAATCCCGGCCGCACCGGTCCGTACCTGTCCCGCAGCTGGTGCGTCGATGCCTATCCCCAGGCAGCCGAGCGGTTTCGCGGCCGCACGGCTGATGAACTGCCCTGGACCACGAAGATCGAGGTTCCGGGCGTCATGGACCTGATCGAGGTGCCGCAGGTCACCGCGAAACTCGACGCCTTGGTAGCATCACGCTCATGAGCGACCTGCACGTACCCGTATCCCCCGGCGAGCTGCTCGACAAGATCACCATTCTGCGCATCAAGAGTCGGCGCATGCAGGATGCCGCCAAAGTGGCCAATGTGCGGCTCGAACTCGAACTCCTGCAGCACACCTGGGCCACCCTCGGCAGCGCCACCGCGACCGTGGTCGCCGATGAACGGGCCCTGCAGGCCGTGAACGAGCAGTTGTGGGATATCGAGGATCGTATCCGTGACAAGGAGGCGGCCCGCACTTTCGATCAGGAGTTCATCGAGCTGGCGCGCGCGGTATACCACCGCAACGATGAACGCGCCGCCATCAAGAAGCGCATCAACCTGTCGCTGGGATCGCGCATCGTCGAAGAGAAGTCTTACCAGCCGTACGCCTGAACCGATCAGCCTGTGAGCGTGTACTCGGCACCGCAGTAGGGACACTTGGCCCAGCCGGTGGCCTCAATCGAGAGGTAAACCCGCGGATGCGAGTTCCACAGGTACATTTCCGGCATCGGACAGGCCAGCGGCAGGTCCGCCGCGGAAACCTCGTACTGGTTCTGCGCGTTCGGC
>DATHOA010000215.1:0-4413 GCA_035485475.1 Steroidobacteraceae bacterium | reverse complement strand
AGAATTCCGGGCGCGGATAGTAGGCCCGGCCGCCGCGGCTGACCAGCGCCCGCGCCAGGGTGTCGCGCAGGTGGCCATTGGCGCCGACACCGCCGCTGACGGTGAGCACATTGCAGTCCGTGGCCTCCAGGGCACGCAGCGCCTTCACGCACAGGCACTCGACAATGGCCTCCTGCACGGCGTGGGCAACATCCGCACGCAGCGTGTCATCGAGGACCCGGTCGCGAACGGCGTGCAGCACGGCGGTCTTCAATCCCGAAAAGCTGAATTCGAGACCGGGCCGGTCCAGCATGGGCCGCGGGAATACAAACACGCCCGGCCGACCCTGCGCTGCGATGCGCGCCAGCTCCGGGCCCCCCGGATACGGCAGTCCGAGGAGCTTCGCGGTCTTGTCGAAGGCCTCCCCGGCCGCATCGTCACGGGTCTGACCCAGCAGCCGGTAGGCGCCGATGCGTTGCACCTCGATCAACATCGTGTGGCCGCCGGAGACCAGCAGCGCCACATGCGGAAAAGGCGGCGGGTCGCTCTCCAGCAGCGGCGCCAGCAGATGCCCCTCCAGGTGGTGCACGCCCAGCGCCGGCACCCCCCAGGCAAAGGCCAGCGAGCGCGCCAAGGCCGCGCCGGTGAGTAGCGCCCCGACCAGGCCGGGACCGGCGGTATAGGCAATACCGGCCACCTCGTGGGGGGCCGTTGCGGCATCGCTCAGCACTGCGCGCAGCAGCGGCAGCAGCCGCTGGACGTGGTCGCGGGAGGCCAGTTCGGGTACCACCCCGCCATAGATCCGGTGCAGCTCGATCTGGCTGAATACGGCGTGCGCCAGCAGGCCCCGCTCGCTGTCGAGCACGGCAGCAGCGCTTTCGTCACAGGAGGATTCGAGGGCCAGGATTTTCACGGCGGCAAGTTTAGTGGCGGATTGCCTGGGAAATCTTTGCCTTTTGCGGCACGGGTCTTTAGAATCGCCAGCCCGATCCTGCTACCGAACCCGGCAAATCGCCGGTAGATCAAGGACTTGAGGTTCCAATGCCGAGCGTTCGTGTCCGTGAGAATGAATATTTTGATGCGGCCCTGCGCCGTTTCAAGCGCGCCTGCGAAAAAGCCGGGATCCTCACCGAGCTGCGCCGCCGTGAATTCTATGAAAAGCCCACGCAGGAGCGTAAGCGCAAGAAGGCTGCGGCCATCAAGCGCCATATGAAGCGTGTCTCCCGCGACGGCATGCGCGCGGCCCGCTAGAGCTTGCCCATGTCACTGAAGGAACGCATCACGGAGGACATGAAGGCCTCGATGCGCTCCGGCGACAAGGAGCGTCTCGGCGGCATTCGCCTGGTGCTGGCCGCCATCAAGCAGCGGGAAGTGGACGAACGCATCCAGCTGGACGATACCCAGGTACTGGCCGTGCTCGACAAGATGATCAAGCAACGCCGCGAATCCATCGCCCAATTCGAGGCCGGCGGACGCGCGGACCTGGTGGCCAAGGAATCCGCGGAACTGTCGGTATTGCAGGCCTACCTGCCCGCACAGCTCGCCGACGCCGAGGTCGAGAGCCTGATCCGCGCCGCCATCGCCAGCACCGGTGCGACCACCATGAAGGACATGGGCAAGGTGATGGCAACGGTCAAGCCTCAGGTTCAAGGGCGCACCGACATGGGCGTTCTCAGCGCCCGCATCAAGGCACTGCTGAGCACCTGATCCGGCCCCTGCGACGCAGGTCGTATCGACCACCCCCGGGCGCGTGCCAAGATCGATGATCTAAATCATTGATCTGCAAGGGTCGCGCTCCAAAAATGCCAGGCCCCTCCGCCCGCGAACGCACGCTCGTGTCGGCCATCTGGCCGCTGCTGCTGATCATGACCCTCATGCTCACGCTGAGCGTGATCAGCGTGCTCGTGATCTCGGGGCTGCGCGCCTACGTCTATGGCCAGGCGCGCTGGGGCATCGGCGAGCACCTGGCGGTCGAGCAGCTGCGCCGTTATGCCGTCGATGGGGACGAGGCGCAGTACCGGCGCTATCGGGACAACCTCGCGGTACCCGTGGGCGATCGCATCGCGCGCCTGCAGCTGCAGCGGCAACATCCCGATTACGCCCTGGCGCGCCGCGGACTGCTCGCCGGCGGTAACGCGCCCGCGGACATCACCGGCATGATCGTCCTGTTCAGACTGTTCGATCGCCAGCCGCTGATGGCCCATGCCGTGGCGGTGTGGAGCAGCGCCGACTCGCTCATCGCCGGCGTGCAGGGCGATGGCGAGCGACTGCATGCGCAGATGGCGGGGGGGCGCCCGGATCCGCAGGCCATCCGCGTACTGCTCACCCAGATCGATGACCTGCACCGCCGCGTGGTGCCGCTGGAGCAGGAATTCGGCGCGACCCTCGGCACCGCCTCGCGCCAGATCGGGGCGCTGGTCCTGATCGTGTTGCCGCTGTCGTGCGCCCTGCTGCTGCTGGCCGGCGTGAGCCTGTCGCGATCCCAGTTCCGGCGCGATGCGCGCATGGCCGCGGCGCTGCGGGAGCTGACGACCTCGTTGCGTCACCAGGCCACGCATGACGCGCTGACCGACCTGACGAATCGCGCCGAATTCGAAGTGCTGCTGAAAGCGGCCATCGCCGAACGCGTGCGCGGTGAGACGCACTGGTGGCTGCTGTACTTTGATCTGGATCAGTTCAAGGTGATCAACGATACCTGCGGCCATGCGGCCGGGGATGAGCTCATCAAGAAAGTGTCCTGGCTGGTGCGCTCGCAGCTGCACCCGGAGGATGTTCTGGCCCGCCTCGGGGGCGATGAGTTCGGCGTGCTGCTGCCGCGCCGTACGCACGATGCCGCATTGTTGCTGGCGGATGATATCCGCCAACAGATCAGTGGCCTGCGCTTCCAGTTCATGGAGCGGATGTTCGCAGTCAGCGCCAGTCTTGGCATGCTGGCGCTGGATGACACGGTGCCTTCCGTCAATGATGCATTGAGTGGCGCGGACCAGGCCTGCTACCTGGCCAAGGACAATGGGCGCAACCGCGTGCAGGTCTATCACGCGGATGACGCGCAGGTGCAGGTCAGGCACGGGGAAATGCGCTGGGTCGAGCGTCTGCATGCGGCGCTGGACGAGGATCGATTCGCGGTGGTGGCGCAGGAAATCAGGCCGGTCGGCGCGCACCCGGAGCCTGCCCGCCCGGGTCCCGCACGGCGCTTCGAAATGCTGTTGCGCATGGTGGAGCCGGACGGCGCGCTGATCGCGCCGATGGCGTTCATTCCGGCGGCGGAGCGCTATGGACTGATGCCACGCGTGGATCGCTGGGTGATTGCGCGTGTGTGCCGGGAACTGGCCCGGCTGCGCAGCGGCGGCGAACCGCTGCCGATCTGCATGGTCAATCTCTCCGGCACTTCGGTTTGCGACCCCACGCTCGCCGAGTACATTGCCGAGTGCCTGCGCAGCAACGATCTGGGGGGCATGCACCTGGGCTTCGAGCTGACGGAAACCGCCGCGGTGGCCAACCTCGCCCAGGCCTCGCAGCTGATGACCCGGCTGCGCGCCATGGGCTGCCCCATCGCGCTGGACGATTTTGGCAGCGGAATGTCCTCGTTCTCCTATCTGCGCAATCTGCCCATTGACTTCCTGAAGATCGACGGCGCCTTCATCCGCGATATCAGCACCGACCCGATCGATTTCGCGATGGTGGAGACCATTCACCGCATCGGCGGCATCATGGGCGTGCACACGGTGGCCGAGGGCGTGGAAAACGAGGGCGTGCTGGCGGCCCTCGCCCAGATCGGTGTCGACTTTGCGCAGGGCTTTTATGTCCGGCAGGCGGTGCCGCTCGAGCAGATCAAGCTCACCGCCTCGCCCGACCAGCACGGCCGCTCCCGCAAGGCGGTTGTCGGACCCGGGGGCACCCGGTAGCCTCCCCGGCATGGGCCGGATTCCGCAGAGCTTCATCGACGAGCTCATTGAGCGCACCAACATCGTCGAGGTGATCGGCCTGCGTGTGCCGCTGAAGAAGGCCGGCCGCGAGTACCGCGCCTGCTGCCCCTTTCACAGTGAGAAGACGCCCTCGTTCTGGGTCAGCCCCGAGAAGCAGTTCTATCACTGCTTCGGCTGTGGTGCCCATGGCACGGCGCTGGGCTTCCTGATTGAGCACGATCGGCTGCCGTTCCCGGAAGCGGTCGAGGAGTTGGCGCAGGGGCTGGGACTGACCGTACCGCACGAGGGCGGCGCCGCACCGGCCCCGAAACGCAACGACTCGCTGTTTGACCTGATGGAGAAGGTCGCGCGCTTCTACGCGACCACACTGGCAGCCAATCCGCGGGCCCAGGACTATCTGGCCCGCCGCGGCCTGGAACCGGACACCCTCGAGCGCTTTGATATCGGCTACGCGCCGGACTCCTGGAACGAGGTGCTGCGGCGCTTCGGGGCCAGTGATGAAGCGCGC
>DATHOA010000214.1:0-51394 GCA_035485475.1 Steroidobacteraceae bacterium | reverse complement strand
CCTTGGAGGTGTAGCGAGAACAGTGATGAAGAACCGCAAAGCGTCGACCACGAGCGACCCTGGGCCCCGTCTTCAACGAGTTTCTCAATATTTAGAGAAGAACTTTCCCGACTTTTTTGCGGAAGCACGCTTCCAGGTCGGCGATGATGATTTTTTCCTGTACTCCCGTTTCGGGCAGTACCTCGCCCGCGTCATCGAGACCAACCGGGCCTCTCCCGGCAAGATCGCGCGCGGCTTTACCGTCCTGAACAAGATGGCCCGAGCCTCGGCCCGCAGCCCGCGAATCCGCCAGATCCTGGTCACAGGCCCCCTGGAGTACATCGTGGATGCGCCCAAGGCACGTGAGCTGGCCCGCAAGCGCCTGTCGCCGGTCGCGCAGGGTTACATGGAAAGTCTGTGCGAGTAGCCTGAAGCGAATGAGCGAGCAGCTGGCACGGGAGGTCCGCGATTTCTGGCTGGACCCCAGTCGGCTGACTCGCAGCGCCCGGTCCAACGCGCACATCGTGCGCGAGCGCTTCGCCGGCGCGCTGGAACAGGCCGCCACCGGCGCATTCTCAGCCTGGAGCAACAGTCCGCGCCGCGCGCTGAGCCTGGTGATCGTGCTGGACCAGTTCTCGCGCCTGATCCACCAGGGCACACCCCGCTGCTACGCCTGCGACGAACTGGCGCTCGCGACGACCCTCAACGGAATCCAATCCGGCGCCGACGCCACCCTCACCCTCATCGAGCGGCTGTACTTCTGCATGCCCCTGCAGCGGGCCGAGTCATTGGCCATGCAGGAGGAGTCGCTGGCGATTTTCGAACGCCTCGCAAGCGAGGCAACCGGCGCCGAATGCGCGCTGGCGAGCTCCGCCGTGTGCACTGCCCGGGACAGCCACCGCATCGTCGCCCGCTTCGGTCGCTTTCCCCGGCGCAATCGGGTGCTGGGACGCACCACCACGCCGGCGGAACGCCTGTGGCTGGCGCGCGCGCAGCCGCAGCCGGTCGTCGCGCTGCTATAGGCTCGCGCGCGGATCGAACGCCATTTCCGTGCGCATGCGCTCATACAGTTCGCGCGCGGCGGGCGTATCCGCCGGCGGCAGCACCACCTTGAGGACCACGTACTGATCTCCCGGCGGCTCACCCGCCAGCCCCCGCCCGCGCAGCCGCAGCCGGCTGCCTGACTGGGACTGCGCCGGAATGCGCAAATCCACCGGCCCACCCAGGGTCGGCACCGTGAGCGTGGTGCCCAGGGCCGCCTCCCACGGGGCGACCGGCAGGGTCAGCTTCACATCGCGGCCGTCCAGTTCCAGATTGCGGTGCGGACGGATATGCACGTCCAGGTACAGATCGCCGGCGCGACCCTTGCCCACCGCCGGCTCGCCCTGTCCGGCCAGCCGTATCGACTGGCCTTCGATCACCCCGGCCGGCAGCGTCACCCGCAAGGTACGCTCGCTCGGCGTGGTCTGCCCCGGCGCCGGAGCCTGCTGCAAAGTGAGGTTGCGCACCGTGCCGCGATGCGCCTCTTCCAGGTCCAGTTCAATACCGGCGTGCTGGTCGCGGCCGTTGCGGCGTCGTGCGCCGCCACCGGCTGCGGCCCCCGCGAAGGGCGACTCACCGCCGCCGAACAGCGTGGAGAAAAAGTCGCTGAACTGCTCATCGGCCGCGAAATCCGCATTGCCCGCGCCACCGCCCTGGCCGGCGGTGTGCGCCCGACCGCGGCGTCCCGGATTGAACCCAAAGCCAGCCCCGAAGTCCGGTGGTGGCCGGAACTGCTCGCCCTGCTTCCAGTTGGCGCCCAGCTGATCGTAGGCCGCACGCTTCTGCGGATCCTTCAGGACCTCGTAGGCCTCCTGCATCTGCTTGAAGCGCTCGAGCGCATCCGCCTCCTTGCTCACGTCCGGATGGTACTTGCGGGCCAGGCGCCGATAGGCCTTGCGGATCTCATCCGCCGAGGCCGAGCGCTGCAGGCCCAGGGTCTGGTAGTAGTCGCGAAATTCCATAGCTTGCGATAATGGGGACTTGGCCCCATCGCTTTCAAGCATCATCGTGCGCCGTGGCGGTGCGCCGGATGCGGCGCAGTGACCGTTTCAGGTCAGCACCGGCGGCATACGGGGCTCCAGCTGCCTTCGGGGCAGTGGCATCGATATTGCACCCCTCCCCCCCATGCGATTGTCCCGGCCCCCACATCTGCGCAACCTGCGCGCCTTCTGTGTGGCTGCCCACCACCGCAGCTTCAAGGTTGCGGCCGATGAACTATTCCTGACCCCATCGGCCGTCAGCCACCAGATGAAGGAGCTCGAGGACTCCCTGGGCGTGCGACTGTTCGCCAGGAAGACCCGCGCCGTCGAATTGACCACCGCCGGTGCCACGCTGCTGGAGGAGGTCGGACCACTGCTCGATGCCATCGACCGCAGCCTGACGCGCATCGCCCGGCGCAACAGCCGCCTGACGCTGCGCATGCTGCTGCCACCCTTCTTCGCCGCCGAAATCTTCGTGCCGCGCATGGCCCACTTCTGTGCCGCCTGGCCCGACATCGACATCCAGGTCGACACGCGTGATCCGCGGCCCCTGGCACATCCGCTCACGTCGGATATCTCCGTGCTGTTGTCGGACATGCCGCCGCAGGGGGTGAGCGTCACGCCGTTGTTCACGCTGTCACTGGTCGCCGCCTGTGCCCGCGAGTACGCGCCGACCGTGAAGCGCCTGGGCGCGAACGTGTTTCGCGACATGGCGCTCATCGTTCACAAGTCGCGCCCCTTCGCCTGGAACAGCTGGGCAGAGGAACTGGGCCTCGAGGCGCCCGAACCGAAGAACGTCATTGAACTGGACACCATGTCGGCGGTCGTGCGCGCCGCCGAGCGGGGGGTCGGTGTGGCGCTGGTCCCCGAGGCCCTGTGCAGCATGTGGTTTGAATCCGGAGCGCTGGTGCGCATCTTCCCGCTGCACCTGCATACCAGCGATACCTACTATCTGGCGAGCCGGCCCAAGGATGCGGCCCGGCCGGAGGTGCGCGCGATGACCGAGTGGCTCATCAGTGAGGTGCGCACGCTCACCGCCGCTGCGATGAAGCCGAGTCACGCATAGCCGCAAATCTATTCGTTTGTTTCAGTGCAGCAAAACTCCTAGCCTGCTCGCGCACCTTTGAAATACGGGTGCGCCGTATCAAATCCCAGACAAGGAGTTCTGTCATGAAACTGCAATTACTGAAGAGTATCCGCCGCGTGCCACTGGCGGCCGCGCTGGCCGGCACGCTACTGATCGCATCCGCCGCGCATGCCGATGCGGAATCCGGCAAGCTGGTGTTGTCCGGATTCACCGACGCCGCCGCCGGTGAACAACTGCTGGCGGGTGACTATGCCGTCGTCATTCAAAAGCTGGCACCGCACGCCACGGATTTCAATCAGAACGAAGTGGCCGCCAGCACCAACCTGTGTGTGGCCTACGTGGCCAGCGGTCGGCTGGATGAAGCGCACAAAGCCTGTGATGAGGCCATCCGGCTGGCACGCCGGAACGACTTCGATGTCTCCTACCTGGAGCGTCTGGCCCATCAGGACCCACTGTCCATTGCCCATGCCAATCGCGCAGTTCTCAGCAAACTGTCGGGCCAATAACCGCTACGTCAACCTAAGAGAAGAACAGCAATGAGGCTTGAGGGGAAACCGCGAAACGGCGCGCCTTGCTCTAAGGCGCGCCGCTTCCGTCGGTGAAAGTGCCCGCTGCCAGTGCGATCTGCTGTACCGGCCCGTAACGTTCCAATCGCGCCCGCACCTGCTGGCCATCACCGATCACGACGATCGCAAGCTGGCGCCCCACCGGAAATGCCTGCTCGAGCACCCGGTGCGCATCGCGCAAGGTGACATTGCGCAGGGCTGGTCCGTAGTTCTCGATGTATCCCGGATCCAGTCCATAAAGTTCCAGCTCCGCCAGCTGCGCCGCCCAGTCCGCGGCGGTCTCCAGATTCATGGGGTACTGGCCCATCACGTACGAGCGCGCCGAATCGAGCATGGCCTGCGTGATGCCCGTGCGCTTCACGTGCGACAGCGTCTTCAGCACCAGGTCGATCGCCCGTACCGTGTGCCGGGTTTCAGCGAACGTGCGGATCGCGAACTCGCCCGCCGCGCGGCTGCGCGTGAACCCGGAGGCCGCTCCATACGACAGGCCGCTCCTGATGCGCAGCTCCGAGTTCAGCAGCGAGGTGAAGCGGCCGCCGAACTGCGAATTCACCAGGTCCAACGCGGCGCGTTGCGGAAAGGCCCGATCAAGGCCGGTGGCCCCCACCCAGAAATACGATTGCGCAGAGCCCGGCGCATCCACCAGCAATACGCGCCGCTTGCGCAGTCGCACGGTTGCCGCGACTGCCGGCAACGGCATCGCAGCCGGCTGCCAGGCGCCGAAGCGCCGCGCCACATCCGCCTTCAGCCACGCCACGTCGACATCACCGGCCACCACCAGCGCCGCCCGATCCGCCCCGATGTGTGCGCGGTGATACTCGACCACATCCTTGAGCGCGATGGCCTGCAGGGAGTCCTCGCTGCCGCTGGCGGGGCGCCCATAGGGATGAGTGCCGAACAGCAGTGCGCGGCCATACTGCGGCAGCAACTCCGAGGGGTCCGAATCCTTCAGTGAACGCAGGTGACCGATCTGCCGCGTGCGCTGCCGCGTGAACTCCGAGGCGCTGAAGCGCGGGTTGAGCACCGCATCTGCCAGCAACTCCAGCATCCGCGCCTGATCCTGCGCCAGGAACTGGCCGTTGATGCTGATGCATTCGGCTCCCGCATTCGCCGCAAAGCTGCCACCGGCGCCTTCGACGCTTTCGGCGAACGCCGCGGCATCGCGCTCGCCGGCGCCCTTGTCGAGCAATCCGGCCGTGAGACTGGCCAGGCCGGCCCGATCGGCCGGGTCGCCCAGCGCGCCACCGCGAATCAACATCTGGAAGGCCACCAGCGGCACATCGCGGCGCGGCACGATCAGCAGGGTCATGCCATTGGCCAGCACGATGCGCTCGTGTGCCGGGATACCGAAGCCCTTGCGGTTCAGATCAATGATTCGCGCGATCGGGGCCTTCACGTTGAACTCGGGGCTCAACATTGCACAACGCCTGAGTCGGGGCCGCCGCCCGCATCGGCCGGCAACAGCATGCCCACCGTGCGCCGCCGCGGATTCAGCAACGCGCGCGCCGCTGCCGAAATCTGCGCGCAGGTCACCGCGGCGTGCCGCTCGGGGGCTTCGAACAGCTTGCGCCAGCCGCCGCGCAGCGCCTCATACTCACCCAGCAGGTGCGCCTTGCCATCGATCGTCGACAGCTGCTTCCAAAAGGAGGCGGCATTCAGATTGCGCGCGCGCTCCAGGTCCGCAGCGGCAAGTCCCGCCGTCGCGATACCCGCCAGCTCCGCATCGATGATGTCGCGCGCCTGGTGCGGATCCACCCCTTCGGCGAGCGTGAACCAGAACCAGCACAACGATGGATCAAACCCCTGGTGCCAATCGGCCGCGACGTCCTGCGCGACCATGCGCTGTTCCACCAGCAGCCGGTGCAGGCGCGAGGCATTGCCATCCACCAGGGCCGTCAGCAACAGATTCAACGCCGGCCCCAGCGGATCATTGGCCGCAGGCGCCTTGTAGGCGTACTGCAGCAGCGCCATCTGCGCCGGACGCCGCACCATCACGCGCCGCTCGCCGACCTGCTCCGGCTCGCGCGCCAGCACGGCCGGTGGATCCGGCTGACGCGGCAGCCGCCCGAAGTAGCGCCGTGCAAGCGCGAAGGCCTCCTCGTGACCCACATCGCCCACCAGCACGATGGTCTGATTGTTCGGCGCGTAGTAGGTGCGGTAGAACAATTGCAGGTCCTGCGCCGTCCAGCCGCGGATATCCTCCGGCAGCCCGATGGTCGGAAACCGGTAGGGATGCGCGATGAACGCATGCGCCTGGACCTGTTCACTCAGGAAGCCCTGGTTGTTGTCATCGACGCGCAGCAGTCGCTCCGAATACACCACGCCGCGCTCGCTCTCGATCAGCGCCGGATCAAGGCTCAAGCCCTGGATGCGATCCGCTTCCAGTTCAAACACCAGATCCAGTGCGCCGCGCGGAAACCAGTCCTGGTAGACGGTGACATCGTCACAGGTGAAGGCATTGTTTGAACCGCCCTGCTCTTCCATCAAGCGGTCGAATTCTCCCGCGCCATGGCGCGCCGTGCCGTTGAACATCATGTGTTCGAAGAAATGCGCAAGTCCGGTGAGACCCGGCACCTCATTGCGGCTGCCGACGCGCACCCAGTTATGCAGGGCGACGCTCGGAATGGAATGATCCGACCAGACGATGATCTTCAGACCATTGTCCAGGAGCAACGAGCGCACCGCGGCCTGGCCCGGCACCTGGGCAAGACCCTGTGCGGCGGGGGCGGACAGACGGCGCGGCAGCGGCGGTGAGCCTGGCCTGTTCATGCATTCCCCTGTGTTGGCGGTCGGTCCGGCCAGAGCGGCCGGGACTTGAGGGCGGATAGATGTGCCCGCAGCGGAATTTTAACCCCTGCCTGGCCACCATGTGCATGAGGGTAGACCCCTTTGGTTAAAGTTTGTTCACCGGATAATTACTGCAAAATGGCTTGTTTTGCGCCATTTCCTTGCAAATTAGAGGCTTGGGACCGGCACCGCTTCCCTTAAGCTAAAAAAAGGCCGCGAGCGCTTGAAAAATGCGTCGCGGCCAGTTCGATAGCGGACACCGGGGGAGTTGTCCGCTTCTTGGCTTCTGTAAAGCAAAGGTTGTGCCAATGCTCAAAGTGCTTGTTTTTCCGGTACTTAGCTGCGTACGGTCGCGCCGGTCCATGTGACGTAATGCGTCAGGAACGGACGTCCATGGCCCAATTTGTCAAATCAGTGCCATTGATTCGTGCATGCGTCACAGTTGTTTGTTGCGCGCTCACCGAAATCCGCGCCGCTGCGGCAACATGTTCAAAGTTTGATTCAAGGCTTGACTGAGCGATGGCGGCAATACCGAAACGGCGACTGCTCGACAAGATGGGGTCCGCCCCCACCTTCGTCGCAAACGGCAGCCGCATCACCGGGGATATCGAGACGCCCGGCGCCCTCGTGATGTGCGGGCAGGTACGCGGTGACGGGGATGTGAAGGGACCGTTGAGTCTGGCCGCCGGCGCGCGCTGGGATGGTGAGGTGCACGCCCGCAGCGGCGTCGTCGCCGGCATCATCAATGGCGTCATCCGCGTCGATGAGAAACTCGAGATCCGCGCCTCGGCGGTGATACGCGGGCGCGTCACCGCGCGCAGCATTGCCATTGCGCGCGGCGCGGTGATTGAAGGCGAGGTCACCGTCACCAGCGGTGAGCCCATCGTCAACTTCGAGGAAAAGCGCGGACGCTAGCTGGCGTTGTGATCGTCACCGGGTCAGATGTGCGAGCACCGCGTTCTCCGCCCAGGTATCACCCAGCAGGCCGGTGAGAAAGCCGCAGTGTCCGCCGCGCGATGTCACCACCGCGCGCAGCGTGGATGAAGCCGCGAGCCGATTGAGGTCGGCCACCGGCACGATTGGATCATCGGCGGCCGTAATGATGGTCGCCGGCACCGCAAGCCCCGCCAGCCGTTGGCCCGTGATCGCATAGCCGTCCAGGTAATCTTCCAGCGACTCGAAGCCGGTGTGGCGATCGACCAGCTCCGCCGTCATCTGCCGCAGGCTGTCGTAGCGTTCCAGATCGCCGAACTGGTAAAGCTGCGGCCACGCGCGCTGCTTGTCACGCAGCGAACTGCTCCACTTGCGCACGAAGTAGCGGCGATAGACTCGCGGACCGGACTCGATGGCCTGCAGGGTGGCGCGCGGCTCGAGCACCGGTGAGATGGCCACGACACTGGCAATATCCAATCCGGTCTGCGGCGCATCCGCGGCCACGCGCAATAGGAAATTTCCGCCCAGTGAGAAGCCCGCAAGATGCAGCGGCAGTGTGCCGAACAGCTGCTGCGCACGGCGCACGGCGCCCACCACCTCGGGCAGCAGACACGAATGGAACAGCCCCGGATTCAGGGCCTGCGTGCCGCCATGATCGCGCAGGTTCACGCGCAGTATGGCAAAACCGCTGGCCAGCAGCCGCCGGCCCAGCGAGCGCATGTACATGGCATTGGCGTCGCCCTCCCAGCCGTGCAGCATGACCACGGCCCCGGCCGGATTCGGTTGGATCGCCGGCGTGTGCTGCGCGAGCAGCTGCACCCCATCGCCGCAGTCCAGGAGCAAGGCTTCGCTGCGCTGCTGCAGCGGGGCACAGCGCCGCCGTATCAGGGCACGGCGCAGTGCCAGGCTCGGCAGAATCGATTGCACATGGGCATTGCGCAGCCACCACGGTGGCCGGAAGCCCGTCTCCAGCGCGTATTCGAATGGCGGTTTCAAGGTGCGCTAACGAAAGCGGATTTCGATCCGGTTGTTGGCGCCGGCGGCGCGATTCCAGTCCCCCGCCGTGAGCATGTCGGACACCACCGGATAGGCGACCGGGCTGCCATCACCGCCGCTGACCTGGACGTGAATCAGATCGTGGCTGCCGGCGCGCACCGTGCTCATCAGATCCGCCATCACCACGGGGATACGCATGCCGCTGGCCGCCGCATCATCGTGCGTTCCCGACACCAGGTCGCATTTCGAGTACGGCAGGTCATCCGGGGCGAGCGAGAAGCCGTCCGTGGCATTACCGACCAGGCAGAACCTGCCGCTGTAGGTGCGGATGTCGACATTGCCCTGGAAGCCCTGGGTGATGAGGCGGTCGAACAACTGGCGCATGGCATCCAGACGGCCGCCGCTGAAGGGCTCCACGCCATAAGGCACGGATTGAATGATCGGCTTGAAAGTGACGCGCGCAGCCGGCGCCGCCTCAGCCGGAGCACTGGCTGCCGCCGGCGCATCGGCCGGGGCCGCCGGCGGCTCCGCTGCGGCGGGGCTCACGAGTGCCGCTGCGCGCAGCTGCGCCACTTCGGACTCCAGGGATGAGGCCCGCGTGGCCTGCTGCCAGGCGAGCAGCGCCAGGATCGCCGCGGCACCCAGCGCCGCCGCGGCCAGCAGCCAGGGGAGCACGGTGCGCGGGGCCGGCGGCGGCGGGCCCTCCGCGGGCGGGTGCGGTTCGTGCAATACCGCACGCACATCCGCCAGCAGCCGATCTCCTTGGGCATCGAAGCCTGCCAGGACCGTGCGTCGCAGATCGATGAGCTGCTCACGCAGCGCCGCCGCCGGCAGCGGCGGATCCGGCGCATACAGCGGATGGGTGCCGGTGTGGGTATAGCCAGCATCGGCGCTGGCCGCGAGCGTCTCCACGACGGCCCGCAGGCTGCTTTGATCGCTGCTGCGGCGATCGACCGCCAGGTTCAGCTGGTAGAGCACCTTGGTGACATCCGCCGGCTTGATCTGCTTGGGCAGCACGCCGATCGCGCCCAGCGCGCGCGCCTGGCCGACGTACAGTTCGCCCTCCTGGGAGGTGTACATCATGATCGGAATGGTCGCCGTGCGCGGATTGCTCTTGATGGCCTGCACGGCCTGCAGACCATCCATCCCGGACATCATGTGATCCATGAATATGGCATCGGGACGATGGGTGCGCAGGTACTCGAGGGCCAGCTCCGCCGACTCGGCGGTATCGACCTCGATGGCATGCTTCTCGAGAATCCGGGCCAGAGACAGTCGTGCCGACTTCGAGTCGTCTACGATCAATGCGCGCTTGCCCATGAGGCGCGAGTGTAGCGTAGTTGCAGGGTCGTTCCTGCCCAGCGCAGCGTCGCGGATCGCCGACGGCTTTTAGCCCAATGCCAGGCCGAGTTGCCCGAGCAGGCCGCCGATGGCCGCGCCCACCAGCACGTCCGTGGGATAGTGCAGCCCGAGCACGACGCGGGAGGCCGCGACCAGGGAGGCGAACGGCACCAGCACCCAGCCAAGCTCCGGGACATGGGCCACGGCCTGCCAGGTGAAGGCAACGGCGTGCAGGGTGTGGCCGGAGGGGAAGCTGTAGCGGTCCAGCGGTGCGCCGTGCAGGGAGATGCCGCTGTGGGTGATGAAGGGGCGCTCGCGAACCAGGGTCTGCTTGAGCAGCTTGTACAACACCACGCCGATGATGCCGACCAGCATCATCACCAGGGCCGGGCGCACTCCCGCGCGACCCCGCAGCAGCGGCAGTGCCAGCAGCAGCGCGTACCAGATCATGCCATTGCCCAGGCGGCTGACCAGCTGGAAAAGCCGCCGCACCGGCGGCCGCCGGCTCAATGCATTCAGCGTCCGGCACAGGCCGAATTCGGCTGCATCGACGCGCGCGACGAAAGTGCTCAAGGTACCGGCCTTCATGGGCCGACAGCCTCGCAATGCTGCAAGGCGATTCAGTGAATGAATCGTGAAAGTTTTGTTGCCGCGCAGCGCAAACGTGAAGGCGGTCTCAGTCCCTGATACCGCGCCCGGCGTTCATCATCATTACGGCGGCCGCGAACAGCGCTACCGCCAGCCCGATCATAATGGCGAAGGCCGCCGCGACATTCACATCCGAGACCCCGAAGAAGCCGAACCGGAACGCATTCACCATATACATAATGGGGTTGGCGTGGGACACCGTCTGCGCCCAGGACGGCAGCATATGGATGGAATAGAACGTCCCGGCAAAGTACGTGAGCGGTGTGAGTACGAAGGTCGGAATCCAGTTCACCTGGTCAAAGTTCTTCGCCAGCAGCGCGTTGATGAACCCGCCCAGCGAAAACACGATAGAAGTGAAGAACACCGCGCCGACAATGATGAACGGGTGCAGTACCTGCAGTTTGGCGAAAATCAGTGACACCACCGTCACCACGCATCCCACCAGCAGGCCGCGCAGCAGACCGCCGGCCACGTAACCGGCGACGATGAGCCAGTTGGGGAGCGGGGAGACCAGCAACTCCTCGACGTGCTTGCCGAACTTCGCGCCGAAGAATGATGAGACCACATTGCCGTAGGAATTCTGGATCACGGCCATGATGATCAGACCGGGGGCGATGAACTGCTGATAATTGTGGCCGCCCATCTGGCCGACGCGGCTGCCGATCACACCGCCAAAGATCGTGAAGTACAGCGTCGCCTGTACCGCCGGCGGCACCAGGGTCTGGCCCCAGATGCGGATGATGCGGCCGTACTCGCGGATGATGATGGTCTTGAACCCGCACCAGTTCACCTTGGCCAGGTTCACCGCCTGCGGCACGTCGGATTTCACGAGTTGGTCCATCAGCCGGCAGCCCTGGCGGTCTGCTGCGATTTGCCCTCGACCAGCCGCATGAAGATCTCTTCGAGCCGGTTGACTTTGTTGCGCATGCTCACCACGTGAATGCCAAGCTGCGTGAGCCGCAGGAAGACATCGTTCAGCGACTGGCCCCGCGATAGCTCGACTTCCAGAGTATGCGGATCCGCCAGCGTGGCCGGATATCCGGGCAGATCAGGCAGCGTGCTCAGCGGTTCGCGCAGGTTCAGGACGAAAATCTCGGTGTTCATCCGGGAGAGCAGGCTGCTCATGCGGTCACGCTCGGCGATCAGGCCGCCATCGATGATGGCGATATTGCGGCACAGGGTCTCCGCCTCCTCGAGGTAGTGCGTCGTCAGGATGATGGTGGTACCGCTCGCATTGATCTCGCGCAGGAAGTCCCACATGGAGCGGCGGATTTCGATGTCGACACCGGCGGTCGGCTCATCGAGGATGAGCAGCTTCGGCTCGTGCATGAGCGCGCGCGCGATCATCAGGCGGCGCTTCATGCCGCCGGACAGGCCGCGCGACATTGAATTGCGCTTGTCCCACAACTGCAGTTGCTTCAGGTACTTCTCGGCGCGCACCCGCGCAACCTTGCGCTCGATGCCGTAGAAGCCCGCCTGGTTGACGACAATGGTCAGCGGCGACTCGAACATGTTGAAGTTCAGTTCCTGCGGCACCACGCCGATGCAGGACTTGGCCGCCTCGAGCTCCCGGTCAATGTCATGGCCGAACACCTTGACCGTGCCACCGGACTTGGTGACCAGCGAGGTGGTGATGCCGATGAGGGTGGTCTTGCCGGCGCCATTGGGTCCCAGCAGCGCGAAAAAATCGCCCTGCTCGACCTCCAGATCTATGCCCTTCAGGGCCTGGACGCCATTCCGGTAAGTCTTTGTAAGTCCGTGAACTGAGAGCGCGTACATGGGCAACAATTGAGCCGATTTTTCATAGCGTGCTGGGCGCGAGAGGGTAGCACACCTGACCGTGCGCCCCGATCCGGCTCACTCCTTCGGCCGATCCTTGGTCAGCGGCTGGGTGGCGGCCGGGCGGGTACGCACATGGGTTTCGAGCGCCGGCGGCCGCGGGTCGCGTGGCAGTGCCGGCGGCCCGCCCGCACTGCTGCCGCCCCCGGTCGAATCACGCGCGGTCATGGGCGGCCGGGTACGCGGGTCACGGGGGTCGCGAAACGGTGACTTGCTGACGGCCGGTCCCGTGGGCCGTGGTGCCGAACCCGGTGCGCCTGGTGCGGGGCCTGAGCCGCGGCTTTCCGTACGCGGGTCGCGCGCCAGGGTCTGCGGGGCGAACAGTTCTACCGAAAGACTGAACGAGCGCACGTCGGCGGGAGCGAGCGCCCCGACGCCGACGACCTGACGGGTGATTTCCTCGCCCCGCTCATTGCGTACCGCGAGGACTATCGAGTATTCCCAGGTACCGCCACCCGGTGGATGACGGATGGTGCCCTCCACCCGCAGCGGTGTCGCCGCCGGCAACATGCGCTGCGCCGCCGGATCGAAGCGCAGATGGTGCAGGCAACCCGGACACACGGTCGCACTTTCAAGGATGGTGGCCTTGCAGTGTGGACAGCTGCGCGTCTTGCCGGAATTCATCTAAGTGGCGGCTCCTCGAATCAGGAGACCGCCGCGTCCACCTTCGCCGTAGCCAGCGAGCTGACACCCTTCTCGCCCCAGCCGAATTCCACCTGGCCACGCATGCGCGAGCCGGCGGCCACGGTCAGGGAGCCTGCCTTCACATCGCCAACAACCATGCCGGTTTCCTGCAATTCGACGCGGGCGGCGGCTTCGATATTGCCATGCAGCTCCCCGCCCACGATGACCGTGCTGGCGCGGACCTGTCCCGTCACACGGGCCCCGACCTCGATGGTCAGGTTGCCCTGCACGTTCACGTCACCTTTGAAGGATCCCGCAATACGGACATGGCCGGAACCCTCGATCTTGCCCTCGATGGTCAGATCCGCGGCGATGAGGGATTCTTTCAGTTCACCGCGCGCCACCTGAGGACGGCGCAGAGCTTCCGTATTCGAAGGCGGGGTGACGGACATGGGGGTCTCCCGGGGTGTGGGGGTGCCGGATGGCATCGGTGGGGGCAGTGTCGTCGGACTGGTCGGTGCGTTGGGTTCTTTCCAGAGCGCCATAGGTCAGGTCCTCCTCGTTACAGCACAGAACAAGCAGACCCCCAGTTATACCGGGTCTGGTGCAGTGCCAGACAGACGTCGCCCCTGGGCGACAGTCCTTGGGGCAATACGCCCACTCTCGCACCTTACCCCGGCGGCGCGTCGGCGGCCAGCAACTGCAGACCTTGCACCCGCAAACGCTCCACGGCCCGGGTGTCGCCCGCGCCGGCCGTCCGCAGCAGGTTGCACCACACGCGTGGGCGGCTCTCCCAGCGCGGCCGCAGCCATTGCGTGCGGGTCTCGGCCAGGTGTGTCAGCCGACTGAGCGTGCAGCCGCCGATGACGGCAAGGTTGGCCGCCGAGAGCCCCAGCAGCAGGCGCGCCGCGGCCGGTTCGCTGCGGGCCAGATGCCAGGCATGGGTGACCACCAGCCGCATTACTGCTACGGTCCCGTCCACGGTGAAAAATGCGGCGGGAGCGCACGGCGGCCGGTCGTTCACCGCGCCGACGAGGGCATCGGACCAGGACCGGGCATCGGCGAATTGCGCGTCCACCAGCAATACCGCGCTGCCGGCCGCGCAGCGCAGGGACTTGGCATCCAGATTCAGCATCAGACTGCTGACGTCGCGAATCAGGGATGAGGGCTCCGCAGCCACCCGGCATTGCTCGCGCAACAGCGCCAGTGCCTGTTCGTTGACCTCCACCACAGACTCGAGCGTGGCTGCACCCAGCCATGACTGCCGCTCCCAGAGCGGCTGTGTCGCCCGGGGCGCGTAATCGGTTTGTCTGTCCATCGCATTCCTCCGTCTTCTGATGAATTTTCCAGTCGCGGATTCCCTGCCGCAGTCTCCGGGCTTTTGCTATTTTTATCACAAAATCGCCGCCACCGATCCGCACCCGACATAAGCACTGTGCGGGCCGCTTCCGCCAACCCAGCAGGTGCCCCTCATGCGCATTTCCGACAATCGTTACAGCCGCGACCGGTTTCGTTTTGATCTCGCCCTGCGCTTTATCCGTCACGAAGCGCGCACGCAAACCATCAGAGCGTGGACCGGCTTGTCTGATGACAGGATTCGCAAGCTCTACCGCGCGTATCTGCACGAACCCGGCTTTGCCGTATCCCGGCCGCGCGGCAAGTCGCCGCAGCAATGCACGTACTTCACGCGCTCGCCGCGGCTGAAGGAGGAAAGCTCGTTCCTGGCAAGCGTGTGCTCGCTGCTCGGCGTGCTGCCGCAGGCCGGAATCAGGCTCAACCAGAAGGCCCTGGCCAACGTGACGCGTGGCGAGCTGCTGTGTCAGGCCTTTGAGGTCTACCAGCAGCTGATGCCCTCAGCCGGCATCAGCTTCGAGCACGCGGTGTTCCTGGTCACGGCCCTGGCACGCGGGGATGAGCTCGCGCTCGGCAACTGCGACGGCTGCGGGGCCGTGATCCTATTGGATCGGGCCGCCGTCGATGCACCCAGCTGTCTGCATTGCGTAAGTTCGTCCGATACGGACCGCGCCGCCCACGTTCGCGAATTCAGGGACCGACACCGGCCGGTGCGTTCCTAATCACCCCTGACGAATTTCCCCCTGAGAACCCCCCGCGGATCCCGACCATGGCGCTCTGCAGCAATGGTCAGTTGAGCTTGAGCTGTTTCAACAAGGAACCGTAACGTTCATCGTTGCGCAGATTGGACATAAAGGGGTCGTAACAAATCGAGGCTACGTAGGAGTTAGTGCGCTGTTGGTACGCCCGCTCGAACCACTCAAAGGCCTTATCGTTGTCGCCGAGCCATGAGTACACCTCCGCAATTTGATAGGGGGCGTCCATCGAGTATCTGGAAATCAGCTCATCGAGCGACCGGTGCGACTGTTGTTCCTGTCCGCGCGCGTGAGCAACTACCACCTCGCCCATCATCCGAACCCGTTCCTGCGGGCTCTTTCCAAACTCCTCCAACGCGTCGTCGATCCGGCCTTCCTGCAAATCCAGGACTCCGATGAAGGTATGGGTGAGGGTGTCATCGGGGGAGATCGCTAGAGCTCTCTCGAGCGCCGGCCGGGCATTCGCGTAGTCGCGCTCTGTCGTCAAAAACAACCCGAGGTTGGCCCAAGCGTCATCATTGAGCGGATCGAGCGCGATTGCCTTCCGCGTCACTGCAATTGCCTCGGAGAGTCTACCGAATGTAGCAAGCACGCCCGCGTATAGAGCCTCGGTGCCGCTGTCATTGGGCGCGAGGGCCACAGCTTTCTCCACGTCGATCCTCGCTTGAACAAACTCGCGTGTCTTCAGGCGTACCCAGGAACGCGCAAGGTAGGCACCAGGCAGCTGCGGCGCGAGCACCAATGCCCTCTCGGCAGCAATCCGCGCCTTCTCGAGTCCGGCGAAATCGAACCCCATGGTTGCCGCTTTGGCCTCGCTGACCGAAAGAGCCGCGTATGCCGCGGCGTACGTAGGATCCAACACCGTGGCCTTTTGAAAAGCCGGCACAGCACGCCGAATGCCTGCCAGAGTACCCGTCCTATCAAATCCCTTTGCCAGCAGATAAGCATCATAGGCCTGCGGATTGTGCGTCCCACCGACCTCGATTTTTACTGCCTCATCACCGACCAGTTTCACTTCGAGTTCTTGCGCGACGGCACTGGCCACATCGGTTTGTACCTTCAGGATATCGCTCAGCTGCCGGTCATAGGTTTGAGACCACCGGTGAAACCCATTTGTTGTATTGATCAGTTGCGCCGTGATCCGCACCGTATTCCCGGCGCGGCGTACGCTGCCTTCGAGGATCGCTCCCACATTCAACTTGTGCGCGATCGTCGAAATATCGACGTCTTTTCCTTTGAAGGAAAATGACGACGTCCGAGCGACCACCTTGAGGTCATCCAGGCGCGACAGGGCGTTGAGCAGCTCCTCGGTGATGCCGTCCGAGAAATACTCCTGGGTCGCATCGCCACTCATGTTTATAAACGGCAACACCGCGATCGAATGAGCCGGCGGAGCGAACGACGCTGGGGCGTCACTCCGGGCACCCGCCACCGCAGCTGCTGCGGGCGCTTCAACTGTGGTCCGCCCGCCAGCGGATCTGGGATAGCGCCAAAGCAGCAGCCCGGCGATCAGCAGCAGTAACGAGATCAGGATCAGCTCCGCAGCATTGATGCGCCGGAGCGCACGGACCCCGTGATACCAAGCCAGGATCGGAGCGACCGGTAGCCCAATCGCCAAGATGAGAGTGAGTGAGCGCACGATCACGTGGGGCCACTCGAGCGCATCGCTCAGGAGCGTGGTTGCATGCAACAGCGCGAAGGCGAACGCCGCGTACGCCAGTGTCCACTCCACGACCTTATGCCGCTTGATACGCTCCCAGAGGCCGATGCCCCCGTGCGGGCGATCCGCCAGGGTGGCTGCCGGCGGCTGAGTCGCTGCGGCCTCGCCGGCATTCGACGTTGGTGGGTCGTTGGGAGACGGTATGTGTCCTTCGGTGGCCATCGTCGCCCGAGCCTTGGCGTCAAGGAATACCAGGATGCTCCGGCCACCGACGCCGAGCAACCTGTGGCGTTCACGCGCGATCGATGCGGGTCTCGCGCCTGAGCGCAAGTCTTGTTGCAGCGCAGCGCTATGCTGCGCGGTTTACCTTGCGCACACGCGCCTGACCTAGCGCCAGGCCTACTCCCAGGCCGCCGAGCAGCAGGGAGGCTGCGAGCACGCCTTTCATCCGGGGGCTGATCGAGTTCCGGTCCCGGACCTGGTACGTCCACACTTCGAAATGCTGCAATATTGCCGGGCCAAAGGCGTTGCTGATGGCAACGTCTGCGGCATCGCGGCCGCGCGCAATGATCAGACGGCCAATCCGCCGGGCGTTGTTGCGGGGATCGAAGACATGCCAGCGGCCGTCGAGATGGGCCTCCATGCACGCGGCGAAGTCCATGGGTGCATCCACCTTCGGCACGCCGATATCTCCCAGGTAGCTCGTGACGTAGCGCGCCGGGATGCCCATCGCCCGACAGAACGCGATCGCAAGATGCGCCATGTCGCGGCAGACGCCGTGCCGCTCGTGATAGGTCTCAAGCGCGGTCTTGGTGGGCCTGGCATGTTCGTAACCGAACATCACGTGTTGGTGGACGTAATCGCATATCGCCTGCACGCGCGAGCAGCCGGGCGTCAGTTGGCCAAACAGGCGTTGCGCTTCGGATTGCAGGGAATCGCTCTCGCAGTATCGGCTGGGGTGCAGGTACATCAGCACTTCCGATGGCAGGGTGCTGACCGGGTTCTCGCGCGCGTTCAAGAAGGCGGGCTCGGGTAGGCCGGGATCCTTCAGGAGGCCATCCGCGCGGATACGCGTGACGCCGCGGGGGGCATCAAAACGCGTGCAGGTATTGCCGAAGTCATCCTGGAAGGTGTGCAATCGCAACCTCGGTTCCGTTCGCATGACGTCGCTGATCAGGAGCCGCTGCGACTTGCTCGGCGCGGCCTTCAGGGTGAAGACCATGGCCGTGGGCTCCTCACATGAATAGGCGAGTTCATAGCCGAACCGAATCTTCATGTGCCTGAGGATAGGAACGCCACCGGCACGGCGCGATGCCGCCACTGCGCTACAGACTGTAGGACTAATCTTGGCTTTTACGGGGAGCGGCGCGCAATTGGCCGCGCCCCGCATGCTTGGCGTTGTAGCACGCATCGTCGGCAGCCTGCAGCCAAGCCTTCTCATCGAGCATGTCGATGGTGCAGGTGGCCAGTCCTATGCTCGCACCGATGGAGTAGTGCGATCCGGCCCATTGGAGCTCCAGGGAATTGAGCGCCTTCATCAGTTGCCGGCCGATCAGGGTGGCCCGCTCTTCGGAGCAATTGTTCAAAACGATGGCAAATTCATCGCCCCCCAGTCTGGCAACGGTGTCCGATGAGCGCACCGTGGCGCGACACGCGTCGGCGACTTTCTGCAGCATCGCGTCGCCCGCAGCGTGGCCGGCTGCGTCGTTCAGTGACTTGAATCGATCCAGATCGATCGCCATGACCGCGGCGGGACGATTTAGATGCCGTGCTGCCTGAAATATCGAGTTCAGCTGATTCTCGAATTCGGATCGATTGCACAGGCGCGTGAGCGGGTCGTGCGTGGCGCGGTATTGCAGATCACGGGCTCGGTCGATTTCGACGGTCGCATCACGCATGACGATCACCATGCCGCTGACCTGACCCGTCGTATCGAGTACCGGCGAGACGCTGTCAGTCACATAACACACCGTGCCATCCGAGCGATGCAGCAAACACGCCTGATCGCGCTTGAACACCTTTCCGTGCAGCACGCTGCGCCCGATCAAGCTGGCGGCGGATTTGGCGGTTTGCGGGTCCACCAGAATTATCACCTCATCAAACCGGCGCGTCTCAACCGCAGCCATGTCCAAACCCAGCAGGGCCTCGGCCGCCGCGTTGAGATAGGTGATACGGGTCTGCGCGTCCGTGGTAATGACGGCATCACCGATTGATTCAAGGGTAATCTTCAGTCGCTCACGTTCCTGGGCGATCGTCTTCTCAGCGCGCTGGCGCGCTTCCAGGCTTTCGATCTGCGAAATGAAATTCAGCGGCGATCCTTCTTCGTCGCGCAGGAGCGAGACGGCCACATGCGTCCAAATCCAATGGCCATGTTTGTGCCTGAAGCAACGGGCCACTTCGTAGACATCGATTTCTCCCGTCAGCAGCTTCCCCCAACGTGCCTTACTCTTCTGCCAATCCTCGGACTTGGAAGGACCTCCGGGAGGAAGCGCTCGAAACTCCTCCGCGGTGTAACCAAGCATCTGCTGCAGAGCGATATTGGTGTAGCCCCAGACGCCGTTCCGATCCGCGATCAACATGCCGATCGGGGAATGTTCCATCGACTCGCGAAAACGGCGCTCGCTCGCTCGAAGTGCGCTGCCAGCGGCGCGCCGAGCATCACTGCCCAAGCCAACGGCGATAGCCGGCATCAGGGCGGCAAGAAATGCAATAACGGGCAGACCCTCCAATGAGCCGCTCGCCGCGGCGACCGGATCGAGGCCCAGGGGACGAACGCCTATGAGCCATAAATTGGTGATGAGTAGTCCGAGAGCCAGACTCACCACCGAGGTGCCGAAGCCGCCCAGCCGAAACGCGGCGATCAACAGCAGAAGACCGATCCCGACGAAGGGAAATCTCACATAGCGAATCGCCAGGTAGCAGCCTGCGAGGCAGGCGAGGCACGTCAAGAGGTTCTCGAGAAGAAATCGCCCGCGCGTCAGGCGCTTCAGTTCCTTGACGCTGAACAAGATGATCGGAGGCCCCAGCAGGCACGCACCGATCGCATGGGACGACCACCACCGTAATGCTTCTGCCCCGAAGGGGCCCGGCAATTGGTTGCGCAATACCAGGCCGGCGAGCAGTGCGGCAAGCCCAGGAATCGTGATCCCGAAGAGCGCCGTCATGAAGGCCGCATGGTTGATCGTTATCTTGGGATACGGAAACCTCCAAATAAAGCGGAATGCGAGCACCATCAGTGCGATCTCGATCCCGTGGACACAGGCAAACAAGGCCGCACTGGACCACGGCCGATGTGCCGCAATCACACTCGCGAGCACCGCGGCCAGCAATACCAGGACAACCGCAATGCTCCAGCGAACCTGCCGCAGGCGGATCAAGAGGGCGGCGGCAATGGCATTGGCCGGCCAAACCAGTGCGATGCCGCCGGGTACCCGGGTGAAAGTGAGGGCGGCGCAGGCGGAAAAAAACAGCGCCAGTCCAACGAGAATTTCCGCGAGCGGTGAATTTAACGCACGTGTGCCGGCAGCTTCCACTTGATTGAATATCGGCGGCGTCTCGGGACTCGACACAATGCTCTCCTACCCGCTGGTCACCGCGCGATAATAGTACGCCTGCGCCGTGTCTCCGGCAGGTATCGCCCAGTTTCGGCTCTACGTCACAGCAGGTGGTCCGAACCAGGTGGTTAGCGCTTCGGCGAGCCCCCGCTGAGTCAGGTTTCTGACCCATGCCACATATGCGTCGACCAGCTGAACCCGGCCCGCCCACGGAGCGATCTCGAAGCCACCGGGCTCATCGAGGTTGAGCAGTACTGGCCGGGCATCGCGCAGCAGCGTAAAGTGCCAAGCACAGGTCGTTGCTGCTTCAATAGAAAATGTGCGGCGCGCTACACGGCGGCTTCCTTCCAAAAGAAAGGCAATGGGAATGACTCAGCATCATGCACGCGTGCTGCTTGCTCTTTTGACCTGCACGTTTCCGGCCTTGGCTGGCGCCGCGCCCCAACCCAACACCAGGGTCCTGACGGCCGTCAAGGCCTGCGAACAAAGCGGCCGTGAGTTGCTCCAGCGCGTCGTTGCCATCGATAGCGGCACAGGCGATGTCGCGGGCCTGAATGCGGTGGGCGCGATTTTCGCCGCCGAGTTGCAGGCTCTGGGCGCGGATGTGAAGGCAGTTGCGCCAACGCCTCCGGCCGTGGGGAACAATGTCGTCGCGACCCTCACGGGATCGGGCAAGGGGCGCATCGTCCTGATCGCGCATATGGACACAGTGTTCAATCACGGCGACGTGGCACAGCGGATGCCGCATTGGGAAGGGCAACACTACATCGGACCGGGAGCCGGTGATGACAAGGCGGGCGGCGTTACCGCTGTGTGCGCATTGAAGGCCCTGAAGGGAACCGGGTTTGCCGACTTCGCGCGTATCGATGTGCTGCTCAATTCGAACGAGGAGACCGGCTCGGTGGGCACGCGCGATCTCATTCGCAGTCTCGCCATGGCAAGCGATCTCGTCATCAACCTCGAGCGGGGCATTCCAACAGACCAGGTCCTCAACGCGCGCAAGGGGAGCGCGACTGTGAGCGTGCAGTTCACCGGGCGGGCGGCACATTCCGGCCTGGAGCCTGAAAAAGGACGCAACGCAGTGATTGAAGCCGCGCGCTTCGCCCTGGCCCTCGAGAAGCTCGGCGATGCCGCGAAAAAAACGACGGTGACCGTGGACATTCTCAACGGCGGAGACAAGACCAACGTCGTTCCCGCCCACGCGGAGTTGAAGGCTGACGTGCGGGCGTTCACGAACGAGGAGCTGGACCGCGTGGAGCAGGCCACCGCGAAGCTCGCGGCGAGTCCCAGCATCGACGGAGTTACGATCAAATCCTCCATGCAACGTAGTTTTCCGCCGTGGCCGCCCACTGAGCACACGGATCGGGTGATCGAGCGCGTGAACCGGCTCTATGCGGAAATCGGGCGCAAGGTTACCGCCACCGAAGTAGGCTCATCGGCGGACGTCAGCTTCGCGGCCCAAACGGGTACGCCTGCCGTCGATGGTTTTGGCATCGAGGGTGGAAATGCCCACACCGCCGACGACTACGCCGACCTCGAAACGTTGGTGCCACGCGTATATTTGTTGACGCGGCTGCTTATGGATGTGGGTCACGACCCCAGGGGGCTGTAGGGTACGCCGCGCGTTGCGCTTCAGACCTGGAACCGAATACCCGGACCGAATATCGCGACGAACAGTGCGCCGAACACCAGCGCAACACCGAGCCATGGGAGGCTGGGCGGCATCGGTGCCGACACAGCCTCGACCTTATTTTGAACATGCGCCCGGACGAGCCCGGGGATGAGCAACAGGCCCCAATTCAGCCCGAAGGAAGCCCCGACACCGGATAGCAGGATCAGTCGTGGGCTGATCGGATTGAACGCCGCGGCAACAGTGAGAATCAATCCACCGGCCAAAAACGACAGCCACGCAAGCCGCTGCATTTCGGACAGCGTAACCACCTTACGTGCCGCCAATTGACGCATCGAATGCGCCAGCCAAAGGATGCTCAGTGCATACAGAATCGCGCCCGCCAGCCCGAGCGCCCCTCTCCAAAGCCACGCGGGCGAAAGGCCGCCAATGACGACGGCCCAGTCGCCATTGCCCAGGACCGCCGAGGCAAGCAGGTATCCGCAGTTCAGGAGATTGAACGCCGCGAACAGCCAAAGAAAATAGGCCCCGCTTTTGCGCCCAGCCCCACGGCTCAGGAGCACAAGAGATGCCGCGCCAACTATGAGATTGGCCACTGTTCCAGCAGCTGCAACGAAACGACTCTGCTCGACCGTCTGAATCGCGACAGTGGAAAGAGATACGATGCGAATATCGGCGAGCCACGCGGCCGTCATATGGCCGAGGACTTCGTGCGTCATGTCCGCGCAAACACAAGCCACGAGGCCAATCGCTGCCAACGTAACTGAACTGCAGCGCCCTGAGTGGCCCTCTGGCCCGGTAGAAATTAGCGGCATGCCAGTGCCTGACGAACTCTACGTCTCGACTTCCGTGAGAATGATTGTAGCCAAGTGCCCGCTCTCAGACATCCGTTTTGTCGATTATTCCTTGCAAAAGACGAGGGAGGGTTTGTTTGCGGTCCAGACGAAAACGGTGGCGCAGGCCACCCGCCGTGTTCAATGCCGATAAGGCAGGGCTAGCGCGGGCGATGCCGCGCGGAAATCGTCGATCTAGGGATGGCTCATGGGCGCGGTCAGGGGCACCACGGTCACGGGATTTTTGACAGCGATGTTCCGCGCCTGTTGCCGCCCAGTGTCTTGCGGAGCGCCGCAAGTTGCGCCTGGGTGTAGGTTTGCGGCGGTGGGAGCGCGGGAAGAGTCCGCGATGTCGTACCGAGCGGATCCGTCCGGGATCGTCAGAACGTTAGCTTGAAGACATTTCCATTGCTGTCCTTCGCAACGCCCTTCGTGCTGTTGAACTCGACATTCATGGTCATGCCACTGGTGCAGGTCAGGATGGCGCGAGCGATACCGAGGGTTCCCAGGACGTTGGCGGCGAAGGCGCCGTTGCCATACACGAGGTCCCATTCGGCCGACAGATCGCGTTCCGTGGGATCCTCCTTCGCAAGGTTACTCCAACTCCCGCGACACACTTCACCCTTGCTGAGCGTGACTGCCACGATGGCCGCGCTGTCCATGCTGACGGCGTAGGTCCGCGGGGGCGTCTGTGTGGCGAGCGGACCCTGAACCGGATGAAGATGAGCGGTGGCACAGCCGGACACCAGGAGCGCGGCGAACAGGAGCAGAACTGTTTTCATGGTTAACGATCCTTGGGCCAAGACCTCCTGCGCGCGAATATATCACCTAATGCCGGATGGTCACTGGGCGCTAGGCATCATGGCCCGCGGTGAACAGGCGGGCGGTTAAGGGCAATCAGGCTAAAAGGTCTGCCTCCCGCAGTACCGTGGGTTGCGCGATTGCTCGCGCCGAGCCACATGTAGAGCCCGGCAAGGGCGTCATCTACAAAGAGCACAGGAGGCAGACCATGGAGGAGATTACCTACGTCGGGCTGGACGCGCACGCCCAGACGACCGCGATCGCGGTGGCGGAGTCAGGAGGCGCTGCACCGCGCTTCATCGGCACGGTAGGGGCGAAGTTCGCTGAGCTGACCAAGGTGTTAGGCAAGCTGGGTAAGCCGGGCGAGCTACGGGTGGTGTACGAGGCAGGCCCGTGTGGCTTTGCCATGGTGAGACAGCTGCGACAGGCGGCATATCACTGCCAGGTGGTGGCGCCCTCGAAGATACCGCGCAAGCCGGGTGATCGGGTCAAGACCGACCGTCGCGACGCACTGAGTCTGGCGGGCCTGGCCCGGGCGTCGCAGTTGACCTTCGTGACGGTGCCGGACGAGCGGGATGAGGCTATGCGGGACTTGTGCCGCGCTCGGGTTGATGCAGTTCGCGCCCGCCTTAAAGCCCGGCAGCAACTCAAAGCGTTGCTCCTGCGACACGACCGGCGCTACACAGGCAAGACATCCTGGACCGCTGCCCATGAGCGCTATCTGGCCGACAAAGTGTCGTTTGGGCATCGAGCGCAGGAGATCGCCTTTGTCGAGTACCGCCGGGCGATCGGGGAGACGCAGGCGCGCGTGGATCTGCTCACGCAGGCCATGTCGCAGGAGCTCGAGCAGTGGCGTATGCGTCCTCTAGTACAGGCGCTCATGACACTGCGGGGCGTGGATGAGTTAAGCGCAACCAGCTTGGTGGCGGAACTGGGTGAGATGAAGCGTTTTGCACATCCACGCGACCTGATGGGATATCTGGGACTGGTGCCCAGTGAGTACTCCAGCGGCCAGAAGCGGGCCCTCGGCTCGATCACGAAGACTGGAAACGGTCATGCGCGGCGCTTACTGATCGAGGCGGCTTGGAACTATCGTTATCCAGCCCGCATCGGCCTACAGCTGCAGAAGCGCCAGGAGGGACAGCCCGCGCCGATCCGTGATACCGCCTGGCGTGCCCAAACGCGGCTCACGTATCGCTACCGCCGACTGACTGCCCGTGGGCTCCAACGCAACAAAGTCTGCGTAGCGATCGCGCGGGAACTCGCCGGCTTTATCTGGAGCATCGGCCAACAGGTCTCGATCGTCCCCTAATCCGAGTGCGAGGCCATGCCCACAGGAGATCACCCCATGAGTTGAACGGCACCACATCGGATCGGCAACGCGATGCGCGGCACACGGTGAGGGGAACCCTCGCAAGCCCTATGTGGGCATCCTTTACGGATGACCCCCGACGCTAGAAAGAGGCAGCCCCGCGACGGAACAATGCAATGCGGTACCCAACCCGCGAATATCAGTGTGATCCATCGTCGTTAGCAGCTGCCGCGCGTCGCGTTGCCCATCCGATGCGAACAAATGCCTCACAGGAGAAAACCGTGAAAAAGATCGCGAGGATCGGCCCTGCCCCAGTTGCTAAGGTCGGGCCATATCAGGGCTGGAGAATCGCCGAGTCGTCCTTCAGCAGGAACCCGGTGCGGCCCATCCGGCGCGCGGCATGCAGCAGCCAGACCACCCGTGCGGAGGCCTCCTCATAGGCAAGGCCCTGTGGTGGCCGGATGTTTGAAATGCAATTGCGCTCGTGATCGCGTCGACCCGGTGATGGCTGCCACGTGAGATAGGCTCCAAGGCTGTAGGGTGCACTCAGCCCCGGCCGTTCGCCAATCAACATCACTGAAAAGGCAGCGTTCAGGCACGATCCGATGTCATCACCCAGCGCCACGCGCGCCTGAGTTGCGATAATCACCGGGGCGACCCGCCAACCCGTGAGGGCCCGCAGGATCAGCCGCAGTGTCGGGGCGGCATGCAGCTGCAGGGCGCGCGCCGAGAGTCCATCACCGAGGATGAACGCCACATCGTACGGACCCCTCGGCAGGGCATCGTTGCATTCCGGCGCGAGTCTTCGTCCCAGATCCGGACGCTGCAGATAGGTGGTGCGGTCCGGCGCCTGGCTATGCACCTGGATCACCTCGGTACCCGCAAGCTGCGCCGCCAGGCTGTGCAGATCGAGACTTTCATGGACCGCATCGCGAGCCCGCGCGTAGTCGAGCTGGAAGTGCAGCAGGGCCGCGGTGGGCAGGCCCGCGCCACTGTGACCGAGCGCCACACGTGCCGGCGTCCGCTCTCGCAGACGTGCCAGTGGGCCCGGGTTGCTTGTCAGCGGCGGCTTCATGGCTTGCCGAAACCGCCGCCATCCACCGCCAGCAAGCGCTGCGCGACGTCGGCCGCCACCGTCTCGCGGATCCAGCCACGATCATCCGTAATGCCCATGCTGGCCAGCCATGCCTCGAATTCCGGCGCCGGCCGCAGCCCGAGGATGCGGCGCAGGTACTGGGCGTCGTGGAAGCTGGTGCTCTGATAGTTCAGCATCACATCGTCCGCACCCGGGACACCCATCACGAAGTTGACGCCGGCCACGCCCAGCAGGGTCAGCAGGTTGTCCATATCGTCCTGATCTGCTTCGCTGTGGTTGGTGTAGCAAACGTCCATCCCCATGGGCAGTCCCAGCAGCTTGCCGCAGAAGTGATCCTCGAGCGCTGCGCGGGTGATCTGTTTGCCGTCATACAGATATTCCGGGCCGATGAAGCCGACCACCGAATTGACCAGCAAGGGTGAGAAGGCACGTGCGACGGCATAGGCGCGCGCCTCGAGCGTCTGCTGATCCACTCCATGGTGGGCCTGCGCGGACAGTGCCGATCCTTGTCCGGTCTCAAAGTACATCAGGTTGGACCCCAGCGTGCCGCGCCCCAGCGACTGACCTGCCGAATGCGCTTCGCGCAGCACGCTCAGACTGACCCCGAAACTATCGTTTGCAGCCTGCGTGCCCGCAATGGACTGGAAAATCAGATCCACCGGCGCGCCGCGGGCAATGACCTGAAGGGTATTCGTGACATGCGACAGCACGCAGCTTTGCGTGGGTATCGCGAACCGCTCGCGGACGTCATTGATCAGATGCAGCAAGCGCATCTGCGTATCGACACTGTCCGATGCCGGATTGATGCCGATCACGGCATCACCGCAGCCATTGAGCAGCCCATCAACAATGGAGGCCGCAATGCCGCCGGCATCATCCGTAGGATGATTCGGCTGCAGGCGCACGCCCAGGCGTCCCGCGAGGCCCATCGTGGTCCGAAACCGGGTCACGACCTCGCACTTGCGCGCCACGCTGATGAGATCCTGATTGCGCATGAGTTTGCACACCGCGGCGACCATCTCCGGAGTCAGGCCCGGCGCCAGCGAACGCAGCACTTCGGGTGTGGCGGCATCACCCAGCAGCCAGTCCCGAAACTCGCCCACCGTCAGCGTCGCGACGGCGGCGAAGGCCGCGGCGTCGTGCGTGTCCAGGATCAGGCGTGTCACCTCATCCTGTTCATAGGGAATCAGCTCTTCATTGAGCAGCTGACGCAACGGCAGTTCGGCCAGCACATAGCGCGCGGCCATGCGCTCCTCCATACTGCTGGCCGCGATTCCGGCGAGGGCATCACCGGAACGCAGCGGCGCCGCGGCGGCGAACACCGCCCGCAGATCGGCAAAAGTATGCGCCACTCCGCCCAGAGTCATGGAATAGGGCACGTCGCCTCCGGCTCGATGAAACGGCGGCGCCGGCCTCAGCGCGGATTCGGATGGTGGGTGTCGTCGACCAGATGCTTCAGGTCGCGATCGACACAGGGCGCAGGCTCAGCCAACTCCGCGGCGGCGCGCTTCACGAACTTCGTCGCCGGCTTCCACGGTTCGGTCAGCACGCTCGGATCTTCGGCCACCACCTGATACTCGAGCCCATCGCCGACACGCCGCAGCCGCTCCGTCACGCGCAGGTCCGTGGTATGAAATGCGCCATTGTCCGTAAGCCAGCTATCGTCGTTGAACTGGTTGGTCTCGATGACCAAGGTATCACCGTCCCAGTGACCGACGGAGTCTCCCAGATAACTCTCGTCCACATCGCTGCGGTGCGGGCGGCCGTCCGTGGGGATGATGCGATAGAAGGCGCCGGACACATCGCTGTACAGGAACACCACCTGGCCGGGAGTCTGGATGATCTTGGCCGGCGGCCCAATACGCGGCACCCCCGGCGACTTGCAGCGCAGCACCGGATCGGTCGCGACCTGCCGCTTGTTCAGATCCGCGACCTTGGCCAGGAATTGCGGCTGGTACTTGGGAACGTTGGGCGCCGGCCTGGGTGGCGCATTGGCCGCCGGTGGTGGCGGCGGAGCGGCGGTGTCACAGCCTGAAATGCAGATGGTGCCGTTTGCCGATTTCTGTGGATGGATGAAATCGATGCCCGCACCATCATCCCAGGTGCCGTTCAGATCCGGGTGACCATCCGCCAGCCGCGGTACCGGCTGGGACGCTGTGGTATCCGCTGCGGTCGCATCGATACCGATGAAGCACAGTAACGCCGCAAGTGCCAATGCCCCGCTTGATTCACGACGCCTCATACGCACTCCTTCGTTGGTCAGTTGCTACTTTGCCGCCGCTGCCGCGCTGTCCGGGGCGAACTGGAAGTCATGTCCGTCGGCATAAGTGATCTTGGCCATGTAGCCCAGGTGCGGTGTACCGTCTCTGGCCGGGAAGGCGTCGACGGTCACGTGCGCACCCTCCTCCGTCAGCATTTTCTTGCTCACGCCGGCCTTGCGTGCCATTGCCACGGGGACGCACTCGAGCTGCCAGGTGGCCGATTTCCCACCGCCCTCGACGACGTCCAGATACAGGTAGATATGCGGGTTGGCCCAGTCGACCCGGGAGACAATCCCTTTGAGCACCAGGGTCTTACTCGTATCGAATTCGCCGGCCAGCGAATGGTGCGCCGAAGCAAATTGCGGGCTACCCCATAACAATGAGAGCGCGGCCAGGCCGAGCAGCTTCGAACCGGTACCCGCAATATTGAGTCTACCCACGGCGCCCCCTCCATCGGTTGCGCCGATATTGCGTCAGTGCGCCTTCACATGGAAGGCCAGGAACAGATTTCCCGGCATCTGGCCGCCGATGATTCCATAACCCGAATTGACGAACAGATACCCGTTGGCGGCCACGATCGAGGCGTTGTCCAACGCCCCGCCGGTGCCCGGTACCCCGTTGGCCGTGGTCAGTGGCTGGGTGGTGTCGTACTGGAACAGCAGCTCGCCCGTGTTCGCATCGAACGCCCGCAGGAAGCCATCGGCACTGCCTTCCACCACGGCGCCCGCAATGACCGCCGGCGCGCCGGTCATGCCCGTGACGGTCGCGCAGGTGCGCACGCGGGCCTTGCGGTCGCCCGAACAGTCCGGCTGTGGGTAGTACGACCACAGCACCGTCCCCGAATCCACCGCCACCGCGTGCAGTCCCGCCCGCTCGCCCGCGTCCGTGCCATCCCGTCCCGGGAAGGTGTTCATGGGCGTAAACACGCGCGCACCGTCAAATGCCAGCCCCCAGTGGATGCCGCCGATCACGGAACCGGCGCCGAAGCTGTGCTTCCACAGCACTTTGCCCTGCGCGTCCGGATCCAGCGCGTAGAGCGTTCCGGACTTCTGACCGGCCAGCACGACATCGTGACCATCGGGCCGCCTGGCCAGCACGATCGAGGCGCCGAAGTCATGATCTAGCCCGCGTCCCTCGTGCGGACAGTTCAGGCCATCATGCTTCACCATGCAGCCGGTGAGAAAAATGTCATCGGACGTGGCCTGAAAGCGCCAGCGGATGGCGCCGGTCTTAAGGTCGACGGCCAGCACCGAGTCGGTGGTGGGCGCGGCCGGAGCCGAAGTGGCTTCACCCGTGCCCACGTACAGCACGCCGCGCTGCTCATCGATGGCCGGTGAAGTCCAGATCGGCGCCCCTGAAGGGCCCCACATCATCTGGCCATCGCCACGGTCGCCGCGCGGCGTGGCATCCGGCATGGTGTGGGCGGTCCAGATTTCCTTACCCGTGCGGGCGTCCAGCGCAATCACGGCACCATGCGTCGTGCAGCACAGATGCTTCGCATCCGCCCCGACATTGATTTCCGAGGCCGAGAGCGGTACGTAGACGCGTCCGCCGAGCAACACCGGAGTACCGGTCGTGTTGGACAGGGCGGTCAGATGAACCGCGTGCATCCAGAGCGGAGCGCCCGTTGCCGCATCCACCATATGGATGCGGGTGCCCACATCGGCAAATACCAGCACCTTGCGCCCCGACCCCGGGAGCGCCCCGTAGCCGATCCCGGTGCGCAGCGGCACATCGCTCTTGTAGATCCATTTCAGACAGGGCTGCGCCGCGATGTCGATCGCGTACAGCTGCGAAGCATCGGCGACGGGGAGAAACAAGGTCGAGCCCACCACGGCCGCCTGCGCCCGCATCGTCGTGGCGCGCGGAAAGGCCAGCGCCCATGCGAGCTCCATATGGCGGAAGTCGGCCGTTGTGATCCCCGCCTCCTGGGCCGTGAGGTGCCGATGGTTGTGCAGGTCGAAGCCGAAATCGGCCACCGTCGCGGGCATGCTCAGGTCGACCCTGCGCCGCGCGGGCGTGCAGCGCATCTGTGCGGTCCAGGCATCGCTCACCCGGGCCCGGCCGATTAGAAAATCGATGAGTTCGGAGCGCTCCGGTCCGGACAGGGCCTGTCCCTGGGCCTGCATCTTGCCGACGGTGAGGGCGTAGTAGATCTGCTGGTAGCGCATCCCCTTGAGGGTCGCGAGCGTCGGCGCGCGCAGTGCTTCGCCGTGATCGTGGCACATCGCGCAGGTGCGCTGGTACACGAGCTGTCCGGCCTGCGCCGATTGTGGCTGGGGTGCAGCGTGCACACTGCACGCCAGCACCAGCATCGCGAGCAAGCTCAAGCCGCGGCAGTTGAATCTCATCCAAGCCCCCTACGCAATCCGATTTTTAAAGAATATCGCACCTGGCGCGCGCGCTTGCCGATGCTCGTGCAGAATACCGCTTCAGGGGGAGTCGCATGATGAGACGAGCTGTTTTCGGATCCTGTATCGCCTGGTGCGCCGCCGTGGTTCTGCTCCTTGCCGGCGCCCACGCCCATGCACAGGATGACGCCTACCTGCGCACCTGCGCGGCCTGTCACGGTCCGCAACTGCGCGGCGGGGAGACCGGGCCGGCATTGATCGGCAGCGGCTTCCAGCAGCGCTGGGGCTCGGTCCCGCCAGCCGGACTGGATGAATTCACGCGTCGAACCATGCCGCCCACCGCGCCCGGATCCTTGAGTGATGAGGACTATGCGGCCGCGCTCACCCGCATCCGCCACGCCAACGGCTGGGTGGTGCCGCCGGCCGCCCCGCCCGCTGCCGGCACCAAGCGGATTCCCGCCACCGTGGAGTGGCTGAACAACCGCGGGGATCTGGGCAGCAGCAGCTACTCCGCCCTGGACCAGATCAATCGCGACAATGTCGCCAAGCTGCGCATCGCCTGGCGCTGGAAATCCGATAACTTCGGACCCGTGCCCGAGTACTACTTCCGCCCGACGCCGCTCATGGCCGACGGGATTGTCTATATCAGTGCCGGGATCCGTCGCGATGTCGTGGCCATCGATGCGACCACCGGGGAAACGCTGTGGATGTACCGCCTGGACGAAGGCGAACGCGGTGCGCTCGCGCCGCGCCGCAATTCGGGTCGCGGCGTCGCCTACTGGCGCAGCAGCCGCCACGGCGAAGGCAGCCGCATTTTCACCATCACGCCCGGCTTTCAGCTCATCGCCCTGGATGCGCTGTCCGGACTGCCGGTCGCCTCATTCGGCAAAGCGGGCATCGTCGATCTGAAGGATGGTCTGCCGCGCGTCGCCGACCTGCCGAAAACCCCGCCGGGTTCCAGTTCCCCGCCCGTGATCGTCGGCGACGTGGTCGTGGCCGGGGTCTCCTTCTCCGCCGGCGGTGCGCCACCGTCAAAGGTTGCCGTACCCGGCTGGATCCGCGGCTACGATGCGCGCACCGGTGCGCTGCTGTGGGCCTTCCACACCGTTCCGCAGCCCGGTGAATTCGGCTCCGAAACCTGGGACGACAACAGTGCCTCCTACACCGGCAATACCGCGGTGTGGGCGCCGTTCTCAGCGGATGTCGCGCGCGGCCTCGTGTACCTGCCCGTCGAGGCGCCCACCGCCGACTTCTACGGCGGGCACCGCACCGGCAACAATCTCTTCTCCGATGCCCTCGTCTGCATCGATGCGAAAACCGGCAAACGCATCTGGCACTACCAGATCGTTCACCACGATATCTGGGACTACGATCTGCCGGCCGCGCCGGTGCTGGTGGACATCACCGTCAAGAACCAGAAGATTCCGGCCGTGGTCCAGGTCACCAAGATGGGCCTGATCTTCGTCTTCAACCGCGTCACCGGGAAACCCGTGTGGCCGATCGAAGAGCGGCCCGTGCCGCAGACCGATGTGCCGGGCGAGAAAACGTCGCGCACCCAGCCCTTCCCCACGCGGCCGGCGCCCTACGAGCCGCAGGGCCTGCGGCGCGAGGATCTCATCGACTTCACGCCCGATCTGAGGGCTCAGGCCGAGGCGATCGTCAAAGACTACCGCTTTGGTCCGGCGTACCTGCCGCCTTCGGTGGTCGTGGACGGCGGCAATCTGGGCACGCTGCTGCGGCCCTGCCTGTCCGGAGGCTCGAACTGGCAGGGGGCCGCGGTCGATCCCGAGACGGGGATCTTCTACGTCAGCTCGATCTCATCGGTGTGCCCGATCGGACTGCACATGGATCCGAAAATCTCCGACGAGCGCTACGTCGGAGTTTATGGCGAGGGGTTTCCGCATGGCTCCCTGGGCGGACCCAACGGCCTGCCGTTGATCAAACCGCCCTGGGGACGGATCACCGCCATCGACCTCAACTCCGGCGATCACCTGTGGGTGATACCGAACAGTGCGACGCCCGACTGGGCCACCAACAATACGGCGCTGGCCGGCATCAAGCTGCCGCGTACGGGATCGTTCGACCAGGTTGGAATGCTCGTGACCAAGAGCCTGCTGTTCGCCGGTGAAGGCAGCGGGCTGTATCGCGCCGGCGGCGGCGGCAACAAGTTCTACGCATATGACAAGGCCAGCGGAGCCATCATCAGCCAGATGACTCTGCCTGCCAATCAGTCCGGCGTGCCGATGACCTATGCCGTGTATGGGCGGCAGTACATCGTCGTCGCGACCGGCGCGAAGGACCACCCTGGCGAGCTCATCGCGCTGACCCTGCCTTGAGACATCATTCGGGCGGGGCATTGCGCCCGGCCCGTTTGCTTATTGAACTGATGCATTGCCATGTTGCGTTGACAGCGAGCCATTGACCGCGGCCTGGTCGGCGTCCTGCTTCTCCTTCAGCTGATCCGCGGTGTAGCATTTTTCTCCTTCACGCTCAACGCGCGAGCCCAGCTTCAGATCATTTCTGCAGAACAGCTGCTGGCCCTCGACCACCTTGGTGTAATAGCCGGCCGGAGCAGGCTTTCCGGAGCCTGGGGCTGGCGACGTTGCACACGCAACGAGCGTCGCCGCGCTAGCAAGCATGAAGAAACTGTTGACTTGCCGCATGCGGAACTCCTATCGCCCGGCCCCGGGCGTGCCCGTCGACGTGGACATGGTGCCATGTCCTTGCACAGAGTCGATGTACTGCTGGGTAGCTTCCTGGATCTGCTTCAACTGATCCGCCGTGTAGCATTTTTCGCCTTCATGCTGGACGCGCGAACCCAGCACCAGATCGTTTTTGCAGAACATGTCCTCGCCGTCCACCACCTTGCGCTGATAGCCGTAGGTGTTCAGCCCCGGGTGCGCCACCGCCATTGCCGGAACGAGCGCGAGTTGATGACTCGCGGGCGCCGGTGCCGGTGCCGGTGCTTGGGTTGCACAGGCAACCAGAGCCGCCGCACTCGCAAGGATGAAGAAACGATTGACCTGTCTCATTTGAATCCCCCACTGCGCGATTGTAGTGCGAGGATAGTAGCGCACCACCGCGCCTGTGCGCCCGCACGCTGGCGATTCGATGAACACTTGTTAACTTTTCCGGCGGCGACGCCCGAGCTGCACTTTACGTATCCCGGATGGAAAGAAGGGCCTCGCTGCTACTATGCGGTATGGCCTTGGCTTGAGTCGCGCCCATGCCGCACCGCAATGCGCCCAATTTCTTCGCCGGACCCTATATCGACCGACGCTCCGAAGTGCGCGAGGATGCGGCTGCCCTGGAAGCGATCCGCGCTGACCCCACCACTCGTTATGTTCTGTCGGTCGGCGCACAGCACCTGCTGCATGCCGCCGCCGCGCCGGACATCGCCCGGATTGCCTTTCTTTCCGGGGAGCACCCCATTGTCCGGGGCACGGATGAAACCTCCCAAGTCCTGCTGGGTCAGTTCCAGGATGCCTGGTGCATTCTGCTGGATCTGCCCGCCGGCTCACCCGTCGTACTCCCGGAGGCGACGCAGCTTGCCGAGTTGCGGCCGCTGGCGGCCATCCTGCCGGCTGACGAATCGGCCCTGCTGGCGTATGCCCGAGGCATCTCCCTGTGGCGGGCCCGGCAGCGCTTCTGCGGAGTGTGCGGGCAGCCAACGCGGCCGATGCGCGGCGGCCATGTCCTGCGCTGTACGGATCCGCAGACACCCCATGACTTCTTTCCGCGGCTGGACCCCGCCATCATCGTGCTGGTGAGCGATGGCGATCGGGCGCTGCTCGGCCGGCAGGCCAGCTGGCCGCCCGGACGGTACTCGACCATTGCCGGCTTCGTCGAACCCGGCGAGAGCCTTGAAGATGCGGTCGCCCGCGAGGTTCGCGAGGAAACCGGCGTCGATGTGGATGAAGTCTGCTACCAGTCCTCCCAGCCCTGGCCATTTCCTGCCTCGCTGATGCTGGGCTTCCGCGCCACAGCCGGCGCGCAACGCGAAATCCACCGCGGCAGCGAACTTGCGGATGTGCAGTGGTTTTCGCGCGCCGACCTGTTGGCCGGGAAAATCCTGCTGCCGCCACCCCAAGCCATAGCCCGACGGCTGATCGGTGCCTGGCTGGAAGAGGTCTAGATCCCAAGATGTGTCTCCTGGTGCTGGCCTGGCAGGCTCATCCGCGCTATCGGCTGATCGTCGCCGCCAACCGCGATGAGTTCCACGCACGGCCCACGGCGCCCATGGCGATCTGGAAGGATGCCCCCGACATCCTGGCCGGCCGCGATCTGTCGGCACAGGGCACGTGGCTGGCCGTGGATCGCCAACGCCGCTTTGGCATCGTCACCAACTTTCGCGATGTGCAGCCCAAACGCCCCGATGCGCCCAGCCGCGGCGGCCTGATTCCCGACTGGCTGGCAGGCCGCTCCAATCCTGCGCTGTTCCTGGGGCAGCTGGAACCGGAAGCGCAGCGTTATGCGGGTTTCAATCTGCTGCTCAATGATGCCGACAGCCTCGCGTACGCCTCGAATCGCGCCCCGCGGTTTGCGCGCACGCTGGAGCGCGGAGTCTATGGCCTGAGCAATCTGCTGCTCGATACACCCTGGCCGAAGCTCACCCGCGTGCGTGCGAAATTCACCGCCTGGCTATCCGCGCAGGCGGTGGAGCACGCCGCCCACGACGGCACGCCGTCCGCTGCGGCCATCGAACCGCTGTTCGCCATGCTCGCCGACCGCACTCGCGCCTTACCCGACACGCCCGAAAACGCCCGGCCCCTGGCGCCGGAGTGGGTTGAAGTATTGTCCTCACCCTTCGTCGTGCATCCACTGTTCGGCACGCGCTGCTCGACGCTGGTGATGATCGGCCATGACGGCTCGCTGTGCGTGCAGGAGCGGCGCTTCGCTGCCAGCGGCGCACTGACCGGTGAAAGCGCCTGGACACTCGGCAGTGGCGAGTGGCCCGCGGCGCCTGATGCGTAGCGGCCGGCTCCTAGGCGCCGTACTGCTGTGCGTGTGGATCAGCCAGCCCGCTGCGGCGTCGGTCGACCTCACCGTGCGCGGTGTCAACGATCCCCTGCGCAGCAACGTCCTCGCCTACCTGAGCCTGGCGCGCTACAAGGATCGTGACCTCGATGCGACCATGGTGCAGCGGCTGCGTGAACGCATCGAGCGCGAGGTGCGCGAGGCATTGCGCCCCTTCGGCTATTACGCGCCGGTCGTCAGTTCCGAACTGACGCAGAAGGAGCAGGGCAAGGACAAGAACGGCTGGCGCGTCGAGGTGCATATCGACCCCGGGCCGCCCGTGCTGATGACGGCGGTCAGCATCCGGGTCAGCGGTGAGGGCAGCGTCGACCCGCGGTTCGCCCGCATCATCAGCGACGCTGCGCTGCATGTCGGCGATCAACTCAACCATTCCACCTACGATCGCATCAAGAGTGAACTGCAGAACACCGCGGCCACCTATGGTTACCTGGATGCGCGCCTCACGCACAGTGAACTGAAGGTGGATCCGGCCCGGTTGGCCGCGAGCGCGCAGCTGGAACTGGCGACCGGGCCGCGCTACCGGTTTGGCGCCACGACCATCGACCAGAGCGTCATCGATGTCGCACTGGTGAAGCGCTACATCCGCTACCACGAGGGGGATCCGTTCGACCTGGGCGAACTGCTGCACACGCAGTTCGCGCTGGACGACAGCCAGTACTTCTCCGCCGTAGAGGTCAAGACCGGTGAACCGGACCGCCTCGGGCACAGCGTGCCGGTGAGCATCAAGGCGCAGCCCGGTAAGCGCGACCGGTATCAGTTCGGCGCCGGCTATGGCACCGACACCGGCCCGCGCGGCACCTTTCTGTGGGATCGGCGCCTGGTCAATGGCAGCGGTCACCACTTCATCACGCAGCTGGAGGCTTCCACCAAGATCCAGCAGTTGCAGTCCCAGTACATCGTGCCGATCGGCGATCCGGCGCTCGAGCACTTCGCCCTGGGCGCGGCCGTCCAACAAAGCATCCCCGGTGACCTCAACGACAAGGACTTCTCCCTCGGTCCCAGCGTGACCCTGGTCCGCGACCGCTGGCAGTACGTGTGGGCCCTGACGCCCACCTACTCGATCACCAGTGACGGCTACTCCGAGCTGCGTGATCGGCTGCTGGTGCCCAGCCTCACCATCGCCTCCGTGCCGCGCGGCTACCTGGGCGAAGCCTTGTTTGAACGCGGCCTGCAGATCGAGATCCGCGGGGCGGCCCAGGCGCTGGGCTCCAGCGTGAGTTTCCTGCAGCTGCATGTGCAGGATGAGCGGGTATTCCCGATTACCGCAGGCTGGCATCTGCTGCTGCGCGGTGAGTTCGGAACCACGCTGGCGTCGCGCCTGTCGGTACTGCCCGGGTCCTTCCGCTTTTTTGCCGGCGGCGACCAGAGCGTGCGCGGTTTTGGCTTTGATGATCTGTCCCCGATCGTGACCGAGCGCAATGCGAACGGGACCTACACCGACGTGAAAGTGGGTGGCCGCGAAGTCATCACCGGCACCGCCGAGATCATCCGCGACCTGCCGCGCAACCTGGCCCTGTCCGTGTTTTCGGACTTCGGCAATGCCTTCGACACGTTTGGTCACTCGCCGAATCCAGCGTACCCTCATTTCATGGAGTACTCGGCGGGAGTGGGCTTGCGCTGGCGATTGCCGGTCCTGACGTTCGGGGTCGACGTGGCCGAACCGATTTCCCGGCCCGGCGCCGGGCCGCGCTTCGACATCAACTTCTCACCGAAGCTTTAAGATGCGCGCGTGGATCATCGGGCTGATCGCGGGCCTCATCCTCGTGGCGCTGGCGCTGCCACTGGCGCTGAGCTGGTTTGTGCTCTACACCGAACCCGGTGTGAATCTGCTGGTACGGCACCTGCCGCGGCACTTCGCCGGCGTCGAGGTGCAGCTGCACGGCATCCGCGGCAGTGTCGCGCATGGGCTGCATATCGATCAGCTGCTGATCCGGCAGCGCCGCGTCAATCTGACATTCGATGACGTCAACCTGGCCCTCGAGCTGGCGCCGGCGCTGCTGCAGACCCTGCATGCACGCAACCTCGATATCGGCGACCTGCGCATCGAAGTCATGCGCCGCACCCGGCCCTACGTGCCCGTACCGCTGTACTTCCTGCCGCATTGGCTCAATGTCCGCATCGATGCCCTGCATATCGCGCACGGCACACTGGTGCTGCCCAACGGGCGGCAGCTCGAGGCGGCGCAGCTGCGCACCCATGGAGTCGTGCACGCGCGCACGGCGCGCTACTTCGATGCGGTGATGCGTTCCGGGGAGCTCGCCTTCAGCTCCCACCAGGGCCTGCTGCGTGCCACGACGACGCTGGGTGTGACCGCGGACCTGGGGGTCAACTACCACGCGCGCGGTGCGGTTCCCTGGCAGGTGCAGATCCAGGGTGACGGCGATCTGAAATCCCTGCCCTTCAGCGCGCAGATCGCGGCGCCCTTCCAAGGCACTCTCCGAGGCCGCGGCGTCGATCTCACCACGGCCTGGCACTTCGAGGGCAACGCGGATGTGACTCATATTGCCCTGAATACCTGGGGCGGCAGTGCGCGCATCGGCACCGCCCACGGCCTGCTCGCCGTGCAATTGAATGAGCAGGGCTTCACGGCCACCGGGCCGGTGGTACCCGAAGCCCTCCAGGCCGGGGTATTCGACGCGCAGCTGCGCGGCGCCTATGCCCATCGCATCATCACCCTCAACGAATTCACGGCCACGCATCGGGCATCCGGCATGCGCCTCGTGGCGGCCGGCACAGTGGGTATCGAACCCGGCGGCCCGCGCCTGGACCTCAGCGGCGGATGGACGCACTTGAGCTGGCCACTGGTGCGCACCACCGTGCTGCGCAGTGATGCCGGTCAATTTGCCATCGCGGGGACCTGGCCCTATTCCTTCGGCGGTCACGGCGATCTGGCCGTTGCCCCACTGCCTGCGCTGGCCGTCGCGTTTGATGCGGCGCTGTATCCGCAACAGATCCAGTTGAAGACGGTCACCGTGACGGGACGCAGCGCGCCGCTCGGTCAAGCGACGTTCACTGCCGAAGCGCAATGGTTGCCGCATCCAACCTGGTCGGCCAGCGGCACCGCCAGTGAGCTCAACCCCGCCGCCTTTGCCAACATCGCGGCCGGTCACCTGACATTCGGCTTCCAGGCCACCGGCGCCGGTTTCCATGCCGGCGACGCATTCAGCGTACAGGTGCAGAATCTCACCGGCGTCATGCACAACCTGCCCGCGCGCGGCTCCGGCCGGGTGTCACGGGCCGGTGGCGTGTGGCAGCTTCAGGGCATTCATGCGCAGCTGGCCGGAACCAATCTGGATCTTGATGGCACGCTCAGCGACCGCGCCGATCTGAAATTTGATATCCGCTCGCCGGATCTGGCGCTGGTACTGCCGGGCCTGACCGGGCACGTCACCGGCAACGGCGAGATCCACGGCCCCTGGCGCGACCCTGCCGTGCAGGCCACGGTCAATGCCGGCGCCCTGCGGTTCCAACAGGTCGCCCTCGACGATATCGCCGCCCGACTGGACTTCGATCCCCAGCGCCAGGGGCCATCACATGTCGATGTGCACGCCCATGGTCTCACCCTGGGTACGCGCACCATCGATGACCTGCGCTTGAAACTCGACGGCGAGGAACGCGGCCACGAGCTGGATCTGAACTTCGCGGCCCATGATTTCAGTCTCAAGGCCCATGGCAGTGGTGCGTTCAACAATGGTGAGTGGCGGGCGAGTCTGCGGCAAATGACGATCGTGGGTAGCGATGCGCTCAACCTCGCCCTCGAACAACCCGCCGGTGCGAGCCTGTCGAGCGCGCAGATTCACGTCGATAACCTGTGCCTGAAGGGCTCACCGGCGCACCTGTGTGCGGGCGGTGACTGGACGCCCGCGAAGTGGTCGGTGCAGGCCGCGGCCACGCAGTTGCCCATGCAGACGCTGACGGCGGGCCAGTCGGGCAATGTGGATTACCGCGGTATCATCGGCATGTCCTTGAAGCTGTTCGCGAACGGTACGGGGCCGGTGGAAGGCACGCTCGCCGCCCGACTCGCGGGTGCGCAATTGCGGCACCGACTCGCCGGCGGCAAGATCGAAGTCACCACTTTCGGAGATGGTGATGTGCAGGCCACCGCGACGCCTGCGAACATCACGGCGCAGCTGAGCCTGGATGCCGGCGCCCAGGGTTCGATCAAGGGCCAGCTGAGTGCGACGCGCGACGGGCACAGCTGGCGCGAGCTGCCCCTCAATGGCTCCATTGCGCTGCAGACCGCGCAACTGGATTTCGTTCCGTTGTATGTGCCGCAGGTGGATCGGGCCGCCGGACGCCTGGCTGCCAATCTGGACATCGCCGGTACGATCGGTGCGCCGCTGCTCAGCGGCTCACTGTCGCTGAGCGAGGGAGAGCTCGATCTGTATCAGATCAATATGGCGATGCGCCAGGCTGCCTTCAAAGCCACCTTGCAGAGCAATCGGCTCGATTTCGACGGGGGTGCCCAGTTCGGCGGGGGGCACGCGACGGTACGCGGTGGCCTGGAATGGCGCGCAGGTGCGCCGCATGGCGAACTCACATTGAGTGGCACGCAACTGCGCGTCGCCGATGTTCCGGAGGCGCAGATCGACGCTTCGCCGAATCTGACCTTCCATGTCGAGGGGACTCGGATCGGGGTCACCGGGGATGTGCGGATTCCGCGCGCCCGCATTGCGCCGGCGGATCTGACGCACGCCGTGCTGGCCTCCTCGGACGAGGTGCTGGTCAGCGCCGACAATCCGGCGCCCGCCAACCATTACGAGGTCACCAGCGATGTGACCATGACGCTGGGCGATGACGTCACGGTCGAAGGCATGGGGTTGAAGGCACGGCTCAGCGGCAGCATCACCGAACACGCCGCCAGCAACGACCAGGTCACGCATGCCTCCGGTGAATTCAATGTCGCGACCGGTGACTACACCGCCTATGGCCGCAAGCTTGAGATCGAACACGGGCGCCTGATCTTCACCGGCGGACCCATCGGTGATCCGGGCGTCGACGTACGCGCGGTCAAGCGCTTCGATGACCCCACCGCCGGGGCGACCCTGGCCGGGATCAATGTGCGCGGCACCCTGCGCCAGCCGCAGCTGTCTTTCTTCTCCGAGCCACCCTTGCCGCAGCAGCAGATCGTCGCGCTGCTGCTGGCCGGGGGCGGGCTCGTCGGTGGACAGACCGCCGGCGTCGCCGGTACCGCCGGTACCAACGCCACGCGCGGGGCCACCAACAACGAACTGCTGGGCCAGGGCGCCGCCATCCTGGGTCAACAGCTCGGCTCGCATATCGGGATCACGGATGTCGGCGTCGAATCGAACATCTATAACGAGACGTCCCTGGTGCTCGGACGCTATCTTTCGCCGCGCCTGTACGTAAGCTACGGGTTGGGACTGACCCAGACTTTGAATACCGTAAAGCTGCGCTACACGCTCGGGGACCATTGGACGATCCGCACCGAGGCCGGCCAGGTCGGCGGCGCGGACCTGGTCTATACGCTGGATAAGTAGCGGCGCGCGAAATTATCGCGATACTGTGGCCACCCTTGGGATAGGAGCTTGCCGTTCATGAAATCCGCCGTCGTCCTTGCTTGCGCGCTGTTCAGCACCGCTGCGTTCGCGCAATCTGCCAATTTCGAAACCATGAAGGCCGGGACCTACCGGGCCGATCCTGCGCATACCCAGGTGGTGTTCTCCGTATTGCATTTTGGCTTCACCAATTTCTACGGGATTTTCTCCGGGGCCTCCGGAACCTTGCAGCTGAATCCCGCGCAACTCGCCGACTCCAAACTCGACATGTCCATTCCCATGGAGTCCCTCACCACGACGGTGTCCGTGCTGACACGGGAACTGAAGGGCGAGCAGTGGTTCGATGTGACGAAATTCCCCACCGCGACCTTCGTCTCCCGAAAAATCGTGGTCACCGGCAGCGCATCAGCCCAGATCACCGGCGATCTGACCCTGCACGGGGTTACGAAGTCCGAAGTATTCGCATTGCACCTGGTCGGCGCCGGCGTCAATCCGCTGTCCAAGGTGTACACCGTCGGCTTTGAAGCCTCCGGCACGATCAGGCGTGGCGACTTCGGGGTAAAGATCGATCTGCCCGCAGTCGGTGATGACGTGATGCTGCGCATCGCCGGCGCTTTCGAAGCCAGGCAATAAATCCATGCAGTTGATGAAACGACCTGCGTGGCTGCTGCGCCTGGCGTGCGTCGCGGCAGCCGCCTGCTGGGCCGGTGCGGCGGCTGGGCAAACCCTGTTCGACCGCGGTCCGGTGGGCTTCACCACACCGCAGGCCAAGCGCGGCCAGACTGTCTACGTGGAAAGTTGTGCCCGATGCCACGGCCCCCATCTGAACGACGGTCAGTTCGGGCCGCCCGTGAACGGGGCCGCATTCAAGGCGCGCTGGCACGATCAATTGCCGGAAGTTCTCTGGGCGGCGATCGTGAAGCGCATGCCGCCTGCAAGTCCGGGCAGTCTCGACAGCCGCAGCTATGCGGACGTCGCCGCCTACCTGCTGCAGCAGAACGGAGAAAAAGCCGGGACGGCGCAGCTGGTGCTGAGCACGCCCGTGACGGGGGCAGCGGCGGGCGCCCGCACCGCCGGTGGCCCGCGCCTGGATAATGAGGACGGCGCCTATCATGCCGCCATGGCCGCGCGAAAAGCCCTGCTGGGCAAGCTCACCCCGGTTTCCGATGCAATGCTGCGCGAACCGCCCGCCGGCGATTGGCTGATGTGGCGCGGCAGCTATGCGACGCTGGGCTACAGCCCGCTCGCGCAGATCAACAAGAACACGGTGCGCCAACTCGGTGTTGCCTGGACATTGGCCTTACCGCCCAGTGCCAATGAGACCGCACCCCTGGTCCACGATGGCGTGCTGTTCATCGAAAGCGGCAATACGATCGAAGCGATCAACGCCGCTGACGGCACCATTGTGTGGCAATACCTGCGCGCGTTGCCCGAGGAGCTGCACAGCGGCCGCGATGCGCGCATGCGCGGGTTGGCGATTTACCAGGACAAGCTCTATGCACCCACCGCCGACGGGCACATCGTCGCACTGGACCTGAAGAGCGGCGACCTGCGCTGGGATTGGGCGGTCGTTACGCCCGAACACGGCTCGCGACCTGGCCTGTTCGACGGCGCCTACTTCCATATTTCCGGTGGCCCACTGCTGGTTCACGGCAAGGTCATCGTCGGTGTCAGCCTCGGGATCAATACCGGCGGGGGCGACTTCATCGTTGGCCTGGACGCGCAAAGTGGCAATGAGTTGTGGCGTTTCAACACCATCGCGCGAGCGGGTGAGCCGGGCGGCGACAGTTGGAATGGCGCCCCCGTGAACGAGCGCTACGGTTCCGGGGTCTGGTCGATCGGCAGCTACGATCCCGACCTGAACCTCGTCTATTTCGGGACCGGTAACACCTACGATGTCGGCACCTTGCTGACAGCGCGCGCGCACCAGGGGCTGGCGAACAACGATGCGCTCTACACCGATTCGACGGTGGCGCTCAATGCCGATACCGGCAAGCTGTCCTGGTACTACCAGCACATGAATCGCGACGTTTGGGACCTGGACTGGGCATTCGAACAATCGCTGGTCACACTGCCGGTCAACGGCAAGCCCACCAGGCTGCTCGTGACCGGCGGCAAGAGCGCGATCTTCGATGCCGTCAACCGGGTTGATGGCCACTATGCATTCTCCAAGGATCTGGGCCTGCAGAACCTGGTCGCGAAAATCGATACGACTACCGGCAGGAAGCTCATCAATCCTGCCCTCGAGCCGCAGGCCGGTCGAACCGACCTGGTCTGCCCCACCGCGACGGGTGCGCGCAGCTGGCCGACCACGGCATTTGATCCGGCTTCCGGTTATCTCTACGTGCCGCTGGTCGACAATGACTGTATGGATTACAGCTGGGTCGAACGCGACGCCGCCGCGATCGCCGGCGGTGGCCAGGACATGCGCCTGCGGGCGCGCCCGAAACCCGGCAACGACGGCAATTTCGGTCGCGTCGATGCCATCGACCTGAACACCGGACGGGTGGTGTGGTCGAAGCGTCAACGCGCGCCGATCGCCAGCTCGCTGCTGACCTCGGCCGGCGGGGTGGTATTCAGCGGGGCGCGCGATCGCCATCTGCGCGCCTATGACGCAGCAGACGGCAAGTTGCTGTGGCAGGTGATCCTGAATGCCTCGCCCAGCTCCTCCCCGGCGACCTACAGTGTCGCCGGCGTCCAATACCTGGTCGTCGTCGCCGGCGGTGGCGGCGCCTTCGATTCCGGCACCCGCAGCCTCACGCCGGAAATCGTCGATCCGCCCGCGGGTACCACCTTGTGGGTGTTCCGGCTGCGCCCTTGACCCTCCTGCATTTATATGCATAATACACGCGACTTTATGCAGCAGGCCTGGCCGTGCTTTCCGATACCCAGCAATTTGACCGCCGCAATGCCATCGTGCGCCTCCTGCGCAATGGCCTCGTGCATAAGCAGGGCGACCTGGTGCATATGCTGCAGCGCGATGGCTATGCGGTGACGCAGTCTTCGATCAGTCGGGACCTGCGGGACCTGGGCGTGCTGAAAGCGGGTGGCCGGTATGTGATGCCACCGGATGAAATCACGCGTGCCAATGGCGATTTCGGCGCCCTCGCGCAGTTCGTCCGCCAGATCCTCCCCGCCGGGACCTGCCTGACCGTGGTCAAGACCACGATCGGTGCAGCGGGGAGCGTTGCCGTGGCCATCGACAAGGCCGAGTGGCCCGAAGTCGTGGGCACCATTTCCGGCGACGACACCATATTCGTCGCCACCAACGGTGAGCCTGCCCAGGCGCAGCTCATCGCGCGCCTCCGCTCGAACTTCAGAGTCTGAAATCATGCCCAATGCTGTTTCCAAGGGTGCCGAACCCATTGTTCTCGCCTATTCCGGTGGTCTCGACACCTCCTTCCTGGTCCCCTGGGTGGGCGAAAACACCGGCCGGCCCGTCATTACGGTGACGGTCGATACCGGCGGCATCGACGCCGCGACGGCCAGCACGCTGGCCTCGCGCGCGCGCGCGCTGGGTTCGATCGAACACCACACCATCGATGCGCGTGCCGATTATTTCGAGCAGGTGCTGCGCTTCCTGATCATGGGCAATGTGCGCCGTGGCCAGCTGTACCCGCTGTGCGTCGGCGCCGAGCGCGTCATGCAGGCCCAGACCATCGCGCTCATGGCGCGCAAGCTCGGCACCAACACCATTGCCCACGGCTGCACGGCGGCCGGCAACGACCAGGTGCGCTTCGAGGTCGCGCTGCGCACCCTCGCGCCGGAGCTCACCGTGCTCGCACCCGTGCGCGACCATGCCTTCCAGCGCAAGGACGAACTGGCGTACCTGGAGGCGCGCAAGCTCCCCGTGCCGCCCTGGGGCGCGGCCTACTCCGTGAATCGCGGCCTGTGGGGCGTCACGATCGGTGGCAAGGAGACGCTCAACTCTCATGGCAGCATTCCCGATGAGGCCTGGGTGCTCTCGCGCGATGCCTTCACCAAGCCGCAGCCGCCCGAGCGCCACACCATCAGTTTCGAGAAGGGTCGGCCCAGTGCGCTCGATGGTCGCAGGCTCGACCCCGTGACGCTGATCGAGGAGCTGGAGATCATCGGTGCCAAGTTCGGCATCGGGCGCGGCATTCATCTCGGCGACACCATCATCGGCACCAAGGGCCGGGTGGCCTTCGAAGCCCCGGCCGCCGAAACCTTGCTGACGGCACACCGCGAGCTGGAAAAGCTCGTGCTGACCGCGCGGCAGCAGCGCATCAAGGAACTGGTCGCAAATCCCTACGGCGACCTGGTGCACGAAGGTCAGCTGCTCGACCCCGTGTGCCGTGACATCGAAGCCCTGCTGGTGAAATCGCAGGAGCGCGTGAGCGGCGATGTGCATGTGCTGATGCGACCGGGCAACTTGTTCGTCGAGGGTGTGGATTCGCCGTTCTCCCTGCTGGCCGCCTCGCGCGGCGTGTATGGCGAGGCGGCGGGCGAATGGACCGCCACCGATGCCCTCGGGTTTTCCAAGATCGTGTCGTTGACCGGTGTGTTCCACCGGCGCGCCGGCCAGGGCGCCTGAGCCCCAATAAGTCTTTTAGGAGAGCGCCCCCGTGAGAAGTGTCGTCGTCGACAAGATCGCCTCAATCACCCAGGCCTGCGGACTGTCGCGCGAAGTGCGCATCTCGGCCGATATTCCCGCCGAGGAAGGCGTGGTCGTGGTCGTTGAAGTGCTCACCAACAAGGCCAACTACAACACCCTGGAGCTCACCAGCGGTCGGATGGCGAAGGTCGGTCGGGGTGACGTCGTCATCGGCGCGCTCGGGCATCGCAAGGCGCTGTTCGGCTACTCCGGTCATGTTCCGGAAAGCGTGAAGCCCGGCGATATCATCCAGATGCTGAATATCGGTGGGGTGCTCGGCGTGTGCGATTCGGCCAACCCCGACAAGGGCAAGCCGTTTGACTGCCGCGTCCTGGGTGTGGTGCTGACTTTTCCGTATCTGGGTGAACGCATCGGCATCCCGGCGCGCGTCGGTGCCCGCAAACTCGATCAGAACAGCAAGCTCGACACCGCCGGCGTGCCCGTGATCGCACTCGCCGGCACCTGCATGGAAGCCGGCAAGACCGCCGCCGCCTGCGCCATCATCAGCCGCATGCGTCGGCGCGGCCTGACCATCGACGCCTTCAAGGCCACCGGCGTTTCCCTGCGTCGCGACATTCTCGCCATGGAGGACGCCGGGGCACGCAATTCACTCATCTTCACGGATATGGGTGTGGTGACGACCACCCGTGCCAATGGCCCGGCTCTGACCCGCACCATGCTCACCGAACTCGCCGCCAACAGGCCCGATGTGATCGTGTTCGAGTTGGGGGATGGACTGTTGGGTGCCTACGGCGTGGATGCGATTCTCGAATGCCCCGATATCCGGGCCGCCCTGACCGGCGTCGTGTTATCCGCCAATGATCCGGTGGCGGCCTGGGGCGGCGTCACCTTGCTGCGCGACCGCTTCGGGATCGACCCCTGCGTGGTGACCGGCCCGTCCACCGATAATGCCGTGGGCGTGCAGATCATCGAAGAGCAGATGAAGGTCGCGGCCTTCAATGCCTTGGGCAACGGCGCCGCACTCGGCGACTATCTCATCAAGTATCTGGGCCTGAAGACGCCGGTGTCCGATGCGGCGAATGACGGCGCGGCAAACCTCGCACCCACGGGCACCAAATGAATACGCCCCGGTCCGTTCCCGCCGTGGTGCTGGGGGGCAGCGGTTATGTGGCGGGCGAGCTGCTGCGGCTGCTGGCCGCCCATCCGCAATTCAAGCTCGCCGGCATTCTCTCCGACAGCCAGCCCGGCGAACCGGTCGCGAAGGCCTTCGCACATCTGGCCAGCGCCTTTCCCGAGACCCGCTTTCAGTCCCAGACGCAGATCGAGGCGCTGATGCGTGAGCTGCCGCAGGTCGCGCTGTTCTGCGCCGCACCGCATGGCGCCGCGGCCGCGCTCATCGATTCGCTGCTGAACATCGCCAGCGATGCCGGCAATGCGCCGCGTGTCGTCGATATCTCCGCTGACTATCGCTTCGCCACCGAGGCGGCATACGAAACGGTGTACAAGCATGCGCACGGCGCGCCGCGGCGCTTGCGCGAGTTCACCTGTGCGCTGCCCGAACATCTGGCCAAGTCGCCCACGCGGCATGTCGCACACCCCGGGTGTTTTGCCACCGCGATGCTGTTGGCGAGCGTGCCGCTGCTGAAACTCGCGCTGGTATCACCGACGCTGTTCGTCAGCGGCGTCACCGGCAGCACCGGGGCGGGGCGCAAGCCGATCGAGGGCACGCATCATCCGCTGCGGCACAGCGACCTGTATTCCTACAACGCGCTCGTGCATCGCCACGCGCCGGAGGTCACGGCGTGTGCACTGGCGGCAACGGGCGTCGCGGCCGACTTCGCATTCGTGCCACATTCCGGACCTTACGCCCGCGGCATCCACGTCACGGTGCAGGGGACGCTGACCGCGGCCCGCGATACGCGCCAAGTGCTCGACATATTGCGGGAGTTCTATGCGGACTCGCCTTTCGTGCGTGTGACTGAGGCTGCGCCGCGCGTGAAGAACGTCGCCACCAGCAATTACGCGCACCTGTCCGCGGTGGCCAATGGCCGCACCGTCGCCGTAATGTGCGCGCTCGACAATCTGACCAAGGGTGCCGCCGGCGGCGCCGTCCAATGGATGAACCGGCTGTTTGACCTGCCCGAGACCAGCGGCCTGCTGGCGCCGGCGCCGGGTTGGACCTGATGCGCCTGTACTAGAAGAGAAATCATGAACGCCAATACGGCCCTATCCGCTCCCCTCGCCCCGTCCGGCCTGCCCGATCATCTGGCCCGGGTGTTCGCCCAGTATCCGCTGCCGGTGGTTTCCGCCGAAGGAGTCTGGCTGAACACCCGCGACGGACGCCGCGTGCTGGATCTGTACGGCGGCCATGCCGTGGCCGCGCTTGGCTATGGTCACCCCGGTTGGACGCGTGCGCTCACCGAGCAGGCGCGTTCCTGCCAGTTCCAGAGCAATGCCGTGCCCATGGACGTGCGCCTGCGCGCGGCCGATCGGCTGGTGCGCTTCGCGGGCCTGGGCCTCGATACGGTGTTCTTCATCAACAGCGGCGCCGAGGCCAACGAGAACGCATTGAAGATGGCGTTCCGCATGACGGGTCGCTGCGAAGTCGTCGCCCTCGAACACGGCTTCCACGGCCGCACGGCCGCCGCCGGTGCGCTCACCTGGGGCGCCGCGACGACCTGGTACGGCTTTCCGCGCACGCCCTTCGATGTGAGCTTCATCCCGCGCGACAACCTCACGGGAATCAGCGCGATCACCGAGCGCACCGCGGCCGTCGTCGTTGAACCCATCCAGGGTGTGGGGGGTGCGTTCGACGTGGGTGCGGAATACCTCAAGGCCCTGCGCCAGCGCTGCGATGCCACCGGCACCGTGCTGATCTTCGATGAAGTCCAATGCGGCGTGGGCCGCACCGGGCATCCCTTCGCGGCCAACATGTACGGCGTCACGCCCGACATGATCACCACCGCAAAGGCGCTGGGCAATGGCTTCCCCTGCGCCGCCGTGATGATGTCGGACAAGGTCGCCGCCGCCGTCCGCATGGATGCGCTGGGCACCACCTTTGGTGCGGGGCCGCTGGCCTGTGCCGCCATCGAGGCCGTCATCGAAGCCATCGAGTCCGAGAACCTGCTCGAACAGGTGCGGCGCGTCAGCGCCTATGTGCGCAAGACCTGCATCGTCGGACCCGTGATCGGCCACCAGGGCGCGGGCCATCTCACCGGACTGCGCACCAGCCGTCCCGCCAAGGACGTGCAGCGCGAACTGCTGGCGCGCAACATTCTCGCCGGCACCAGCGGCGATCCGCATGTGCTGCGGCTGCTGTCGGCCTTCATTCTCACCGAAGAGCATGTCGATCTGCTGCGGGCCGCCCTGTTGAGTTTGCCAAAATGAAGCGCTTCCTGGATCTCGCGGACTTTGCGCGCGAGGACATCGTCGAGCTTTTGGCGCTGGCACAGCGCCTGCAGGACCAACCCGAGCCGCGGGCGCTGGCCGGCAAGATCCTCGGCCTGCTGTTCTTCAACTCCTCGCTGCGCACGCTGGCCTCCATGCAGGCCGGCATGTCACGCCTCGGCGGCAGCTCCTTCGTCATCACGCCCGGCCAGGGCACCTACCAGATGGAGACCCGGCTCGGCGCCGTGATGAACGGCGCGGCTGCCGAACATGTGCGCGAAGGGCTGCCGGTGCTCGCGTCCTACTGCGATGTCATGGGGATCCGCGCTTTCGCTGACGGCAAGAACCTGGAAGCGGATCTGTCCGAGTCGACCTTCAACGCCATGGCGCAGCTCATCGACAAGCCGCTGATCAATCTCGAGTCCGCCATGAGCCATCCCTGCCAGGCGCTTGCCGACTGGAAGACCATGGATGATGTAAAGGTGCCACGCACCGGACGCTTCGTGCTGTCCTGGGTATGGCATCCGCGCGCGCTGCCGCTGGCCGTGCCGGCCACGGCGCTGCATATGGCGGCCCTGCGCGGCATGGAGGTGACGGTGCTGCGACCCGAGGGGTTCGCGCTGCCGGCGCCGATCATGGACAAGGCGCGCCGGGCGGCGCGCGCCTCCGGCGGTTCGGTGCGCGAGACGGCAGATCGGCGCGAGGCGCTCGAAGGCGCACAGATCATCTACGCGAAGGAGTGGGGCGCCACCCATTGCTACGGCGACGCCGATGGCGATGCGAAACTGCGCGCTTCCCTCACCGACTGGTGCGTGACCGACCAATGGTTCAACACCACCGACCCGGCCTGCCGCCTGATGCACTGCCTGCCGGTGCGTCGCAACACCGCCGTCGCCGACGCCGTGCTCGACGGGCCACGCAGCATCGTGCAGCACGAGGCGCATAACCGGCTGGTCGTGCAGATTGCGGTGCTATACAGAATGCTCAAAGGAGACCATCAGTGATCATGCATCGGACCGACCAGACGGCCGCCATCCGCGCGCTGCGCAGCGCCGCGCCCTACATCCGCATGTACAAGGGCAAGACCTTCGTGATCAAGGCCGGCGGGGGGGTGTTCGGCAATGCCGCGCTGACCCAGTCGCTCATCGAGCAGATCAGCATCCTGCACTACATGGGCGTGCGCGTGGTGATGGTGCACGGCGGCGGCCCGCAGGTCACCGAAGTGTCCGAGGCCATGGGCGTGAAAGCACAGATGGTGCAGGGCCGGCGTGTGACGGATGAGAAGTCCATCGAGGTCAGCTCCATGGTGCTCAATGGCCTGATCAACACCCGCATCCTGGCGATCTGTCGTGAACTGGACGTGCAGGCCGTGGGCTTGAGCGGCGTCGATGCGGGCCTCGTCCAGGCGCACAAGCGCAAACCCGTGAAGCTCGAAGGCAGCAATGAACTGATCGACTACGGCCTGGTCGGCGACATCGATCGCATCGACACCACGGCCATCCGCAACCTGCTCGATGACGGCTACCTGCCGGTCATCAGCCCGCTTTCGGCCGACGAGCACGGCACGCTGCTCAATATCAATGCCGACACCGTGGCCGCCGCCATCGGCGCCGCCCTGTCAGCCGAAAAGCTGATTCTGTGCACCGGCGCGCCGGGCATACTCGAGCGCCTGGATGATCCCGGCTCACTGATTTCGTATACCGACCTCGAAGGCCTGCAGCGACTGCGCGAATCCGGCAGCATCAGTGATGGCATGCTGCCCAAGGCACGCGCCATCGAAAACGCGCTCAAGGGTGGCGTGCGGCGGGTGCACGTCGTGTCCTACGCCTCCCCCGAGGGCATCCTCGGCGAGGTGTTTACCAACGAAGGCACCGGCACCCTGATCGTCGACGACATCGACGCGCTGCCGGCCAACGAGCAGCATCTGACATGACACGGCTTTGGGACAAGGGTGCACCACTGGATGCGCGCGTGCTGGCCTACACGGCCGGCGACGACTATCTGCTGGATGAACGCCTCGTTCCCTATGACGTGCGGGCATCGCTGGCGCATGCGCGCATGCTGCATGGCCAAAACCTCCTGTCCGAAGCGGATCTCGCCGCGATCACGGCGGGCCTGAATGAGCTGGTCCAGGCCCACGCCAATGGCGAGTGGCGCATCGAGCTGGCCGACGAAGATGGGCAGACGGCGCTCGAAACGCGGTTGACGCAGAAGATCGGCGCGGCCGGCGCCCGCATCCACCTCGGGCGCTCGCGCAATGACCAGGTGCTGACGGCGCTGCGCCTGTATCTGCGCGATGTGGCGCGCGAACTGGCCGCCGCGGCACGACGGGTCGCGAGTGCGCTCGATGACCTGGGCGCGCGCGAGCACGACACCGTACTGCCCGGCTATACCCATATGCAGCAGGCCATGCCCAGCTCCGTGCCGTTGTGGGCCGGTGGCTTTGCC
>DATHOA010000213.1:0-22233 GCA_035485475.1 Steroidobacteraceae bacterium | reverse complement strand
CTCGAGAAGCGCACGCACTACCTGGCGACCTTCGCCAATCTCGCGACCCTGCTGGGGCTGCTGGGCACCGTCATGGGTCTGATCAACGCCTTCCACGCGGTCGCCACGGTGAACCCGGCGGAGAAGGCGAACCTGCTCTCGGCCAGCATCTCGGTCGCCATGAACTGCACGGCCTTCGGTCTGATGACGGCGGTTCCGCTGCTGTTCATCCACGCGTTCCTGCAGACCAAGACCACCGAGCTCATCGACAGCCTGGAGATGGCGTCCGTGAAGTTTCTGAACGCCGTCACCGAGCGCCGCCCCGAAGCGCCGGCGCCGGCTGCGGCCTGACCTTAAGCGGACCGGACGCACATGCGCCGTTCATACGATGCCAGGAAGCTCGCGCGCCGCAACCGCCGGCCCGCGGAGCTGCTGCTCGTGCCCATGATCGATATCTTCACCGTGCTGGTGACCTTCCTGCTGATGACCGCCGTGTTCTCCCGCACGGTGGTTCTGCAGTTGGACCTGCCCACGGCCAGTGCCCAGATGCCGGATCTGCCCAAGGACCTGCAGCTGGAGGTGCTGGTGCGTCACAACCTGCTCGAAGTGGCCGACCGCAACACCGGACCGTTGAAGGACCTGCCCAATACGGCCGCGGGGTATGACTACGACGGACTGACGGATTTCCTGAAGCAGGTGAAGGCGAAGTTTCCGCAGAAGACGGATGCCTCGGTGCTGCTGGAGAAGGACACCCCCTACGACATCCTGGTGCAGGTGATGGACCGGGTGCGCGTGTTCGAGGCCACCAACGGCTTCGCGACGGCGCAGGCGGAACTGTTCCCGACGATTTCCGTGGGAGACGCACCGCCATGATGTCCAGTCGCGCACGGCGCATGGCCGTGCACCATCAGCGCCATCGGGCCGGTTTCGAACTGAACCTGATACCACTCATCGACATCCTGTCGGTGATGGTGTCGTTCCTGCTGGTGTACTCCACGGAAGTGGAAGTCATCCAGAACAGCAAGGGCATCGAGATTCCGCAATCCATTTCGCAAACCGCCCCGAACCACTCCGTGGTCGTCATGATCACGAAGACTGACCTGTTCGTGCAGGGCGAATTCATTGAGAGCATCAAGGATGTGCAGGCTGACCAGGGCGCGACCATTGCACCACTGGGCGCGGCACTGAAGCGGCCGCTGCTGATTGGCAAGGACATCTCGGAAGCCGCGCTGGGCGCCCGCGAAATCACGATCATGGCCGACAAATCGCTGCCCTATGAGGTGCTGAAGAAAGTCATGGCCACCTGCACGGATGCTGACTACGGCAAGATTTCACTCGCCGTGCTGCAGAAAGAAAAACCCGTGACCCTGGCCCGGGCGCCCACGGCGTAGGCCTCATCATGCTGGCACCCTACTACCGAACCTACGAACTGGCCTGGGAAGGCGACGAGGAGGCGCAGGCGCGCTTCCAGCGTATCCTGCGGGTTGGCCTGGTGCTGCTGCTGGCGCTGGCGATCCTGCTGGTGCTGCTGCCGCCGCCGCGCACCGCACCGGGGGCGGCCGCGGTGCCGCCGCAACTGGCGCGGGTCATGATCGAAGAGCAGCCCAAGCCCCCGCCACCGCCGCCACCGAAGCCGGAGGTGAAGCCGGTGCCCGTGAAGCCCGTGCCGACGCCGGTGCCCCAGGTGGACCGGGTCGCGCAGGCGCGCCTGAAGGCCGAGAAGGCCGGCATCGAGCAGTTCAAGGACCAACTGGCGGATCTGCGGGAGAAAACCCCGATTGATGTCGGGCAGACCAAGAACCTCACCGGGGCGGTGGGCGCCGATTCCCACGCGGAGCGCTCGATGATCACTTCCAAAGTCGGCGCGGCCAGCAGCGGCATTACCTCCAGCAGCAGCCGCGGCTTTGGCAGTGGCGCCGGCTCGCTGACCGGACACGAAACCGCCACCGTCACCTCCGCCATTGCGCAATCCGGGCTGGAGAATCGCGGCGCGACGCGCCCGGGCGGCAGTGGCAAGCCCTCCCGCAGCGATGAGGAGATCGCGCTGGTTTTCGATCGTAATAAGGGCGCCCTGTACAACCTGTATATCCGCGCAACGCGGGAACATCCGGAGCTGCAGGGCAAAATCGTGCTGGAGTTCACTATTTCGCCGGCCGGAGAGGTTACGATGTGCCGCATCGTCTCCTCCGAGTTGCATAACGAGGAACTCGAAGCCAAGATCATTGCGCACGTGAAGTCCTTCCGCTTCGAGCCGAAGGATGTCGCACCGATCACGGCCACCAAGCCGATCGAATTTTTCCCGACCTAAGCGTATGAACCTGCAGTCCGAAATCGAATATTTCACAGAGCTGCGCCTGATCGACAAGGCGCGCCTGCTGAACATGTTCCTGCACGAACTGGCGGAGGAAGCGCGCACCACCTACGGTCCGGGCAACGACCAGGTCTTCGATACCGCGCACCTGCGCTTCGTGAATGAACTCGTACACCGCCTCACCCGCGTGATCGAGCAGCTGCTGGCCGAGGATGCGGCCCGGCCGCCCGATGACATCGTGCTGCGCATGCTGCTGTCCGCCCGTGCGGACAAGGTGGCCGAGCGGCTCGTCTACAATGCCTACAAGCGCGCCATCCAGGGCTTTGAGAGTTTCGACACCACTATCCTGATGAACGACTGATCCTGATCGAGCAGCCCCTCACCCAGGTCTTGATCATGCTGGCCGCGTCGGTATTCGTCGTGGCCGTGGCGCGCCGCATCGGCTGGCCATCGATCCTCGGCTACCTGGTGGTGGGCATGGCCCTCGGGCCGCATGCCCTGCGCCTCATCACCCAGGCGGATACGATCAGCAACCTGGCGCAGCTGGGCATCGTGTTCCTGCTGTTCACCCTGGGCCTCGAGTTCTCCCTGCCGCGCATGATGGCGGTGCGCCGGGAGGTGTTCGGCCTGGGGGCCGTGCAGGTGGGCGCGACCATCGCGGTGATCGCGGTCATCGCCCGGGGCTTCGGCTTGCCGTGGCTGGTGGGTTCGCTGCTGGGCGGTGCGATCGCGATGAGCTCCACCGCCATCATCCTGCACACCCTCACCGACCGGGGCGAAATCAACCGCACGCATGGCCGCCTGGCCTTCAGCATGCTGCTGTTCCAGGACATGGCCTTTGTGCCGCTGCTGGCGCTCGCCTCGGCCATGACGGACGGTGAGCGCAGCGACTTTTCACTCGGTGCCGTGGCGGTGGCGGTGACCGGAGGCGCGGCCGCCGTGGCCGCCGTGCTGGCCGCGGGTCGCTGGCTGCTGCGCCCGCTGTTTCACGAAATTGCGCACAGTCGTTTGCGCGAACTGTTCACCCTGGCGGTGCTGCTGGTGGTGCTGGCCTCGGCGTGGACCTCGCATCTGGCGGGTCTGTCACTGGCGCTGGGTGGGTTCCTGGCCGGCATGATGCTCGCCGAAACCGAATACCGGCATCAGATCGAGAGTGCCATCCGCCCGTTTCGGGACATCCTGCTGGGGCTGTTCTTCATCAGCGTCGGCATGCTGCTGGATCTGCACCTGCTGGTTTACGAGTTCGTGCTGATCTCGGCGCTGCTGGTCGGCTTGCTGCTCATCAAGGCCGTGATCGCGGCACTTGCCACCCGGCTGTTTGAACGCTCGACGTTCAAGGCGGCGCGCACCGGCATCGTCATGTCGATCGGCGGCGAATTCGGGATCGCGCTGCTCACACTCGTGCTGCAGGGCGGGGCGGTGCCGCTGCGGATCGCACAGCCGCTGCTGGTCGCGGTGGTGTTGTCGATGGTTCTCAGTCCCTTCATCCTGGTCAACAATGCGCGCATCGCCCGGCTGGTGCTGCGTGAACGGCGTCCCGAGCTCAAGCCGCTGGCGCCCGCCGAATACGAACCCACCGGCACCATCGCGCAGCGCGAGCATGTGATTCTGTGTGGCTATGGCCGGGTGGGCCAAAGCGTCGCACGCGTGCTGGAGTCACAGGGCTTTGAATACATCGCGCTGGACCTGGATCCGGCGCGCATCCGTGCCGCACGTCAGGCCGGGGAACCGGTGCTTTACGGGGACTCCGCCGATGAGGACATGCTGGTCAGTGCCGGATGCGCCCAGGCCAGCGCGGTGGTCATCAGCTTCTCGAGCATCGGGGTTGCCCTCGGCATCGTGCGCACGGTGCGGCGGCTGCGCGCCGACGTGCCCATCCTGGTACGCACGGTGGATGACTCGCGCGCGCCGGATCTGCTCGCCGCGGGGGCCACGCAGATCATTCCCGAGACGTTCGAGATGGGCCTGATCCTGGTGGGGGCTACCCTGCGCACCCTGCGCATGCCGTTTGCACGGGTGGCGCATACGCTCGGCCAGGTGCGCGATACTCGCTATGCGCTGCTGCGCAATGTGCGTCAGCATACCGGCTCAGCCGTGCCGGTGGACCTGCTGGAGCAACGCGATGAGCTGCGCACCATCGTCATTCCGCCGGGCGCCTGGGCGGTCGGCCGCTCCGTGGATGAGATTCGGGAGCGCGGCGCGGCGGTGGCCTTCACGGGGATCCGCCGACACGGGATACTGGGCAAGGCCCCGGAAGGGGCCGCGCGCCTGCGGGAAGGCGACCTGGTCCTGATCCACGGCCCGCCCGAGGCGCTCGAACACGCCGAGGGCGTACTGCTGGCGGGCTAACCGCACTCGTTGGCCAGTCGAATTCGTGGAGAATCCATCCTGAAACGCCAGCAGATCCATTTCCCGCCCAAGCATGAAGCGCTGCGCGAGGATGTCCACGCGCTGGGCGATCTGATCGGCAGTGTGCTGCGCGAGCAGGGCGGTGTGGCACTGCTGGCCACGGTCGAGGAGGATCGGGTCACGGCGATCAACCGCCGCGAGGGCGATGCCACGGCGGGCAGCGAACTGGCGGCGCGGGTGCGCGGCCGCCTGCCCGCGCAGGCCCGGGATCTGGTGCGCGCCTTTTCGGCCTGGTTCCAGGTCGTCAACCTCGCCGAAAGCGTGCACCGCATCCGCCGGCGCCGCGACTACTTTCTGAAGGATAGCGGCCGGCCGCAGCCCGGTGGCATCGAGGATGCACTCGGAACGCTCAAGGCAGCCGGATCGACACTGGATGACATCCTGGCCATCCTGCCGCAGCTGCAGATCCAGCCGGTCTTCACCGCGCATCCGACGGAGGCGACCCGCCGCACCATGCTGCGCAAGCAACAACGGGTCGCGCAGCTGCTGCTCGATCGCCTGGATCCGACCCTGACGCCGCGCGAATCGCGGGCGGTGTGGAACCGCGTGCGCGCCGAGATCACGACGGCCTGGCAGACCGAGGATCACCCGCGTGAGCGGCTCACCGTGGCCGATGAGCGCGAGCACGTGCTGTTCTACCTGGGGGAAGTGCTGTACCGGGTGGTGCCGGATTTCTACGAGGAAGTCGCCGAGGCGCTCGAAAAACTGTACGGCATCGAGGCGGAGGCCCTGCAGCTGCCACGCATCCTCGGCTTTGGCACCTGGGTCGGCGGCGACATGGACGGCAATCCGGATGTCAATGGCAAGACCATTCGCGAAACGCTTGATCGGCAGAACCGGGTCATCCTCAGTGCGTATTTTGAGGAGTGTCAGACCCTCGCCCAGGAGCTGTCGCAAAGCGCCAGCCGCGTCAGTATCTCCGCAGGCCTCGCCAAGCGCATCGAGCACTACAACACCCTGGTTCCCGGCTCGCGCTCCATCACACCGGCGCGCCACGACCGTATGCCCTATCGCGTGTTCCTGGCGCAGTGTGGCACGCGCCTGCGCAATTCCCTGGAGGGTCGTCCCAACGGGTATGAACACGCCCAGGAATTCGAGGGCGACATCCGCCTGATTGCCGACAGCCTGCGCGCCAACAAGGGTTGGAATGCCGGCCATCACTCGGTGCAGCGCCTGCTGCGCCGGGTGCAGACCTTCGGCTTTCACATGGCGACACTGGATGTCCGGCAGCACACCTCCGTGCATCACCAGGTGCTCGCGCAGGGCCTCGGGGATCCGCGCTGGCTGGAACGCACGGCGCAGCAGCGCGCGGAACTGCTCAGCGGCGCCCTGGCCCGCGATCAGGGGCCGCGCATGGAACTTGATCCCCAGGGACGCCGCAGCCGCGGTGTCTTCGAGGCCATGGTGCAGGCCCGCCATCGCTATGGACCGGACGCCATCGGCTACTACGTGGTCAGCGGCGTGCAGGGCATCGATGATGTGCTGGCCGTGCTGTTGCTGGCGCGCTGGGCCGAAGCCTGGGACAAGCGCAGCGGCGAGGCCGCGGTGGATGTGGCGCCAATGTTTGAATGCCTGGACACCCTGGAGCGCGGTGCCGACCTGATGCGCCAGCTGCTGGCCGATCCGACCTACCAACGGCATCTGGCCGCACGCCTCGGCCGTCAGGGAGTGGTGCTCGGACACGCCGACATCAGCAAGGAAGGCGGCATCTGCAATGCGCGCGTTGCCATCTATCATGCGCAGGCGGCGCTGAATGAGGCACTCAAGGGCGTGGTCGCGCATCCGGTGATCATGCACGCCCGCGGCGGCAGCATTGCCCTGGGCGGCGGCCGGATCGATACGCTGGTGCGTGCGGCGCCTGCCGGCGCAACCAACCCGGTGCTGCGCATCACCGAACAGGGGCAGGTGGTCAATCAAAGTTATGGCCTGCGGCCCATTGCCATGCGCACGCTCGAGCGCGCCTTCAGTGCGCTGGCGCTGTCGGTGGGCCAGGCGCGGCGCGGTGCCCTGGTCGCGGTGGCTCCCGTGCATGAGGCCTGCGCGGCTACCCTGGCACAGGCGAGTGCGGCGGCGTATCGGCGCCTGGTGGTCGGCGAGCCGGATTTTCAGGACTATTTCCGCCAGGTGACACCCATCGATGTGATCGAGCGCATGCAGATCGGTTCACGCGCCGCCTACCGCTCGGCGGCGACCACCATTGACTCGGTGCGCGCGGTGCCCTGGGTATTCGCCTGGATCCAGTCACGGCATCTGCTGCCCGGATGGTTTGGCGCCGGCCACGGATTGGGCGCCGCCATCGAAGCACATGGTCTGGCGGCGGTGCAGTCGGCATACACACAGTGGCAGTTCCTGCGCACCCTCATCGACGATATCGAGGCCATGCTGGCGCGCGCCGATCTTGAGATCGCCTTTGCCTATGAGGAGCTGGTCGATGAGCCGCTGCACCGCCACTTCGATGCCATCCGCACCGAGTATGAGACCGCGCGGCAGCACGTACTGGCCGTCAAGGGCTACGCCGCACTGCTGGATGGCGAGCCGCAGTTGCAGCGTTCCATCCAGCTGCGCAATCCCTACGTGGATCCCATGAACCTCATGCAGGTGGATCTGCTGCGCCGCTGGCGCGCCACCGGTCGGGAGGACCGCGATCTGTTCGAGGCGCTGCTCGCGAGCATCAGTGGCATCGCGCAGGGCCTGCAGAGCACCGGATGAATCCCCCGCTCCTGTCAATCCGGGCCGTGCGCGAGCAGGACGTCGACCTGGTGCTCGAATTCATCCGTGAACTGGCCGAATACGAACGGCTGGCGCACGAGGTCACCGCCACTCGCGCCGATATCCATGCGGCATTGTTTGGCCCGCGTCCGTATGCCGAAGCCATCATCGGGTGCATTGATGGACAGGCTTGCGGCTTTGCACTGTTCTTCCACAATTTCTCCACGTTCGTGGGCAGGCCGGGACTGTATCTCGAGGACCTGTATGTGCGGCCTGCCGCACGCGGCCGCGGGCTGGGTCGGCGGATGCTGGCGTGGCTGGCAAGGCTGGCGCTGGAGCGGGGTTGTGGCCGTTTCGAATGGGCGGTGCTTGACTGGAACGAGCCGGCGCTGAAGGTGTATCGCGGGCTCGGTGCGCGGGCCGCGGATGACTGGACCATCCAGCGCGTGACGGGTGAGGCCTTGGTGCGCCTGGCCGCTCAAGCTGACGCGTAATGCGCCGGCGATGAACCATAAAAAGGGCGGGCCGCAGTCAAACGGCCCGCTCAATCGCGGGGGGTCAATCCCGAAGACATTTGCAACCGGCATGCCACGATCTGCACGTCCGTCGACGGGCAGTCTCGGCCAGGGCGCGGCCTTTTGTAGGCGAAACTGCCACTTGAACTTAGCGCTGCGCCTGCAGCGCCGGCGATGCGGATGTGCATTGTGGCCTCGCCGCCACGGTCTGAGCCAAAAAGTGCAAATAATTCCGTAAGCCATTGGCAAGCGGTAAGAAGTACAGTGGTTGAAAAATCTACTGTAAACTGAACGGCTTCGCTTCCGTGAGAGTCTGAGTTACATGCCGCACGCCCTCATTGTCGATGACGACCCTGATGTGGTCGGTTGGCTGCAGGAAGTGGCGCGCCTGGAAGGCTTCACCTCAACCGGCGTACAGACCCTGCAGGCCGCCAGGGAGGAGCTGAGCCGCAAGCGTCCCGACGTCGTCCTGACCGACCTGCGCTTGCCCGACGGGGAAGGCATTGAACTGGCGCGCGAGCTGCCGCCCGCGGATGCGCCGGAACTCATCGTCGTGACCGGACATGCTTCCGTGGACAGCGCCATCGCGGCGCTGCGGGCCGGAGCCACGGACTACCTGGTCAAGCCCGCCGAACTCGACCGTGTCCAGGCGGTGCTGCGCCATGCCCGCAAGACCGCCGCGCTGCGCAATGAAATTGGTGCGTTGCGCCATGAATTGCGGCGGCTCGGTCGATTTGGGCGTCTGCTAGGCAGTGCGCCGGCGATGGAACTGCTCTACGACCAGATGGCTCGGGTCGCGCCCACCTCGGCCACCGTATTGCTGTTGGGTGAAAGTGGCACCGGTAAGGAACTGGCAGCGCTCACGCTGCATGAGCTCAGCCGCCGGCGCGAAGCGCCATTTTTACCGCTCAACTGCGGCGCGGTGTCGCCCCAACTGATCGAGAGCGAATTATTTGGCCACGAGCGTGGCAGCTTCACCGGTGCCGATCGGCAGCACAAGGGTTTCTTCGAGCGCGCACACGGCGGCACGGTGTTCCTGGACGAAGTCACCGAAATGCCGATGGAGCTGCAGGTAAAGCTGTTGCGCGTGCTCGAAACCGGCAGCTTCAGCCGGGTGGGCGGCGTCACGCCCATTGTGTGCGACGTGCGCATCATTGCGGCCAGCAACCGCGAACCGGAGCTGGCCCTGGCGGATGGCAAGCTGCGCGAGGATTTGTACCACCGCCTGAATGTGTTTCCGATCCGGCTGCCGCCGCTGCGTCAGCGCGGCGCGGATATCGAACTGCTGGCCCGCCACTTCCTGGCGGAGCTGAACCGGACCGAGGGCACGACCAAGACTTTCTCGAGCGACAGCCTGGCGGGCCTGTACCAGCATGGCTGGCCGGGCAATGTCCGCGAGCTGCGCAACCACGTGCAGCGGGCCTTCATCATGGCGGATGACGTGATCGACAGCGGCCTGCCGACGGGCGCCACGACGGCGGCCAGCGATGATGGAACCACGGTCACCATCCGCGTCGGCACCCCGCTGGAGGAAGTCGAGCGGCGCGTGACGCTGGCTACGCTCGCGCAGTGCGGTCAGGTGAAGCGCAAGGCGGCGGATATTCTTGGCGTGAGCCTGAAGACGCTCTACAACCGCCTCGAGGTCTATAACGGTCGCAATGGCGCGGAGCCCGAGGTGGCCGAGGCGGCCGAGGCCGATGCGGCCAGACCGGCAGCCGCGCAGCATCAGCCGGGCGAGGATCGCTGGAGCTAACCCAACCGGCCGCGTATCACGCGCATCAGCAGCGCGGTCAGCAGCCATTTCGCCGTAGGTGTGCCGAGCAGGCCCCCGGCAATTTTCGCAGCCCCGATCACCCAGGTCAGGGTGCGACGCTGCTCCCATTCGGAGAACGTTGCCGCCAGCGTCGTGCGCTGGACCGCGGCCTCCATCTCCAGCACCTGCAGCCGCTGGGCAATGACGAGCGCACGCGGTTGCTTGAGCGCCTCACTCATGTTCGCCCTCGGTCATGGCTTCCAAGGCCTGCGCATCCTGGCGCAGCTGATCGGCCAGACGGCTGAACAGACGCTCACGGATGGACACCCGCTTCAGCACCTGCCAGCTCAACAGGCTGGTAAAGGCGAACAGCACACACAGCACCCCCAAAATCCACAGCCCAACCTGGCGCGGAAACATGACGGCCACCCACAGCACCAGCGAGGTGCCCGCCAACCATGCCGAGATGATGCACAGCGCAGCCAGGCGCAGCTCGCGGCCCAGCGCGTTCACCTCCTGCTCCACGGCCAGGCCGACCATCTCCAGCCGGGTCTGGCCCATGGCCAGCAGCTGCCGCAGCAGCGATCGGCCGCGCTCGGCGAATGATGCGGTTCCGGGAATCATCGTGACGGCTAGGCTTCCGGATCTTCGAAGCCGGGACTCGGGACGGGGCCGCTGCGCATGATCAGGGCCCCGACGATGAGGCCCAGACCGGCGCCGATGGCCAGCGCCGCCCAGGGATTCGCCTGTACCCAGGATTCGGTGGCGGCCGCGGCGCGGCGGCCGCGCAGGCGCGCTTCGCGTTCCAGCTCGGCGAGTTTCGCGCGGGCCGAATCAATGGTGTCATTGACCCGATCCTTCAACGCACCCAGGGTGGCGTTGTCGGCGCCCGCCGCGCTCATCAGCTGTTCCGCCTGCTCAATAATGCGCCGCAGCTCGGCGGCCATGGCATCGGCGCTGGAGGTGTCCGGTTCGGTCATTCGTATGCTCCTCGCATTATGCAATCACCTTAAGCAAGTACCGGGCCCGTCAGTGACCCTCGAAGCGAACCAGGGACAGGGCCTTGATTCCGTCCTTCTCCAGGCGGGCCGTCCCACCCAGATCGGGCAAATCGATCACAAACGTCGCGCCCACCACCGTCGCGTCCAGGGACCGCAGCAGGCGGATCCCGGCAGCGGCGCTGCCGCCGGTCGCGATCAGATCGTCAACCAGCAATACACGGTCTGCGTGCTTGACGCCATCAGCGTGCATCTCGAGACGATCCATCCCGTATTCGAGCAAATATTCGACGTGAATGGTCGTATGCGGCAGCTTGCCTTTTTTGCGCAGCGGCACAAAGCCGGCGCCCAGTTGGCAGGCCAGCGCGCCGCCGAAAATGAATCCCCGGGCCTCGATCCCGGCCACGTGGGTGATGCCGGCATCCCGCCAGGGAGCGGCCAGCGCCGCCACCGTGGCGCGCAGCACCGCGGCATTCGCCAGCAGCGTGGTGATGTCACGGAACTGGATTCCGGGGCGGGGGTAGTCGGGAATGGTGCGGATGAACGGCCGCAGCTCCGTGGCGGAAATTTGAGTCATATATACCAATGATAAGGGATGCTGATGATATAGCGTCCCGTAATCGCGGCGGCATCGATCGTGCTACATTTACGGCCCTTTCGACACATGAAGATCGAGAATCTGCATGGCACCTCCAGCCTCCAATATTGAAATTGCCCAACAGGCCAAAATGAAGCCCATCGTCGGGCTCGCGAAGGATCGACTCGGTATTCCCGAGGAGTCCCTGGAGCCGTACGGTCGCTTCAAGGCCAAGATTTCCCTCGACTACATCGCGACCCTGAAGGATCGCCCCCTGGGCAAGCTGATCCTGGTCACGGCAATTTCCCCGACTCCGGCCGGCGAAGGCAAGACGACGACCTCCGTGGGTCTGGGCGATGCGCTCAATCGCATCGGCAAGAAGACTATCATCTGCCTGCGTGAACCGGCACTGGGCCCGGTGTTCGGCATGAAGGGTGGCGCCGCCGGTGGTGGCTATTCGCAGGTCGTGCCGATGGAGGACATCAATCTCCACTTCACGGGCGACTTCTCCGCCATCGCGCTGGCCAACAATCTGCTGGCCGCGCTCATCGACAATCATATTCACCACGGCAACCCGTTGGGCTTTGACGTGCGGCGCATTGCCTGGCGTCGCGTCGTCGACTGCAATGACCGCGCGCTGCGTGAAATCGTGGTCGGCCTGGGCGGCCCGGGTAACGGCTATCCGCGCCAGGATGGCTTCGATATCGTCGTCGCCTCCGAAGTCATGGCGATCTTCTGCCTTGCCACCAGCATCAAGGATCTGAAAGAGCGTCTGGGCAAGATCGTGGTCGGCTACACCACCGCGCAAAAACCGATCCTGGCCCGCGATCTGCAGGCACATGGCGCGATGACGGCGCTGTTGCGCGACGCGCTGGCGCCGAACCTGGTGCAGACCCTGGAGAACAATCCGGCCTTCATTCACGGTGGCCCGTTCGCCAATATCGCGCACGGCTGCAATTCTGTGATGGCCACCCAGACGGCATTGCGGCTGGCGGATTACGTCGTCACCGAGGCGGGTTTCGGCGCTGATCTGGGCGCTGAGAAGTTCGTCGACATCAAGTGCCGCAAGGCCGGCCTGACTCCGTCCGCGGCAGTCATCGTCGCCACGGTCCGCGCGCTCAAGTATCACGGCGGCGTCGAAGTTGCCGATGTGGGCAAGGAAAATGTCGCGGCCCTGGAGAAGGGCATCGTCAATCTCGAGCGCCATATCGACAATGTGCGCAACAACTACGGCCTGCCGTGCCTGGTGGCGATCAATCACCGCAACGAAGACACCGACGCGGAAGTGAAGGTGCTCATCGAGCGTGCCGGCAGCCGCGGCGCCAAGGTCATTCTGGCGCGTCACTATGCTGAAGGTGGCAAGGGTGCGGTGGCGGTGGCCGAGGAAGTGGTGAAGATGGCCGAGCAGCCCAGCACCTTCAAGTTCGTCTATGAAGAGAACGCGCCGCTGTGGGAGAAGATGAAGACCATCGCCACCAAGATCTACGGTGCCTCCGACATCACCGCGGATGCGAAGGTGCGCAACCAGATCAAGGTGCTGCAGGACAACGGTTACGGCAACTACCCCGTGTGCGTGGCCAAGACCCAGTATTCGTTCTCCACGGATCCGAAACTGCGTGGCGCCCCGTCGGGCCATGTGGTCACCATCCGCGAGGTGCGTTTGAACGCCGGCGCCGAGTTCGTCGTCATGATCTGCGGTGACATCATGACCATGCCCGGACTGCCGAAAGTCCCCTCGTCGGTCGCGATCGACGTGGACGAGTCCGGCAAGATCGTCGGTCTGTTCTAAATCAAGGGCCCCCCGCGCAGCAACTCCTCGAACTGCTGCGCGGGAACCGGGCGGCTGAAGTAGTACCCCTGCACCTCGTCGCAGGCGTGCTCGCGCAGGAACTGCAACTGCTGCGCGGTCTCGACTCCTTCGGCCACCACCTTCAGTCCCAGGTTGCGTCCCAGTGCGATGATGGTCCGCACGATCGCGGCATCGTCCGGATCGCTGACGATGTGCTCGACGAAGGAACGATCGACCTTCAGGCGGTCCACCGGAAAGCGCTTCAAGGAACTCAAGCTCGAGTACCCGGTGCCAAAGTCATCGATGGCGATCTGCACACCGATGCGCTTGAGTTCCCCGAGCATCGTGACCAGCTGTGGCGCATCGTGCATGACGCTCTCGGTGAGCTCGATTTCCAGGTAGTGCGGATGCAGGCCGGTTTCCTTGAGGATCTCGGCCACGGTGCGCACGAAGTTATTGGCGCGAAACTGCCGTGCCGAGACATTGACGGAGACCACGGTGGGCGGCAGACCCAGCGCCTGCCAGGCCTGGTTCTGCGCGCAGGCGCTGTGCAGCACCCATTTGCCGATGGGTGTGATGAGGCCGGTTTCCTCCGCGAGGGCGATGAAGCGCTGCGGCAGCACCGGAGGCCCGCCCGGGATATACCAGCGGATCAGGGCTTCGGCGCCCAGTATGCGGCCCGTGGTGAGGTCGACGCGGGGCTGGTAATGCAGCTGAAACTGATCGCGTTCGAGCGCACGCCGCAGCTTGCCTTCCATCTCCAGCCGCTCGGTGATCAGCGCGTTGATTTCGCGGGTGAAGAACTGGAAGTTGTTGCGCCCGGAGTCCTTGGCGCGGTACATGGCCGAATCGGCATGCTTGAGCAGGGTCTGCGCGTCGAGTCCGTCATCCGGATACAGCGCGATGCCGATGCTGCAGGTGACCTGGTATTCGCCGTGCTCCGTCAGCCACGGCTGGGTGACGGTCGCCAGCATCCGCTCCAGCGCCAGGCGTACCTCATCGGCGCAGCCCGGGCTGTTGAGCAGCAATACGAATTCGTCGCCCCCCAGCCGCGCGACCGTGTCGCGCTCGTGCACGCAGGCATGGAAGCGCGCGGCCATGGTTTTCAACAGTTCATCCCCGACATGGTGGCCGAGGCTGTCGTTGATGAATTTGAAACGGTCGAGGTCGATGAAGGCCACCGCCAGCCGCGTGTTGAAGTTGGCGGCCGTGAGAATCGCCTGCCTGAGCCGGTCCTGCAGCAATGAGCGGTTCGCAAGCCCCGTGAGCGGGTCGAAGTTGGCCTGCTGTTCAATGCGTGCCTGATACAACTTGCGATCGGTAATGTCCTCGACCGTTCCCTCGTAACCCTGCGGCGTGCCGTCATCCTCGACAATGAGGCGGGAGTTCTCCGAGATCCAGATTACCTCGCCGTTCTTGCGGTACACCTGTGATTCGAAGCCGGAAACCGAACCGCGCGAGGTGATGATGCGCATGAACTCCTGGCGCCGCTCCGGATCCACATACAGCTGGCTGCCGATGTTCTGCAGGTTCGCGATGAGTTCGTCGGGTGAGTCGAAACCGTATATGTTCGCGAGCGCCGGATTCGCGCCCAGGTAACGCCCATCCAGGGTGGTGCGAAAAATTCCATCCAGCGCATTGTCAAACAGGCCGCGATAACGCCGTTCGGCTTCACGCAGGCCGTGCTCGGCCTCCTTGCGGGAGGTCACATCCTGGATCAGCCCCTCGATGGCCAGCACATTGCCGTGGGCGTCGTAGACGCCCATGCCGCGGTCCCACACCCAGCGCACGCCGCCGCCGGCATGCACCAGCCGGTACTCCAGGTCGAAGGCGCGACGTTCCGTGAGCGCCAGGCGCATGGCCTCGGCCACCCACAGCTGGTCATCCGGGTGCTTGAGCGATTCGAAATCGATGGCTTCGTTGTGCAGCAGTTGCGCCACCTCGTAGCCGGTGACGGCGCGGCAGCCGTGGCTGGCGAACTCCAGCGTGTGGTGCGCATCGTCGCGGCAGCGGTAGACGATGCCGTCGATGTTTGCCAGCAGCGTCTTCAGCATGCGCAGGTATTCGGCTTCGCGCAGGCCGAAGGAAGCACCGAGCGCCAAGAATTGGCCGGTCGCGCCGCTATTGGGCGCTTCGCTCCTGGGGGCCGTCTTGCCAGTCATTCTTACGTTCCGATGTTTCGCCGTACGTTAACAACGCACGCGCGCATGACTGCTGGGCCCCGTCACAGAAATGGACGCAAATGCTGCGCCTGCCACAATATTTTCAAATCGTCGGCACATCAGTTGTGCAGCGCACGGCTGTGGTGCGCGCGACGCACGGAAGTGGGGCGCGGTGGCCTCAGCCGAATCCGGGTTTGACCACTGCGAGGATGACGATAACGACCAGCAGCACGGTGGGCGCTTCATTGAAAAGGCGGAACCAGCGCTCCGAGTGGCGGTTGCGACCCTCGCGCAGGGCATGCATCAGGGGCAGGCACCAGAGGTGGTAGCCGATGAGCAGCACCACGAGGGTCAACTTGGCATGCAGCCAGCCCTGGGTCATGTAGCCCGGCGCCATCATGATCATCAGCATTCCGAACAGCACGGTGAGCGCGCCGCCAATGGTGGTCATCACGAACAGCCGCCGTTCCATGACCACGAAGCGCGCCTGGCTGAGCGTGTCGCTGGCAGTGACGTGGTAGACGAACAGTCGCGGCAGATAAAACAGCCCGGCGAACCAGGTGACCATAAATATGACGTGGAAAGCCTTTAGCCACAGCAACATACACACCCGTAGCGGCGCCCGGCCGCGCGCCCGGAGTATATGTCAGTTGCACCAATCGTGGTCGGCCGGGCAGGGGTTTGTTAGCATGCGGACCGTTTCTGTAGGAGATCGCCATGCTGCGCACGCGCTACCCTGAACTTAGTCTGCTCATTGGTGGGGAATGGGTCTCCGGTGGGGAGCGCGAACACATTCCGGTGGTCAATCCGGCCACCGAAGAGGTGCTGGGTCAGCTGCCGTTGGCGACCCACGCGGATCTGGATCTGGCGCTGGCTGCGGCGCGCGATGCGTTCCCGGCCTGGCGTGCCAAGCCACCCCACGAGCGCGGCAGGATCCTCAAACGCGCCGCGGACCTGCTGCGCGAGCGCATCGATGATATCGCCCGCATTGCCACCCAGGAGGAAGGCAAGACGCTTGCCGAGACGCGCATCGAGGTGGGCATGGCCGCTGATATTTTCGAGTGGTATGCCGAGGAGGGGCGCCGCGCCTATGGACGGGTGCTGCCGCAGCGCGCTTCCGGGGTGCGCATGACGGTGCTGAAGGAGCCGGTGGGTCCGGTGGCAGGTTTTGCGCCCTGGAATTTCCCGCTCGGCAATCCGGCCCGCAAGATCGGCGCGCCACTGGCGGCCGGCTGCACCTGCATCCTCAAGCCCGCCGAGGAGACGCCGGCCTCCGCCCTCGAGGTCGCCCGTGCCTTGCTCGATGCGGGCCTGCCCAAGGGTGTCCTGTCGGTCGTGTTCGGGGTGCCCGCGATGGTCTCCGAGCATCTGATCAGCTCCCCGATCATCCGCGCCATACATTTCACCGGTTCGGTGCCCGTGGGCAAGCAGCTGACGAAGCTGGCGGCCGATGGCATGAAGCGCACGACCATGGAACTGGGTGGACATGGCCCGGTACTGGTATTCGAGGATGTCGATCTGGAGCAGGTGCTCGATCTGGCCGTGGCCGCGAAGTTCCGCAACGCCGGCCAGGTGTGTGTTTCGCCGACCCGGTTCTACGTGCATCAGGCGATCTACAGCAAATTCGTTGAAGGCTTCACCAAACGCACCCGGGCCCTGAAGGTCGGCGACGGCCTGATCGATGGCATGCAGATGGGTCCGCTGGCGCACCCGCGCCGCCTCGAGGCCATGGCCAGCCTGCTCAGCGATGCGCGCAAACATGGTGCGAAATTCCACACCGGTGGCGAGCGCATCGCGGGCAAGGGCTACTTCTTCCAGCCGACGGTGTTGTCCGATGTGCCCGAAGCCGCCCGCATCATGAACGAGGAGCCGTTCGGACCGGTGGCGCTGATCAACTCCTTCGCCTCCTTCGAGGAGGCCATTACCCGTGCCAACCGCCTGCCGTTCGGGCTTGCCGCCTACGCCTTCTCCCGCTCCGCGCGCACCGTGAACCTGCTCGGCGAGCAGATCGAAGCCGGCATGATCGGCATCAACAGCTTTCAGATCTCCGTGCCGGAGTCGCCCTTCGGCGGGGTCAAGGAAAGCGGCCATGGATCCGAGGAGGGCACCGAAGGTTTGGAGACCTGCCTGGTCACCAAGTTCGTGAACCAGTCTTAGAAGCTGGCACTGAGATGACGATTGTCGGCTCCAAGTCCATGGACAAGATCATGGCGCTCGCCAAGCGCCGTGGCTTCATCTACCAGGCCTCCGAGATCTACGGTGGCCAGAGTGGCTTCTGGGACTACGGCCCGCTGGGCGCGCAGCTGAAGAAGAATCTGCGTGATGCCTGGTGGGAGGATATGGTCCTCAACCCCTGCGGTGGCGAGCCGGGCCCGAACGGGGAGCCGGTGCGCATCGTGCCGCTCGACACCAGCATCATCCAGCATCCGCGGGTGTGGGAGGCCAGCGGTCACATCGCCGGCTTCAGCGATCCGATGGTGGATTGTCGCGAAACCAAGCAGCGTTATCGATTCGATCATCTGATGCTGTACGTTCCGGTGAGCGGTGAGCGCAACGGCAAGCCGCTGTTTGCCTTCATGCCCGATACGGCCAGCGAGCAGAAGCAGAAAAAGAAGGCTGAAAAAGCCTTTGGCGAGGCGCGCGCGGTGCCGTTGTCACAGCTGCCGCACGGGGAGTGGAGCCATGTGGTGGCACCGGACGCGGACAAGGTCGGCACGCTCACCGAGCCGCGCGCCTTCAACCTGATGTTCAAGACCTACGTGGGCGCGACCGCCACCGAGGATGATGTGGCATACCTGCGGCCGGAGACCGCGCAGGGCATCTTTGTGCAGTTCAAGAACGTCATCGACACCACTCGTGTGAAGGTGCCGTTTGGCATCGCGCAGGTCGGCAAGGCATTCCGCAACGAAGTCACGCCGCGCAACTTCACCTTTCGCAGCCGCGAGTTCGAGCAGATGGAAATGGAGTTCTTCTGCCATCCCGATTCGGCCCATGACTGGTACGCCTTCTGGCGCGATCAGCGCATGAAGTGGTGGCGCGGCCTGGGCCTTGCCGGGGAAAACCTGCAGCTGCGCGTGCATGAGCGGGACGAACTGGCGCATTACGCGAAGGAGGGCGCCGGGACTTCGGATGTGGAATACCGCTTCCCCTTCACCGCGCCCGGCTTCGGCGAACTCGAGGGCGTGGCGCATCGCTCCAACTATGATCTCGCGCAACACCAGAAGTATTCGCGCGTGCAGCTCGAATACTTCGACAATGAGCGCGGCGAACTGCTGCCCAACGGCGGGCACAAGGGCGAGCGCTACCTGCCGCATGTGATCGAGCCGGCCGCGGGGCTGGATCGCGGGGTGCTGGCATTGCTGTGTGAGGCCTACACGGAGGATCCCGCGCGCGCCAGTCCGCAGCTGCTGCTGCTGAACCCACGGGTGGCGCCGATCAAGGCGGCGGTATTTCCGCTGGTCAACAAGGATGGCATGCCGGAAATCAGCGAGAAGCTGTATCAGGACCTGCGACGCCGGTTCTGGCGCCGCGGCATGATCGAGCACGACGTGAAGCAGGCCATCGGCAAGCGCTATGCGCGCATGGACGAGGCCGGCTGCCCGTACTGCATCACCGTCGACGGGGAGAGTGCGGCCAGCCACAGTGTCACCATCCGCGACCGCAACACGGCGCAGCAGACCCGCGTGGCCCTGGACAAGGTCCATGAATTTCTCGAGTTGAATCTTTTTGTAACCTGATGCTCGCGCGCCTGTTGGCGCAAAAAAGCAACGGGTGCAAAACGCCTACAAGCATTCCGCAAGAAACTCCTATATCGCACTGCCGTACTTCGTTGCTAGCCTGCAACGCATGGTATTTCAGCCTGCGCGCCTCGGCCGCAGGAACGTTTCGCGATCGGTAAGGGAGAATTCATGAATAAGCGAGCATTGTGGCTGTGTGCGCTGGCCGTGGCCGCGCCGGGATTGGCGGCCGCGGCGGATGGCGACGAGTGGTACGTCGCGCCATTTCTGGGCGGCATTACCCCCGACTACCGTCGGGACGTTGACCACAACTCCGTCGCCTACGGCCTCGCCGTAGGTCGCGAGCTGGGCCCCCTCTTCAACATGGAATTCAGCGGTAATGGGAACATCGACTCCCATACGGTGCCGCCGGCCTCCGCCGGCCATTTGAATCTGGACGCCTTGTCGCTGGACCTGCTGGCGGTCGGCAATCGCGGCGGGATGGTGTCGCCCTATATCGGACTGGGTGTCGGCGCCGTGCGCGCTGACTACAAGCTCAACGGCGGTGGCGACCCCGGTTATGACACCCGCCTCGGGCTCGAGACGGAAGTTGGCCTCATGGTCAAGATGTGGGAAAGCGGCGATAAGACCAGCAAGTTGTCGCTGCGTCCGGAGCTGAAAATGCGCTGGGCCGACCCCGGTAATGCCAACCTCAAGGATTACCTGTACATGGTCGGCGTTCAGTATTCATTTGGCGGCAGCGCCGTGGCTGCGCCAGCCCCGGTAGCGGCAGAGCCGCCGCCACCACCGCCGCCGCCGCCACCACCGCCGCCGCCGCCAGCCCCGCCGCCACCACCGGCGTTCCCGGCCGCCAAGGCATCCATCACCATCGAGGGCGTGAATTTTGCCTTCAACAAGTCCGACCTCACGGCGGATTCACGGCCCATTCTGGATGGTGTGGCGGCGGGCCTGAAGCAGCACCCGCGGGTGAAGGTGGAAATCCAGGGCCACACCGACAGCGTCGGCAAGCCTGCCTACAACCTCAAGCTGTCGCAGCGCCGGGCCGAGTCAGTGCGCGGCTACCTGATCATGGATGGGGTTCCCGAGGATCAGCTGGTTGCGAAGGGCTATGGGGAGACCCAGCCGGTGGCCAGCAACAAGGACGACGAGGGGCGTGCCAAGAACCGTCGGGTCGTGATGTACGTACTGTCCAACCCGGGTGACATCAATGTCAAAGGGCAGGGCAGTGCGCAGGACACTCCGCCGCAGTAATGGCCTTTCCAGTCCTAGCGGCGGGTAGGCGCCGCTAGGACGTAGTCGTGGATATTGCCCTGCATGAGACCGGGATCCGGATCGCGTTCCTGCATCTCCACCGAAATCCCCAGCGGCGCCCGGGCGTGCACCTCGCGCAGCTGTTCGCAGGCCGCCGCGAAGATCTCCTCACAGGCCTGGCGGCGGGTCGCATGATCACGGCCTTCCCCAACGCAGATGCACAGGTGCACGAAGGTATTGTCCGGCCGCCGCGCGGCATTGCAGTAGGGCTCGCTTTCATAGGCCCGCGTGCGCATGCCACCCGAGGGGAACATGCCGGTGGCCAGGGCAGCCTGCCGCATGGCCTCGACGAACTTCGGCAGATTCAGCTGCCGGCGCAGGTTCGAGGAATGCTCAATAACGATGTGGGTCACGGGAAAAGGATCGCACGACCCTCAGGGTCGGGCAAGGGCGGCCGGTCCTGCCTGCAGGGTCAGTCCGAAAGGGCTTTCAGATCGCGCAGCAGGGCGTTGCGTCCGCGCTCGACCTGGTCCAGGCGCTGTGCCGCATCGCGCAGCGCAAACAGGTCCTTGACGTGGGAGTCATGCAGCCGGCGATAGGCGGCGCGGGCGGCCAGCCACTGCCGGGTGGCGCTCTCGAAGCGCGTCGACAGGTCGCGTCGCAGATTGATGATGGACAGGGAGCTGAGCGGCATACGTTTGGCCTCGCGGGGTCGCCGGGGCGAGAGACTGCACCCACGGTATTACAGGCATGCGACATGTTCAGCGCAACTGCATGAATTTGCGAGGCACGTCTCAGGTTCCGGCGCGCATACAATGGCAGCCAGGGGCGCCCGGAAGCGTCGCCGCTTGAAAGGGAGTCGCATCGATGAGTTCAACTTTGCGGGTGGCAGTGATCACGGGTGCCGGCAGTGGCATTGGCCGGGCGGTCGCGCTGGCGTTCCTGGCGGATGGCTATCGGGTGGTACTGGCGGGACGGCGCGAGGCGGCGCTGCGCGAGGTGCTGGCGGCGGGCGGTGCGGCCGGTCGCAATGGCCTGGCCGTGGTCTGTGATGTGACCGATGAGGGTTCCGTTCAGGCCCTCTTCGCCCACACCAAGCGTGCCTTCGGGCGTGTGGATGTACTGTTCAATAATGCCGGCATCACCGCCCCGGCCGTGCCGCTGGAGGAGCTGCCGCTGGCAACCTGGAACGCGGTCGTCGCCACGAATCTGACCGGAGCCTTCCTGTGCACCCAGGAGGCCTTCCGCATGATGAAAAATCAGGATCCGCGCGGCGGGCGGATCATCAACAACGGCTCGATCTCCGCGCATGCGCCGCGCAGCCGCTCCGCGGCCTACACGGCGACCAAGCACGCCATGACGGGCCTGACCAAGTCGACCTCCCTGGACGGGCGCGAGTACGACATTGCCTGCGGGCAGATCGATATCGGCAATGCCCGCACGGAGCTTGCCGACAAACTCGCCAAGGCGAGTGCCGCGCCTGAACCGCTCATGGAAGTGGAGCACGTGGCGCAGGCCGTACTGAGCATGGCCGCACTGCCGTTGTCCGCCAATGTCCAGTTCATGACCATCATGGCGACCAAAATGCCCTTCATCGGACGTGGCTGACTCGGGAGCCAGCCACCTTGGCATTGAGAGTTAGGTTCGTGCAGCGCAGGATGGCCCTCCACCAACTAACCCACGCCTGACAGGGTCGGAGAGCATCATGAATCTGCATTTGAGCTTAAGCATCGGTCCGCTCGTGGCACTGATTGCCGGCGTCCTGATCCTGCTGGCACCGCGTTTGCTCAACTACATCGTGGCGATCTACCTGATCATCGTCGGTCTGATTGGATTATTTGGTGTCGGCAGCATGCACCTGCACTAGCCGTTTCACAGGGCGGCTGCGCCGTTCGCATCGGCGAGGCCCCGCAGCTGCTCCTGCTGCTGCTTGAGCGCGCGGCGCTTGGCGCCAATGCGCCGCACGTACAGGTAGATCACCGGGGTGGTGTAGAGGGTCAGCAGCTGGCTGACGATGAGTCCGCCCACGATCGAAATACCCAG
>DATHOA010000212.1:0-45953 GCA_035485475.1 Steroidobacteraceae bacterium | reverse complement strand
TTCCGTGAGCAGTTGAATGCCCTGGGCCCGGTGGTGGTCACCCAGGGTTTCATCGCCAGCGATGCGGAGGGCAATACCGTGTTGCTGGGTCGCGGGGGTTCGGATACCTCGGCGGCTTACCTGTCCGCCAAGCTCAGTGCCGAGCGGCTGGAGATCTGGACCGACGTTCCCGGCATGTTCAGCGCCAACCCGCGCTCCACGCCCAGTGCGCGCCAGCTGCGCTCCCTGCACTACGATGAGGCTCAGGAAATCGCCAGCAGTGGCGCGAAGGTGCTGCATCCGCGTTGCATCCTGCCGGCGCGCCAGTACCAGATCCCGCTGCATGTGCTGGCGACCCAGGTGCCGGACCTTCCCGGCACGGTGCTCAGTGCCGATGCCGGTGACAGCGGCGCGCAGGTCAAGGCGGTGTGCATCAAGAAGGGCATCACCCTCATCGCACTCGACAGCCCGGGTATGTGGCACCAGGTGGGCTTCCTCGCCGACGCCTTCCAGATCTTCAAGGACCACGGCATGTCCGTGGACCTCGTGTCTACTTCGGAAACCAACGTCACGGTGTCCCTGGATCCGGCGGCCAATAGCCTGGACAGTGCGCAGCTCGATGCGCTGATCACCGTACTGTCGGGTCTGTGCCGTGCCCGCGCGATCGGACCGTGTGCTTCGGTCAGTCTCGTGGGACGCAATATCCGCGGCATCCTGCACCAGCTGGGTGAGGCCTTCGAGTTGTTTGCCGAGCAACAGGTCTACCTGGTGAGCCAGGCCGCCAATGATCTGAACTTCACGTTCGTCGTGGACGAAGGCCAGGGCGATCGGCTGGTCGAGCAGTTGCATGAACTGCTGATTCCGCGCTCGCGGGCGGACCGCGCCCTGGGGCCGACCTGGGATCAATTGTTCACGCCGCAGAACCGCGAGCCAGGTCCGGCCCCCCCGGACCCGTGGTGGAAGACGCGCCGTCAGGACCTGCAGCGGGTGATGGACGGTCGCGACTGCGCCTATGTCTACGACCGGGCCACCTTGCAGAATGCCGCCCGTGCCCTGAAGAGCGTGAAGTCCGCCTCACGGGTGCTGTATGCCATGAAGGCCAATCCGCATCCCGAGGTGCTGCGGCTGTTCCATGCGCAGGGACTGGACTTCGATTGCGTGTCGCGTGGCGAAATCGAACACCTGGTGGCCGCAGTACCGCAGATTGACCGCAGCCGCATCCTCTACACCCCGAACTTCATCGGTCGCGATGAGTACCGGTGGGCCTTCGAGCAGGGCGTGCAGGTGACGCTCGACAGTGTGTTCGCAATCGAAAACTGGCCGAAGGTGTTCGCCGGCCAGGACATTTTCGTGCGCGTCGATGGCGGCGTGGGCCGCGGGCACCATCGCCATGTGCGCACCGGCGGGGAACATTCCAAGTTCGGAGTTCCCGTCGCGGAGCTCGACGCGCTGGCCGAGTCGGTCCGCACTGCCGGCGCCCGGGTCGTGGGCCTGCACTCGCACAGCGGCAGTGGCATTCTCGAGGTCAGCAACTGGGAGCAGACTGCCGAGTTGCTTACCGAGCTGGCGCGCCGCTTCCCGGATGTAAAGGTCGTGGATGTGGGCGGTGGCTTGGGCGTTCCGGAGCGCGCGGGTCAGGCCGAACTGGATCTGGCGCAGCTGGATGCCGCGCTCGGCCGCGTCAAGGCAGCGCATCCGCAGCTGTCCTTCTGGTTGGAGCCGGGACGGTACCTGGTGGCGGCCGCCGGGGTGCTGCTGGCCCGGGTGACGCAGCTGAAGTCCAAGGGCGACACGACCTATATCGGCGTGGCCACCGGCATGAACTCCCTGATCAGACCGGCCCTGTATGGCGCCTACCACGAGATCGTGAATCTGACCCGCGTGGATGATCCGGCCACGGTGCAGGCCACGATCGTTGGTCCGATCTGCGAGAGCGGCGATATCCTCGGGCACGATCGCATGCTGCCACCGAGTCTGTCCGGTGATGTAATGCTGGTGGCGAATGTCGGCGCTTATGGCCATGCCATGAGCTCGCGCTACACCCTGCGCGAACCGGCCGAGGAGGTTTGTATCTGAAGATTTGGCGCTACCTGCTGGCGATCGTGCTGCTGTGTGGAATTGCAGTGGCGGTATATGTGGTGCACCTGGACCGCATCGTCACCACTCAGTTCGAGGGCCGGCGCTGGACCCTGCCCGCGCAGGTGTACGCCGCGCCGCTGGAGCTGTACGCGGGGGAGGATCTGTCCGCCCCGGACCTCGAACATGAGTTGCAGCGCCTGCAGTACCGGCGCGCGGAGCCGGCGGACCAACCGGGCAGCTACTCGCGACAGGGCGACCGGTTCCGGATCAATCTGCGTGCGGCGCGCTTCGCCGATGAAATGCGCCCCGCGACCGTGCTGAACGTCGCCTCGAACGGCGCCGGTATCGTCGGGCTTACCGATATCATGGGCAAGGAAGTGGCCATCGCGCGCTTTGAGCCACTGCTCATCGGCAGCATCTTTCCGATTCATGGCGAGGACCGCATCGTCGTCACCCCCGAGCAGGTGCCGCCGATGCTGCCGGCGGCGTTGAAGGCCGTGGAAGACCGTAATTTCGACAGCCACGTCGGCATTGATCCCATGGGCGTGCTGCGCGCGATCTGGGTGGACGCGCGCTCCGGGCAGTTCGAACAGGGGGGCAGCACGCTCACCCAGCAGCTGGTGAAGAATTACTTCCTGGATTCGCGCCGCACGGCGGGCCGCAAGATCCGCGAAGCCATCATGGCGGTGCTGCTGGAAGCGCACTTCAGCAAGACCGACATCATGACGGCGTATATCAATGAGATTCAGCTCGGTCAGGATGGTGACCGCGCCATCCGCGGCTTCGGGCTCGCCAGTCAGTTCTATTTCGGCAAGCCGCTGGTCGAACTGGATGTGGCGCAGGTCGCGACCCTGGTGGCGGTGGCGCGCGGCCCGTCCTACTACGATCCGCGCCGGCATCCGGATCGGGCCCTGAAGCGTCGCAACGTGGTGCTGGGCCTGATGGCCGAACAGAAGATCATTGCGACCGCCGATGCGCAGGCGGCGCAGTCGCGCCCCCTGGGCGTCATGGGACGTGGCTCGGGCGGTTACTACCCGGCCTACCTGGATCTGGTACGGCGCACTCTGCGCCGTGATTACCGCGAACAGGATCTCACCGAGGCCGGACTGACGGTGTTCACCAACCTGGATCCACGCACCCAGGAGCTGGCAGAGAAGATCCTGGATCGCGAGCTCACCCGCCTGGACAAGCTGCACAAGACCAAGGGCGACCCGCTCGAAGGTTCGGTGGTGGTGACTGCGCCCCAAAGCGGGGATGTGACCGCCGTGGTCGGCGGTCGCGAGGCGGGCTTTGATGGCTTCAATCGCGCGCTCGATGCGCGCCGGCCGATCGGCTCATTGGTCAAGCCGTTCGTGTACCTGGCCGCCATCGAGACCGGTCGCTACAACCCGGCCAGTATCATTCAGGACCTACCGGTGAACATCAAGATTCCCGGTGGGCCGGACTGGACGCCGGAGAATTTCGAGCACGACATCAACGGCCCGATTCCGATGGTGAAGGGGCTGGCCCGATCACTCAATCTCGCCACCATCAACTTAGGCATGGATATCGGCCTGGATACGGTGCGGCACTCGTTGCGGCGTTTTGGCATCGAGGAGGACCCGCCGCGTATTCCCTCATTGCTGCTGGGTACCTTCGGGCTCACTGCGCTGGATGTCGCACAGTTGTATACGGGACTGGCCAATGGTGGATTCAAGACCAATCTGCGTGCGGTGCGCGCCGTGCTCGGCGCCGACCGCAAGGCGCTCAAGGCCTTCAATCTCGACGTGGCGCCGGTCGCCCAGCCGGATGCCGTGTTCGCGGTCCAGATGATGATGGAGCAGGTGATGCAGCGCGGCACCGGTGTCGCTGCCCAGTCGATCCTGCCGACCGGGGTCGTGGTGGCCGGCAAGTCCGGGACCTCCTCGGATCTGCGCGACAGCTGGTTTGCCGGCTTCGCGGGCAATGCGGTCGCGGTGGTGTGGGTCGGCTACGATGATGATCGCGTCACGGGACTGACCGGCTCGGCGGGCGCGCTGGGGGTGTGGGATCGGCTGCTGACGGCGATTGGTCCTACATCGGTGTCGAGTGTCATGCCGGATACTCTGCATCCGGTTACCATTGATTTTAAGACCGGGTATCAGCCTTCGGCCAGCTGCGCGCCAGAGCCTGTGACCGTCTACGTACCGTTGAGCTTTACGCCGCCCGCTGCGCCGCCGGGCTGCACCCTGTTCGGTTCTGCGGGCAGCGGCGCCAAGTCGGAGCCGACCTTGCTGGACCGGGCCGGCAAGTGGTTGCAGGGCATTACCCACCATTGAGGTTGTTCGCGATCATGAAGAGATTGTTCGTGCTCGCCGTGGTGGGGTGCCAGCTGAGCGGTTGCGTGATGTTCCGCACGCCGGTGGAGACTCCCGCAGGTCAGCCGGTGCCGCCGGCGCCGGGCTCGAGCAGCGGATCCGTGACCAGTCCCAATCCCGCCGCGCCGGCCGGCGCCGTCCCGGTCCCGGCACCCACGCCGCCGCCTGCGACGGCTCCTGCGCCCGCGACCCGCCAGTTCCACCTGGGTGCCGCGGCGACCGCACTCGTGGGCCAGGCGCATCGGCAAGCCGCCGGCGGTGATCCACAATTGGCCATCAGCAGCATCGAGCGCGCCTTGCGCATCGAGCCGGATAACCCGCTGCTGTGGATTGAGCTTGGCGAGATCCACGAATCAGCCGGTCACTTCGAACAGGCCGGCGGCATCGGTCACAAGGCGTTGCAGCTGTCGACGGGCGACCCGCACGCCCAGTCCGCCTCCTGGCACCTGATCGCCGAATCGCTCAAGGCGCGCAACCGCAATGGCGAAGCGGCCGAAGCACAGCATCGCGCGGATGAGCTCAGCGCACAGTAGACTCAAGGTCCCATGTACACGCTGCATATCGCCAACAAGAACTACTCCTCCTGGTCGCTGCGGCCCTGGGCGTTGCTGCGCGAACTGAAGATCCCCTTCACGGAAAGCCTGATCCCGTTTCATCGGGCGGCCGACTGGGCGGCCTACCGACGCATCGCACCGAGCGGCAAGGTGCCCTGTCTGGTCGATGGCGACATCACGGTGTGGGAGTCGCTGGCGATCGTGGAGTACCTGGCCGAGCACTACGCGGGCGTGTGGCCGGAAGCGGTCGACGCGCGTGCCTGGGCGCGCAGTGCTTGCGCGGAAATGCATGCCGGCTTCACGGAGCTGCGCAGTCGTTGTTCGATGAGTTGCGCGCTACGCGTGCAATTGCACAGCACGACCGCGGCACTGACCGCCGACCTGAGTCGGATCGGCGCGCTCTGGAACGATGGCCTGGAGCACTTCGGCGGACCCTTCCTCGCCGGTTCCGCGTTTACCGCTGTCGATGCATTCTTCGCACCCGTCGTGTTCCGCATCCAAACGTACAACCTGGCGCTGGATGCCGCATCGATGGCTTACGTGGCGCGGATGCTGGACCTTGAGTGCATGCGGGCCTGGTATGCGGAGGCGCTGCGCGAACCGTGGCGGGACCTGCCACATGATGAGGAAATCGCCAAGTACGGACGCGTCATCCAGGACCTGCGCGCCCCGCATGTCGCGCCGCCAGCTCCGTGACCACGGCTTCGAGCTGCAGATTTTTCGCTTTCAGCAACACCATCAGGTGAAACAGCAGATCGGCTGATTCGCCAATCAGCTTGTCATCGGACTGTGCAACTGCGGCCAGTGCCACTTCGACGCCTTCCTCGCCCACCTTCTGCGCCATACGGGCAACGCCGCCGGCAAGCAGCTTGGCGGTGTAGCTGTGATCCGCAGATTCGTGGCTGCGCTGCTCGATGATGGCGGTCAGTTGCGCGAGGAACCCGAGGCGCGTCGCACCGGCCAGTGCGGCATCCCCGAAACAGGTGGTCGTGCCCTCATGGCAGGTGGGTCCGAGGGGACGCGCGCTGATCAGCAGGGTGTCGGCGTCGCAGTCGATGCGGATAGCCTGCACGGTGAGGGTGTGGCCGGAGGTCTCGCCCTTTTCCCACAGCCTCTGGCGGCTGCGGCTGTAGAACACCACTCGCCCGCGCGCCTGGGTCGCGGCGAGCGCTTCGGCATTCATGTACCCGAGCATCAGCACGGCGCCCGTGTCGGCATGCTGGATGATGGCCGGCAGCAGGCCCGCGCTCTTGCTGAAATCCAGCCGGGACAGATCAGCGGGGTCGGAAGTCAGGGCCATGGACGCACCTCGATGCCGGCGACCAGCAGCCCGGCCTTCAGATCCCGAATGGCGATGGCGCCGGAATGGAACACACTGGCAGCCAGTGCCGCATCCACGCCGGCCTGCTCGAAGGCGTCGCGGAAGTGCTCGGACGAGCCCGCGCCGCCGGAGGCAATCAAGGGCACGCGACAGATCTTGCGCACCGCGCGCAGTTGGGCAATGTCGTAACCGCGCCGCACGCCATCACTGGCCATGCAGTTGAGCACGATTTCCCCGGCGCCGCGGTCCTGGACTTCACGCACCCACGAGAGCGTGTCCCGGCCGGAGTCGCGCGATCGGTTCGGATCGCCCGTGAACTGGTAGACGCCATAGCCTGCCGGGGAGGTCTGACTGTCGATGCCCACCACCACACACTGTGCGCCGAAGCGCCCACTCAAGGCATTGATGAGATCCGGATTGGCCAGCGCGGGGGAATTGATCGAGACTTTTTCGGCCCCGGCATTGAGCACCGCTTCGGCATCGGCGACGGAGCTGATGCCACCGGCCACGCAGAAGGGAATGTCGAGCACGCGGGCGACCTTGCTCACCCAGCCGCGGTCCACCGAACGGCCTTCGGGGCTGGCGGTGATGTCGTAGAACACCAACTCATCGGCGCCTTCGTCGCGATAGCGGGCGGCGAGATCCAGGATGTCACCGACGACCTTGTGGTCGCGGAAGCGCACCCCTTTGACGACCTGGCCGTCGCGCACGTCCAGGCAGGGAATTATGCGTTTGGCAAGAATGGCCGCAGCTCCTCAGGGGTCATGCGCTCTTCGAGCAGGGCCTTGCCGCTGACGGCTGCCGTCATACCCAGTTGCGCGAGCGCGGTGAGGTCGGCGGCGTCGCGTACCCCGCCGGAGGCTTGCCAGGAAATCTGCGGATGGCGCCGCAGGCCTTCGCGATAAAGATCCAGGCTCGGGCCGGTCAGGGCGCCGTCGCGGTCGATGTCGGTGCACAGTACGTGCTGCAGTCCGTGGGGCGCAAAGGGTTCGAGCGCCTGCCACAGACTCAACTGACCGCCCTGGGTCCAGCCGCGGGTGTGCACGCGCGGCACCCCGGCCGCATCATTGCGGATGTCAAAGGCGAGGCACACGCGCGCTGCGCCGAATTGATTCAGCCACGCGATCACCTGCTGCGGCTGCTCGACCGCAAGACTGCCGATGACGACGCGCGCGACCCCATTGCGCAGCAGATCATCGATGACCGTGCCGGAGCGCACGCCGCCGCCGACCTGGATTTTCACCGCGGACTGCGAGGCCAGCCGTACGATTATGCTGCGATTGGCCAAGGTGCCATCGCGCGCGCCATCCAGATCCACGACATGCAGCCAGGTCGCACCGATGTCGCGATAGCGTTGCAGCAGCTCGTGCGGCTCAAACTCATAGCGCGTTTCGGCGGCGAAGTCGCCCTTGAACAGACGCACACAACGCCCGTTGCGCAGATCGATGGCGGGAATCAGCAGCACGTCAGGTGAGCCTCAGGAAGTTGGCAAGAATGCGCGCGCCGACCTTGGTCGAGCGCTCCGGATGAAACTGGGTGCCCCAGAAGTTGTCCTTGCGCACGACCGCCGCGATGGGCACGCCGTAGTCGGCGCTCGCCAGCGTGCTGTGCGTCAGCGGCGCGGCGTAGCTGTGCACGAAGTAGAGGTATTCGCCCTCGGCGACCCCCTCCAGCAATGGATCCTGCTGCAGGATATGCAGACGGTTCCAGCCCATATGCGGCACCGGGCGGCCGGGCGCGGGGCTGAGTTTGCGCACCGTTTGCGGCAGGACACACAGGCACTGCGCCGGACCTTCCTCCGACTTCGCGAACAGCAGCTGCATGCCTAGGCAGATGCCGAGCACCGGTCGCTTCAGTTGCGGCAGATGCGCCGCGACACCACTGGCGTTGAGGCGCTGCATGGCGGCGAGTGCCGAGCCTACGCCGGGCAGCAGCACCCGCGGTGCCGCGCTGATCACCTCCAGATCACTGGTGACCACGGCCTGCGCACCCAGCCGCTCGAGGGCGAATTGCAACGAGGCGAGGTTCGCCCCGCCGCTGTCGATGATGGCAACGTCGAGGGTCACAGCACACCCTTGGTGCTGGGCAGCTCGCGCCCCTCGCGGCGGAAAGCCTGGCGCAGCGCACGGCCCGTGCCCTTGAAACAGGCTTCGATCATGTGATGTGAGTTTTCACCGGTGACGCTGATATGGATGGCGGCTCCGAGGCTGTCGGCCAGCGAGCGGAAGAAATGCGGCACCAGTTCGGTCGCCAGGCCACCCACTTCCTCGCGCCCGAAGCGGCCTTCGAACACGGCGAAGGCGCGCCCCGACAGATCGATGGCGACCTGGGTACGCGCCTCGTCCATGGGCAGCAGGAAACCATAGCGGTTGATGCCGAGCTTGCGCCCCAGCGCCTTGCGCAGGGCTTCGCCGACGCCCAGGGCACAATCCTCCACGGTGTGATGCTCATCGACCGCCAGATCACCCCGGCAAGTCAGCGACATGGCGAAGCCACCATGCTTGGCGAGCTGTTCGAGCATGTGATCAAAGAAGCCGATGCCCGTGGTGATGCTGACCGGGGCGGTCGCATCGAGGTCCACGGCAACCGAGAGGCGGGTCTCCTTGGTCGTGCGCTCGATCGTCGCACGGCGCGCCGTGAGTTCATGCACGACGGCGGGCCAGGTTTCATGGGCGCCGCCGCCCAGTCGAACCCTAAGGCCCCGCGTGCCGATGTTGCGCGCCAGTTCCAGATCCGTGTCGCGATCGCCGATCACCGCGCTCGCCGCCAGATCCACCTGGCCCTCGCGCAGGAACTCGCGCAGCAGGCCGGTGCGCGGCTTGCGGCAGTCACAGCCGTCCGCGGGCAGGTGCGGGCAGATGAATACCTTCTCGAACTGCACGCCCTGGGAACGGAAGGCCTCCAGGATGAACTGATGCGCCTGTTCGAACCGGGCGCTCGGATGGCTCGGGCCGCCCAGTCCGTCCTGGTTGGAGACGATGACCAGACGGAAGCCCGCAGCCGCCAGCTCATTGAGCGCCGCGAACACTCCGGGCATGAAGCGGATCTTCTCCAGGCTGTCGACTTGCCGGTCAGCGGGCTCCTCGACCAGGGTGCCGTCGTGATCGATGAAGAGTACCGCGGTGGATGAGTTCATTCAGAGCGCCTCCGCACACAGGGCTGCAATCAGGCGTTGATTCTGCTCGGGCGTGCCGACCGTGAGCCGCAGGGCCCGCTCAAGACCCGCGTGCCGGCGCACGTCACGCACCAGCAGACCCGCCGCGCAGGCCCGATCGAATGCCCGCTGCGGATCCTTGAACTCGACCAGCACAAAGTTGGCCGCGCTGGGCCACACCCGTACCACCGCCGCACTGTCGCACAACGCGGCCGCAAGCTGCGCCCGTTCGCTTTGGATCAAAGCCACGCACTCGTGGGTGACGGCGCGCGCCACCGGCTGCAGGGCCCGCAGCACCGCCTCGATGCTCAACTGCGTCAGATTGTACGGCTCGATGATCCGGCGCAGCAGTGCCACGATTTCGGCGTGCGCCAGCACGACGCCGCAGCGTGCGCCCGCCAGGCCGTAGGCCTTGGAGAGCGTGCGCAGCACCACGAGCCAGGGATGCGTCGCCAGGTGACGCGCGCAGCTGGCGACGCCGGCGAATTCAATGTACGCCTCATCGACGATCAGCAGCGCCCGCCCGGCGAGCTGCTCGGCCAGGTGCAGGATGGTACTTTCCGCAACGAGGTTGCCAGTGGGATTGTTGGGCGAGCATACGTACACCAGCTTCACGGTGGGGGTGCACGCGGCCAGTACCGCGGCCGGATCGTAGGCAAAACCCTGCGCCAGATCGAGCGGCACGCGTTGCACGCCGGCGCCCTGGATGCGGGCCGCCACGGCATACATGCCGAATGTGGGTGGACACACCAGCACCTCGTCGGTTCCGGCGCGGCAGAAGGCGCGGGTCAGCAGGTCGATGGCTTCATCACTGCCGCGGGTCACGAGTACGTTCCCCGGCGGCTGGCCGTACAGGTCTGCGAGCTGCTCGACCAGTTCGCGCGGCTGCGGTTCCGGATAGCGGTTCAGGCCGGCCACGCTGGCATCGCCGCTGCTGCGCCAGGGCAGCTCATTGGCATGCAGGCGCTCCAGCGTCGGATCCCAACGGGCATGCTCGTAGGGCTCCAGCCCGATGATGTCCGGGCGGGCAATCGCCGTGGGCGACAGCGCGCTCACGAGCCTGTCTCCAGCGCCGCCAGTCGGCACTCGACGGCCGCGGCATGCGCGTCCAGTCCTTCAAGCTGCGCCAGCGTCGCAGCCACCGGCCCCAAGTCGCGCAGGCCGTCGGGGGTGAGCTCCTGCACCGTGATGCGCTTGCTGAAGTCGAGCAATGACAGGCCGCTGTAGGCGCGCGCATAGCCATAGGTCGGCAGCACGTGATTGGTTCCGGAGCAATAGTCGCCCAGCGGCTCGGGGGACCAGTCGCCGAGAAATATGGAGCCGGCGTTACGAATCTGGCTCAGGGAGGCGCGCGGCTGGCGGATCTGCAGCAACAGATGCTCCGGCGCATAGTCATTGCAGACCTGGATGGCGCTGGCCAGGTCCGGTACGACGATACAGCGGCTGGCGGCCATGGACTGCACCAGAATCGCCTGGCGGGACAGCCGTGCCATCTGCCGTTCGACTTCGGCGAGCACCGCGGTGGCCAGCGTGTCCGAGGTCGTGAGCAGAATGGCCTGGGATTGCGGATCATGTTCGGCCTGCGCCAGCAGATCGGCGGCCACAAAAGCCGGGCGTGCGCTGTCATCGGCGATGACCAGTACTTCCGACGGGCCGGCGGGCATGTCTACGGCGGCGCCGTCCGGATCGGCCGCGACCTGCTGCTTGGCCGCGGTCACCCAGGCATTGCCGGGGCCGAAGATCTTGTCGACCTTCGGGATGGTTGCGCTGCCATAGGCCAGGGCCGCGATCGCCTGGGCCCCGCCCACCTTGAAGACGGTGTCGATGCCGCACAGCTGCGCGGCGACCAGCACCGCGGGATTCGCGCCGCCGTCGCGGGCCGGTGGCGTGCACAGCACGCGCTGCGGACAGCCAGCCAGGCGCGCGGGTACGGCCAGCATGATCACGGCGGAGGGCAGGGGCGCGGAGCCTGCCGGCACGTACAGGCCCACGGCATTGATCGCGCGCACCACGCGCTCACAGCGCACCCCCGGACTGGTCTGCAGCGACAGCGGTTGCAGCTGCTGGGCGGCATGGAACTTGTCGACATTGTCGATCGCCCGCTCCAGGGCGGCGATCTGCACCGCGGTCAGTTTGGCGCGGGCCGCGGCAAATTCCCCGGCACTGACGCCAAGCGTGTCCAGGCGCACGCCATCGAAGCGCTCGGTGAGGGCGAGCAGCGCGGCATCGCCCTCGGCGCGCACCTGGCCGATGATGCGTGCCACATCGGCGGCGATGTCGGCCCGGGCTGCAAACGCCGGACGGGCCAGCGCCGCGCGGCGCTGTGCCGTATCGAGGTCCTGCCAGTACAGAATGCGCATGGTCACACCAGCATCTTCTCGACCGGCAGCACCAGCATTGCACTGGCGCCGGCCTTCTTCAGGCTCTCCAGGGTTTCCCAGAACACGTTTTCGCGGCACACCGCGTGCACGACGACACGGTCGGGGTGGCCCTCGAGCGGAATGATGGTGGGCGATTCGCTGCCGGGCAGCAGGCGGCGGATTTCCGCCAGCGCCGAGCGCGGCGCATGCAACATGATGTACTTGCTCTCCTTCACCTGCTGCACACCATCGATACGCATCAGCAGCCGTTCGGCCCATTCGTCCTTGGCGGGCGCCAGCGCCAGCGGCGTGCGGATCAGCACGGCGTGGCTCTCCAGCACGGTGAACACTTCACGCAGGTGATTGGCCTGCAGCGTCGAGCCGGTGGAGACCAGGTCGCACACCGCATCGGCCCGCCCCAGCCGCGGCGCAATCTCCACGGCCCCTGACAGCACCACGATTTCCGCCGCGAGGTCATGCTGCTTGAGGAAGCGGGCGAGCATGTACGGATAGGTGGTGGCGATGCGCTTGCCCTGCAACCAGGCAGGCCCGGTGAACTGCACCCCATCCGGGACGGCGACGGCCAGGCGGCAGCGGCCGAACTCCAGGTTGCGCACGGTCTGGAACAGCGCCGGCTGGCCGCGCGAGGCCAGCTCCAGGCGGCTTTCCTCCAGCACGTTGAGGCCGACCAGCCCCAGGTCGCACACATCCTCCTGGACCAGGTCCGGGATGTCATCGTCGCGTACGAACAGCACGTCGAGCGGCATGTTCTCGCCAAAACCCATCAGCTGGTCCTTGCCACGCGACAACTTCAGACCGCAGCGGCTGAGCAGGTCCAGCGACGGGTCGGTGAGGCGTCCGGACTTCTGTACGGCCAGTTTCAGGCGGGTGTCCTTATCCATGACGGACGGCCTCCGGGCGGCGGGTGGAATCATTGCGGCGCGCGCCCTTGGTACGCCGCAGCACCAGCGAGTAGCCCCCATTGCCATCGGCCAGGCAGCGCGCCACGCGACTGATGGTGGTGACGCTGACGCCGGTCAGGCGGTTGATCTCACGGTAGGGCACGCCACGCATCAGCCAGTCGACGACGGCCCAGCGGTCGGCCATGGCCTGGATTTCCGCCGGCGTGCACAGGTCGCGAAAGAAAGCCCGGCATTCATCGCCGCTGCGCAGCGCGGCGACGGCGGCGAACAGGTTGCGTTCGGCCGCAGCTTCCTGGCTGGCGGACACATTGCGGTGGCTTTTCATGGCGGGCGTCTCGTTCCAACGTAACAGTACGCTAATACATTAGCACAGAAGACGGCCGGCCGGATAAAGAGACGCCGGGGTGCGCCCGGCCGGGTCCGCTGACCAGTTATGTCGGATCATTTCGAGCAATCCTGGCCTTGACGCTGCCGCGGCACCCCGCCTAGACTTCGAGTGCTCATCGAGACCGGCTGAGGGATAAGGCCCTTCGACGCCGGGGCAACCGCCGAGCCTAACCAGCTCGGGAAGGTGCCAACTCCTGCGACCCGCACTTGAGCGGGGCGGTAGATGAGCGATCGGAGTGGCCCGGGCCGCGTTGTTGCGCGGTCGGGGATGGACCCGATTAACCCGCCCAAGGCGTGCGGGTGTTCCGCAGGGGTATCGGTTGTATTGCGAGCCCTGGTCGGCGGAGTGCCCAAATGACTGCCAAAATTGAGGTTCTATCCCCAGGCACGCGTGCCTCGCGCGTGACCTCCCTGCACGCCCCGGCTCCGGTGGCGTCGCCCCCGATTCGCGAGGGCATCCTGGAGCTGGCCGGGAGCCGTGCGCTGCATCATCACGGGGAGCTGGCCGACATCCGCATCGCCTGGCGCATGACGGGCCCGGAAGAGGCGCCAGTGGTATGCGCACTGGGCGGCATCTCGGCCCACCGCCGGGTATGTCTGACCGCCGATCCGCGCGCGGGCTGGTGGTCCGACATCGCAGGCCCGGGCAAGCCCCTGGACAGTGACCGCTGGCGGATCCTCAGTTTCGATTTCCTGGGGGGCAGTGGCGAGACCACCGGCCCGGTCGCCGGCGCCACCGATTTCCCCAGTATTTCCACCTACGACCAGGCGCGCGTGCTGGAACAGCTGCTGGATGCGTTGGGGATCGATGCCCTGCGCGCCATTGCCGGAGGCTCCTATGGCGGCATGGTGGGCCTCGCCTTCGCCGAGCGCTTTCCGGACCGGGTCGCCAAGCTGCTGGTGATCGGCGCCCCGGATCGCGCCCATCCGATGTCCTGTGCCTGGCGCAGTACCCAGCGGCGCATGGTCCGCTTCGGTATCGAGAGCGGCCGACCGGCACTGGGCATGGAGCTGGCGCGGGCGCTGGCGATGACCACCTATCGTTCGGCGGAGGAGTTCGCGGCGCGCTTTGATGGGCCTGCACAGCTCATCGAGGGTCGCTTCGAGTTTCCGGTGGAGCAGTACCTGGCCGCGCGCGGCCGCGACTACGCGGCCCAGCACTGTCCGGAATCGTTCCTGTGCCTCTCGGAGTCCATCGACCTGCATCGCGTGGATGTCGCGCGCATTTTCGTGCCGACCACGGTGGTGGGTATTCGGGAGGATCGCCTGGTGCCGCTGCCGGACATCCGCGCCATGGTGGCGCGCCTGCAGCAGGGCCGGTTGCATGAGATTTCCTCGGTATTCGGCCATGACGCTTTTTTGAAGGAAACAGATCAGTTGCGAAGCATTTTCTCGAGCGTGCTGGGCGGTGTGGGATGAGCCTTGGACCGGATCCGGTGACGCAGGCGGTGCGCGCGGGCCTGGGCAGTGATGAGGGCACGGGTGCCGTGGTGCCGCCCATTCATCTGTCCACGACCTATGCATTTCGCGCGTTTGCCGATAAGCGCCCCTACGACTATTCACGCAGCGGCAATCCCACCCGTGACCTGCTCGGCAAGGCGCTGGCCGACCTGGAAGGCGGCGTTGGCGCCACGGTCCTCGCGACCGGTATGGCCGCCATCACCCTCGTCGGGCATCTGCTGCCCGTCGGGGCGCGCATCGTCGCGCCGCATGATTGCTACGCCGGCACCTATCGGCTGTTTGATGCCTGGCGGCGCCGCGGCGAACTCAAATGCGACTTCGTGGACTTTGACGATGCGGCGGCCGTGCGCGCGGCGTTGTCACAGCCCGTCGCACTGCTGTGGATCGAAACGCCCAGCAATCCTTTGCTGCGCATCACCGATATTGCGCAGGTTGCCGAACAGGGTCATGCGGCCGGGGCGCTGGTCGCCGTCGACAATACCTTCCTGTCGCCGCTGTGGCAGAAGCCCTTGGCGTTGGGCGCGGACATTGTCGTGCACTCCACCACCAAGTACCTCAACGGCCACAGTGATGTGGTCGGTGGGGCGGTGGTTGCGGGCAGCTCCGAACTGCATGAGCGGCTGAGCTGGTGGGCGAACTGCCTGGGGCTGACGGGCGCTGCCTTCGACAGCTACCTGACGCTGCGCGGGCTGCGTACCTTGAGCGCGCGTCTGGAACATCACGGGCGCAATGCCGGCCGCCTGGCCGAATGGCTGCAGTCGCAGCCGGGCGTGAACCGGGTGTTCTATCCCGGTCTGCGCGGCCATCCGGGCCATCAGGTCGCGGCCCGACAGCAGCAGGGTTTTGGCGCGGTGGTGACGCTGGAAATCGCCGGTGGGCACGAGGCGGTACGCGCGCTGGTGTCGCAGATGAAGTACTTCTCCCTGGCCGAGAGCCTGGGGGGAGTCGAGAGCCTGATCGCACATCCGGCCACCATGACCCATGCCGCCATGGATCCGCAGGCACGCCAGCGCGCGGGCCTGACGGAAGGTCTGCTGCGCCTGTCGGTGGGGATCGAAGCGTACGATGACCTGCGCGATGATCTCGCAGCAGGCCTGGAGCGCGCGCGTCAGGTGACGCGCTAGCGCTGCGCCAGGATCGCCACGACGCGCTCGCCCACCTCGCGGGTACCGACACTGCGGCTGCCGGCAATGGCAATGTCCGCTGTCCAGGCGCCCTCGCCAATGGCCTGGGCGACGGCTTTTTCGACCAGTGCGGCCTCCTCGTGCAGCTTCAGTGAGTGCCGCAGCAGCAGCGCCACGCTCAACAAAGTGCCGTAGGGATTCGCGATGCCCTGGCCCGCGATATCCGGCGCCGAGCCGTGAATGGGCTCGTAGAGGCCGCGGCTGCCGTCGCCCAATGAGGCCGAGGGCAGCAGGCCCAGCGAGCCGGCCAGCATCGAGGCCTCATCGGTGAGGATGTCGCCGAACATGTTCTCGGTGAGCAGCACATCGAAATCGCGCGGCCGGCGGATCAGGTGCATGGCGGCGGCATCCACCAGCATGTGCTCGAGCTGGATCTCGGGGAATTCCGTGCGCACCACCCGTGTGCACACCTCGCGCCACAGGCGCGAAGTCTCCAGCACATTCGATTTGTCGATGGAGGTCACCTTGCCGCGCCGTGCGCGCGCCAGCCCGCAGGCCACGCGCGTCACGCGCTCGACTTCGGCCACGGTGTAGCTGCAAAGATCCGTCGCCTGGTCGGCGGTGCGGGTTTTCGCGCCGAAGTAAATGCCGCCGGTGAGTTCGCGCACGAACATCAGGTCGACACCCTCGAGCACCTCCGGACGCAGCGTGGAAGCCGCGCGCAGGGCAGGGTGAATGGTGACGGGGCGCAGGTTGGCGAAAGTCCCCAGCGCCTTGCGCAAGCCGAGCAGACCGGTTTCCGGACGCACCTTCGCCTGCGGCGCCGACCACTTCGGACCGCCGATCGCGCCCAGCAGGATGGCATCGCTCGCCAGGCAGGAGTCCAGGGTCGCCTGCGGCAGCGGCTCCCCGACCAGGTCGATGGCGGCGCCACCGAAGGGCTGGTGCGCGAGGGTGAATCGGTGGCCAAAGCGCTGCGCGACCGTGGTGAGGCAGCGCACCCCTTCAGCCGTAACTTCCGGACCGATGCCATCGCCGGCCAGGACCGTGATCGATGCCTGCATGACTCAATTGTCCTTGGAACGCGCTTCGTAGGCGGTGATCCGCTCCTGCTGCTGCAGCAGGAAGCCCAGCTCATCGACGCCATTGAGCAGGCAGTAACGGGCGAACGGATCGATGGGGAAGTTGACGCTGACGCCGTTGGGCAGCTGCAGGCTGGTGCTGGCCAGGTCAATGCTGACCTCGCTGCCCGGATTGTCGAGGAGCCAACGGCTGGTGGCCTCGTCGACCACGATGGGCAACAGGCCATTCATCAGCGAATTGTTGCGGAAGATGTCGGCAATCTCGGTGCTGATGACGGCGCGGAAGCCGTAATCGAGCAATGCCCAGGGCGCGTGTTCACGCGAGGAGCCACAGCCGAAGTTGCGGCCCGCGACCAGAACCTGGCAGCCGGCAGCCGCCGGCTGGTTCAGTACGAAGTCGGATTTTGCGCTGCCGTCGGGCCCATAGCGCCAGTCGGAGAACAGCTGCTTGCCCAGCCCGATGCGCGTGGTCGTGGTCAGAAAACGCGCCGGGATGATCTGGTCGGTATCGATGTTGCTGGCCGGCAGTACCACCGTGCGCGAGCGGATGGTCGTGATCTTGTCCATCAATGTTTATCGCCCAGCAGCTCACGCGGATCGGTAACCCGACCGCGGATGGCACTGGCGGCCGCGGTCAGCGGACTCGCGAGCAGGGTGCGCGCACCGGTGCCCTGGCGACCCTCGAAATTGCGATTGCTGGTGCTGACCGAATATTCACCGCGCGCGACGGTGTCACCGTTCATGCCGATGCACATCGAGCACCCCGACTCGCGCCATTCCGCACCCGCGTCGATGAAGATCTTATGCAGTCCTTCGGCCTCGGCCGCCGCCTTCACCTGCTGGGAGCCCGGCACCACGAGCATGCGCACGGAAGCTGCGATCCTGCGACCGCGCAGCAGCTGCGCGGCGCCGCGCAGATCACCGAGGCGGCCATTGGTGCAGCTGCCGATGAACACCACATTGACGGGTTGGTCACGGACGGCCTGCCCGGCCTGGAAGCCCATATAGGCCAGGGCTTTGTCGAAAACCGGGTCGCCCTTGCGGGTGGGTACCGAGCCGGTGATGGGGATGACCATGCCCGGATGCGTGCCATAGCTGATCATCGGTGCCAGGGTCGCGGCATCCACGGTGTGTTCGCGATCGAAGGTCGCACCCGGATCCGTCGGCAGCGCACGCCAACGTTCGACGGCGCGTTCCCACGCCGCCCCACTGGGGGAGCGCGGCCGATCCGACAGATAGCCGAAGGTGGTCTCATCCGGGGCGATCATGCCGGCGCGCGCTCCGGCCTCGATGGACATGTTGCACACGGTCATGCGCTCTTCCATGTCCAGCGCGCGAATCCCCTCGCCACGGTATTCGAGCACATGTCCGGTGCCGCCCTCGACCCCGATCTCGCCGATGATCGCGAGCACCAGATCCTTGGCCGTGACACCCGCAGGCAGTTTCTGGATCACATTGATGGCGAAAGTCTTCGGCCGGCGCTGCAGTATGCACTGCGTCGCGAACACGTGGCCCACCTCCGTGGTACCGATGCCAAAGGCCAGTGCGCCAAATGCACCATGCGTGCTGGTGTGGCTGTCACCGCACACGATGGTGCGGCCGGGGCGCGTGAGGCCCAGCTCCGGTCCGATGATATGTACGATGCCGCGCAGCTCGCTGCGCATGTCCAGCAGTTCAATGCCGGCGGCGGCGCAATTGCGCTCCAACTGCTCCACCTGCCGGGCGGCCGCCGACTGCACCACCGGCACGCCGCCGAACACCTGTTCCGTGCGCGTCGGCGTGGAGTGATCCATGGTCGCCAGGGTCAGATCCTTGCGGCGCACGGACAGGCCTTGCCGGCGCAGCACCTCGAATGCCTGCGGCGTGGTGACTTCGTGAATCAGATGCAGGTCGATGTACAGTACCGCCGGGGTGTCGGCGGTCTCGGGAGCCACTTCGTGCTGCTCCCAAACCTTCTGGAACATGGTCTTGGGCATGTTTGATTAAGCTCGGCGGTCGTTCAGCCAGGGCATCTTGGCGCGCAGGGTTGCGCCCACCCGTTCGATCTGCCGGTCCATGTCCTGCTTGAGCATCTTGCGATACTCCTTCTGGCCGGACTTGTTCTCATCAATCCACTGGCGGGCGAATTTGCCCGTCTGGATTTCCTTGAGGATCTTGCGCATCTCGTTCTTGGTCTTCTCGTTGACGATGCGCGGGCCGCGCGTCAGGTCGCCGTACTTGGCCGTATCGGAGATGAACTGGTGCATCTTGGTGATGCCACCCTCGTGCAGCAGGTCGACGATGAGCTTCAGCTCATGCAGACACTCGTAGTACGCGACCTCGGGCTGATAGCCAGCCTCCACCAAGGTCTCGAAGCCCTTGACCACCAGCTCCGTGGCGCCGCCACACAGCACGGCCTGTTCGCCGAACAGATCCGTCTCGGTCTCCTCGGCGAAGGTCGTATCGAGCACCCCGCCGCGCGTGCCGCCAATGCCGTGGGCGTAGGCGAGGGCGCGGTCGTGCGCATGACCCGTGGCATCTTGCGCGACCGCGATCAGACAGGGCACCCCGCGCCCCTGCTGGTATTGGCGGCGCACCAGGTCACCGGGACCCTTCGGGGCGATCAGCACCACGTCCAGATCGCGGCGCGGCTTGATGAGCTTGAAGTGGACGTTGAAGCCATGGGCGAACAACAGCGTCGCCCCCTTCTTGATGGCATCGATCACTTCACCGTACAGCGCTTCCTGGTTCAGATCCGGCACCAGCATCGCGATCAGGTCGGCATCGCTGACGGCCTTGGCCGGCTCTGCGACTTCCAGGCCGTCCTTCTTGGCCTTCTTCCAGCTCGGCCCGCCCTTGCGGACGCCGGCGACGACGTCGAACCCGCTGTCTTTGAGATTCAAGGCGTGGGCACGGCCCTGGCTGCCATAGCCGAGCACGGCGATGCGCGCACCGCGCAGCGCCTTTTTGTTCACGTCCTTCTGCGAATACAACTTCATCTCTATTTCGCTCCTAAGCGGCTGGACACACGCCCATCGGCCAAAATGCCGGGCGCATAAAAAACCCCGCACCCGCCCTGGTTAGGGGCCGGTGCAGGGTCCTGGTGGAGTGACCCGGTGGTCATCGGCGAATTCGGGCACTGCAACGTTGACCTCGAATGTCAGCAAATTCGTGCAAAATTGTCAATCGAATCGGCGTTTCGGAGTTGTGATGAGCCCAGACCTGTTGTTGACCGAGGCGAGTCCCGCGGCGCGACCCTTGTGGCTGCTCAGTGAGGCGACACTGGCCCCATGGTTGGCGCAACAGCCCGCCACCGTGGTGAATTGGCTGCACGCCAACAATTTCCAGGCCGAGCGGCAGCGGGTGCTGGTGCTGCCCGGCGAGGCCGGGCAGGTGGGCGGCGCGGTCGTTGGACTGGGTGCGCTGCGCGCGGTCGACGACCTGACTTTGTGGCATGCCGCCGGCCTGAGCGACCGGCTGCCCGGAGATCACTATCAGGTGGTGACCCCGCTGGGAGCGCCGGCAGCCACCCAGTTCGCACTGGGGTGGTTGATCGGCAGCTATCGGATCACCCGCTACCGCAGCGCGGGTAATGCGCCGCGCGCCGCGCTTATCGCACCGCCCGGTGCCGACCTGCCCTACGTGCGTGCCGCGGCGGACGCCACGACGCTGGCCCGCGACCTGATCAATACGCCGGCGAATGACATGGGTCCTGCCGAACTGGCCCAGGCCGGATTTGACCTGGCGGCGCGCTTTGGCGCCCGCTGCCGGGTGCTGGTGGGCGCGGAGCTGGACGCGCAGGGCTTTCCGCTGATTCGGGCGGTGGGTGCGGGCAGTGCCCGTGAGCCCTGCCTGGTCGACCTGCGCTGGGGGGCTGCCGATGCGCCGCGGGTGACACTGGTTGGCAAGGGCGTGTGTTTCGACACCGGGGGCCTGGATCTGAAACCGGGTGCCGCGATGCTGCTGATGAAAAAGGACATGGGAGGGGCGGCCTGCGCGCTGGCCCTGGCCAGCCTGCTCATGAGCCTGGAGGCGCCGATCCAGCTGCGGGTCCTGTTGCCGTGTGTCGAAAACAGCGTCGATGCGCTGTCTTATCGGCCCGGCGACATCCTGCGCTCGCGCAAGGGGCTGACCATCGAGATCGGCAATACCGATGCCGAAGGGCGGCTGATCCTGGCCGATGCGCTGGCGGAGGCCGACGCGGAGGCGCCCGAGCTGCTGATCGATCTGGCGACCCTGACCGGTGCCGCACGCACGGCGCTGGGTCCAGAGCTGCCGGCTGCGTTCAGCCCGGACGAGGCGCTTCTGGCCAGCGCACGCGCCGCCGGAGAGGCGACCCACGACCCACTGTGGCCCATGCCGCTGTGGGCAGGCTACGATGATGAGTTCAGCAGTCGCATCGCCGATCTTGGTAATGTCTCGGCCGGCCCGTACGCCGGATCGATCATTGCGGCGCTGTTCCTGAAGCGATTTGTAACAACTTCCCGCGCCTGGCTGCATCTGGATCTGTTTGCCTGGAATCCCAAGGAGCGGCCCGGCCGCCCGGTGGGCGCCGAGGCGCAGTGTGTGCGGGCGCTGTACAGCCTGATTCGCCAGAGATTCGGATAAGGAGACCATGGCCACGAAATCCAGAACCAAAAAGGGCGCTTCCCACGATCCCCGCCGCTATTCGCGGCTGGTGGTTGACGGGGCCAAGCAGGCGCCATCACGCGCGATGTTGCGCGCCGTGGGTTTCGGCGACGGGGACTTCAGCAAGCCACAGGTCGGAATCGCCTCCACCTGGGCCAACCTGACGCCGTGCAATATGCACATTGCGGAACTGGCCCGAGCCGCCGCAGCGGGAGTCGACGCGGCGGGCGGCAAGAGCGTGCTGTTCAACACCATCACGGTGTCGGACGGCATTTCGATGGGTTCACCGGGCATGCGGTATTCGCTGGTGTCGCGCGAGGTGATCGCGGATTCCATTGAGACGGTGGTGGGCGCGGAGGGCTTTGATGGCTTTGTCGCCGTGGGCGGCTGCGACAAGAATATGCCCGGTTGCGCCATGGCGATGGCGCGCATGAACCGGCCGGCCGCGTTTGTTTACGGGGGCACCATCAGGCCGGGCGTGCAGCGCCGCGACATCGTCTCGGTGTTCGAGGCCGTGGGCGCCCACGCGGCCGGCAAGATGAGCGATGGCCAGCTGCTGGAGATCGAGCGCACGGCGATCCCCGGTCCGGGCAGCTGCGGGGGCATGTACACGGCCAATACCATGGCCTCGGCCATCGAAGCCCTGGGGCTGTCGCTGCCCGGCAGCTCGGCGCAGGAGGCCGTGAGTGACGCCAAGCGCCTGGACTGCGAGCGCGCCGGCGTCGCGGTGGTCCGGCTGATCGAATCCGGCATCCGACCGCGCGACATCCTGACGCGCAAGGCGTTTGAAAATGCGATCACCGTGAGCATCGCCCTGGGCGGTTCCACGAACGCCGTTCTGCACCTGCTGGCGATCGCCCACGAGGCGCGCGTCAAGCTGCGGCTGGAGGATTTCAGCCGCATTGGCCACCGGGTGCCGGTGCTGGCCGATGTACGGCCGAGCGGCCGTTACCTCATGTCGGAGCTGATCGCGATCGGTGGCATCCAGCCGTTGCTGAAAATGCTGCTCGATGCGGATCTGCTCCATGGTGAGTGCCTCACCGTAACCGGCCAGACGCTGGCGCAGAATCTTGCGGCCACAGGTCCTTATCCCGAAGGTCAAGACGTAGTTCGCCCCCTGTCCGATCCCATCAAGAAGAACAGCCATCTGATTGTTTTGAAGGGAAACGTAGCCCCGGAGGGCGCCGTGGCCAAAATCACCGGCAAAGAAGGCCTCACATTCCAGGGGCGCGCCCGGGTATTCGACGGCGAGGAGCGCGCGACGGCGGCGATTCTCAACGGCACGGTGCGCGCCGGCGATGTGGTGGTGATCCGCTACGAGGGCCCGAAGGGCGGCCCGGGCATGCGCGAGATGCTCAGTCCCACCGGTGCGCTCATGGGTCGGGGGCTCGGCGGCAGCGTGGCCCTGATTACCGACGGACGCTTTTCGGGCGGTAGCCATGGTTTCGTCGTTGGACATATCGCTCCGGAGGCTGCGGTCGGCGGCCCCATCGGACTGCTGCGCACCGGGGATATCGTGACGATTGATGCGGTAAAACAAGCCATCAACGCACAGCTTTCGGTTGCTGAGCTGCGCCGCAGGCGAGCGGCGTGGCGTGCGCCTAAACCTTATGCAACGAGCGGGGTACTGATGAAATACGCTCACCTGGTCGGTAGTGCGTCGGACGGTGCCGTGACCGGAGCGGGCACCGATCGACATTAAACTAGCGAGCGCATTGTGTAGATCTAGTTGTCAGTGTGCGCCGCGACAGTTACAGTTGAGTTGTCAGCGACCGGTCGATGATAAATTTTGTTTAAGAAAACCCGGGGGAATGCGTTTCGGACCCGTGCCCGATGCCTGATCAAACAGGCGATTAGGGCACCAGAACACAACCGGCCGGCGGTGCAAGCACCGACGGTTCGAAAATTTGGTCCGGGACGGGCTTGCGCGCAACGACAAACGTGTTTACGTTTCGAGGTTCGACAATGTGCCCGTCAGTTGGATCGGTAACGATATTACGATAACGAGTATGGCTGCCTACGCAAGACACGACACTTCGTTCTTTTCCCAACGCGCGATGTTCTTGGTCGCGATCATCATCATCCATATTGGGCTGATCTACCTGTTCGAATCAGGCCTGGCGACGCGAATCATCCATTCGGTAGAGCCGCCGCTGCAGACCACCATCGTCCAGGACGTGAAGCAGCGCGATGCGCCGCCGCCGCCGCCGCCCCCGAAGATGGAGCACCCCCCGATCGAGATTCCGCCGCCGGATGTCACGATCAATATTCCGGTTGAAACCCAGTCGACTGCGATCACCAACACCACGACCAAACATGTGGACGCACCGCCGCCGGCGGCGCCGCGCCCCGTGGTGCGCACGGCTGCGGTACCTCTGACCAAACTGGATCCCGCGAATTTCTACCCGCCGACTTCGATCCGCATGAACGAGACCGGTACGGCGTTGATCAGGTACTGCTGGGCGGCGGATGGCAAATTGACCGGCGCTCCAACGGTTGAAAAAAGCTCCGGCTCTTCGCGACTGGACGAGGCCGCCGTACGTTTGGGTAGTCAGGAACACATGAAGCCCGGAACGGTCGATGGCAAGCCAGTCGACGGCTGCTCGAGTCTGTCCGTCAAGTTCCAATTAAACTAATATCACTAACCGATTGACTCTATATCGGAATGCCTTTGCTACGAAGGCATCCCGGCCGATCTGAGACGAGGAAACTATGGAAAACGCCGCAACAACAGCATCAGCAGCATCCCAGAACGCATATGGACCGATGGCCCTGCTCACCAACCATGACCCGCTCTCGCACGGAGTGCTAGCGCTTCTGGTGGTGATGTCGTTTCTGTCCTGGTACATCATCCTGACCAAGCTGTGGGACCAGCATAAGCTGTCCTCCTCTTATAAGACGGTGGAGAAGACCTTCTGGACGTCCCCCTCCCTGAAGGATGGCGTCGAGCGCCTGAAGAAAAACGATCCGTACCGGGCGATCGTGGAAGAGGGTCTGCGCGCCGCGGCCCATCATGACGGCCGACTGACGGACCGCATCGACCTGCACGAGTGGATCACCATGTCGCTGCAGCGCTCGGTCGCGAACGTGAACAGCAGCCTGCAGGGCGGCTTAGGGTTTCTGGCCACCGTCGGTTCAACGGCACCCTTCATCGGCCTGTTCGGCACGGTGGTCGGCATCATCAAGGCGCTGATCGCCATCGGCGTGTCGGGACAGCCCAGCATCGATCGCGTGGCCGGCCCCGTCGGTGAGGCGCTGATGATGACTGCGATCGGCCTGTTCGTCGCGGTCCCGGCCGTGATCGGTTACAACTGGCTGGTGGGCCGCAACAAGGGCCTGCAGGAGAATCTGCGTAACTTCGCTGCGGACGTGCATGCCTACCTGGTCGGTGGCGCCCGCGTCGGCGGTGCTGATGGCAATAGCCGCCCGCCCGCCGCCGCCGCCCCGCCCGCTGCTGCCGTCCGCAAATAATTGCGATTCGCGGCGTCGCAATCGCATTCCCGCCGGGGCGCAAGCCCCGGCCTTTTCGCGGCAGGTAACCTGATATGTCAATGAACGTACAGCTGGACGGTGAGGACCAGGCCCTCAACTCCACCATCAACACGACTCCGCTGGTCGATGTGATGCTCGTGCTGCTGATCATCTTCCTGATCACCGTTCCGGTGATCAACAAGCGGGTCCACGTGGATCTGCCGGACGCGGCCAATGTCGCGACGCAGACCAAGCCCGAGAACATCGTGATCTCCGTGACGGCCAACGGCGATATCTACTGGAACAACAGCAAGCTGGCCGACACGACCGAGTTGCTGAAAAAGCTCGAGGAAAAAGCTGTGGTGAAGCCGCAGCCCGAGATCCATCTGTGGGCCGACCGGGAAGCGTTATTCCAGTCTGTCGGTCGTGTCCTATATGCAATCCAGCGCGCCGCGATTGTCAAAGTCGGGTTCATCACTCAGCCTGATGCAGCATCCCTGGCTGAGAGCATCGCCAACTCGGCCCAAGTGCGCTAGGCGCAAGGAGACTTCCGAACATGTCAATGTCAGTAGGCGATAGCGACGGCGGCGATGCGATCTGCGACATCAACACCACACCCTTGATCGATGTGATGCTGGTGCTCGTCGTTATGTTGATCCTCACGCTGCCCGTCATGAACCACGCGGTGAAGCTGGACATGCCGAATCCCAATGCGCCCCCGCCGCCGCCGCAGCAGGTTCAGCCGGAGGTCGTCCTGCTCGAAATCTATTCCGACAACACGATTGTCTGGGATGGAATGACTGTGGATATGAAAACTCTGGAAGGTTACTTCCAGACCGATGCCGTCAAGGACCCGCAGCCGGAGATCCACCTGCAGCCGGATCGGCGTGCCAAGTACGACGTGGTCGCGAAGGTGCTGGCCGCCGCGCAGCGCAATCACATGAAGCGCATCGGATTCGTCAATGTGGCCGCGTTCAGTCAGTAATTCTTTTGGTTGTAGAACACACATGAACAAAGTAGCGAATTTTGCCCTGGCCGCGGCCGTGGCAGTGGGGCTGGGATATACGGTGTCGGCGCTGGCCGAAGACGCGGCGCCACCCAAGGGGCAGGTCAGCGCGGCCGCCGGCAAGGATCTGAAGGCGGCGCAGGCGGCGCTGACCGAGAAGAAGTACGACGAGGCCCTCGCGGACCTGGACAAGGTCAAGGCCAACCCCAAGAAGAACGATTACGACGAGTACGTCATGAACGAGCTCGCGGTGAACGCCTACGCGGGCGTGAAGCCGCCGCGGTACCCGGAGGCCGAGGCGGCCCTGGAAGCCACCATGACATCGAAGTTCATGCCGCCCGATGAGCTGAAAAAGCGCGTCGTGACGACGGCCATCCTGAACAACCAGCTGCAGAACTACGACAAGGCCATCCAGTTCGGTACCCGGGCCATCAAGGACGGGTATGGGACGCCGCAGGTGCAGCTGGTGGTGGCACAGGCCTACTACCAGAAGAAAGATTACAAGGGCAGCGAGAAATTCATTCGCAGCATGGTCGATGACCAGATCAAGGCCGGCCAGACTCCCACCGAGGAAGTCCTGCGCATGGGCTATGACTCATCGAACAAGCAGGACGATGAGGCGGGCCAGACGCGCTGGCTGGAACTGCTGGTGACCTACCATCCCATGCCGGATTACTGGTCGAACCTGATGGACACGCTGTACCACGGCAAACTGAACGACAAGCAGTTGCTGCAGGTATACCGGCTCTCTGCCGATGTGGGCGTCCTCAAGCGTGGCACGGACTATGCGGAAATGGCTCAGCTGGCGCTGGCCACCGGCTCACCGGGTGAGGCCGTTTCGGTGCTGAACAAGGGCTTTGCCGCGAACGCGTTCACGGACCAGGCGGAGAAGAATCGCAACACGCACTTGTTGGATTCCGCCAAGAAGCAGGCGGCTACCGATGAGCCGACACTGGCCAAGACCGAGGCGGATGCAACCAATGCCCCCAGTGGCGACAAGCTGGTGGGTGTGGGCATCGGTTATTTCGGCTACGGCGACTACGCCAAGGCCTCCAAGGATATCGCCGCGGGCCTGGCAAAAGGCACCACGACGGCGGATGCCACCGATGCGCGCCTGCTGCTGGCCATTGCCCAGTTGAAGGGCGGCGATAAGGATGCGGCCGTGAAGACCTTCAGGTCGGTCAAGGGCGACCCGGTGCTGGAGCGCCTGGCCGACATGTGGACTCTGCACGCGAAGGCCGGCTAGGACCTGCAGATGAGTATCAAAGCCGGCGAGCGGATGCCTTCCGGAACGTTCAAGACCACCACGGCGGACGGTCGTCGCGACGTGACCACCGATGAGCTCTTCAAGGGCAAGAAGGTGGTTCTGTTCGCGGTACCCGGCGCCTTCACGCCCACCTGCGATGCCAAGCACCTGCCCGGATTCGTGCAGCTGGCGGATCAGTTCAAGGCCAAGGGCGTGGACACCATTGCCTGTTTCGCCGTGAACGATGTGTTTGTCATGGGCGCCTGGGGTAAGCACTCCAATGTCGGCGACAAGGTCCTGATGCTGGCCGACGGCAATGGTGACTACGCCCGTGCGCTAGGGCTGATCCTGGATGGACGTGGCTTTGGCATGGGCGAACGCAGTCAGCGCTTTGCGATCATCGTCCAGGATGGCATTGCCAGCCAGGTGTTCGTGGAGGCGGGCGGGGAGTTCAAGGTGTCCTCCGCCGAGCACGTGCTGGCCGCGCTGTAGGTTACTTCAGCAGCTTGGCCAGTGCCGGGACGATCTCGAACAGGTCACCCACCAACCCGTAGTCCGCCACTTCGAAGATCGGTGCTTCGGCGTCCTTGTTGATGGCGACGATGGTGCGGGCGTCCTTGATGCCGGTGAGATGCTGAATCGCACCGGAAATGCCGATCGCAATATAAAGCTCCGGGGCGATGATCTTGCCGGTCTGGCCGACCTGCAGCTCGTTGGGCGCGAAACCGGCGTCCACGGCGGCCCGCGAGGCCCCGACCGCGGCTCCCAGCTTGTCAGCCAGGGCAAACATCAGCTTGAACCCTTCGGCGCTGCCCAAGGCGCGACCCCCGGACACGACCCGCCGTGCGGTCTGCAGGTCCGGGCGGTCTGAGCCGGGCGCGGAGACGGATACAAAGCGGGTGTGGGTGGGCAGGGTGACGGCCGGCGTAGCCGCCTCGATCGGGGCGCTGCCGCCACCGCCGGCTGCCGTGAAGGAGGCGGTGCGCACGGTGCCCACGATCTGTATGCCCGCAGTCACCTCGACCGTGACGATGGCGTTGCCGGCATAGACCGGCCGGCGGAAGCGTGTGGCGCTCTCGATGGCCATGATCTCACTGATCTGCGGTGCACCCAGCAAAGCTGCGACCCGCGGCATCACATCCTTGCCGAAGGTGGTGGCCGGTCCCAGGACGTGGGTGAAATCCTTGGCAAGGGCGGCTATCTGGGGCGCCAGCACGGCCGCCATGGGATGTTCATTGGCGGGGTTCGCAACGGCCACCACCTGGGCCACGCCGGCCAGGGCGGCCGCCTGCGCGGCCACCGCGGCCGGATCGCGGGCCAGCACGGCAACCGTAATCGAGCCACCGGCCAGGGCGGCGGCGCAGGTCACGCACTTGGCGGTGCCCGGGTTGAGGTGGGTGCCGTCGTGTTCCGCGACAATAAGAAGACGGCTCATACCAGCCCCTTGCCGTGCAGTGCCGCCACCAGTTCGGCGGCGTCCTTGACCATGACGCCCTTCTGGCGCTGCGGTGGCGGCTCAAATCGAATCACCTTGGTCTGGGGCGTGAGTGACACGCCGAGGCTGGCCACGGCCAAGACCTCCAGCGGCTTCTTCTTCGCCTTCATGATGTCCGGGAGCTTGACGTACCGCGGCTCGTTCAGGCGCAGGTCGGTGGTGAGCACCGCGGGCAGGTCCACTTCGAGCGTTTCAAGTCCCGCGTCGACCTCGCGCGTCACCCGCGCCGTGTCCCCGGCCAGTTCGACCTTGGAGGCGAACGTGGCCTGGGGGCGATTCCACAGCGCGGCGAGGATCTGGCCCGTTTGGCTGTTGTCGTCATCGATGGCCTGCTTGCCGAGGATCACCAGCATGGGTTGTTCGCGCTCGACCAGTTTGAGCAGGAGGTTCGCGGCCGCCAGCGGCTCGAGCTGCGCGCTGCCGGGCGGCGTTTCAACGAGGATGGCCCGATCGGCGCCCATCGCCAGCGCCGTGCGCAGCTGCTGCTGTGCATCGGTGGTGCCGATGCTGATGGCGATCACTTCCTCGGCCGCGCCCCGCTCGCGCAGGCGCAACGCCTCCTCGAGCGCGATTTCATCAAACGGATTCATGCTCATTTTCACGCCATCGGTGACGATGCCGGTGCCATCGGGCTTGAGGCGGATGCGCACGTTGTAGTCCACGACGCGTTTGATGCCGACAAGAATGCGTTTCATGGTCGACTCCTCAAATGGCCGGATGGGCGTCGCTGAAGCGCTCGCGCATGACTCGCGCGGTATCGAGCAGCTTCGGGATAAAGCGCTCCACGGCCAGCCGCAGCGGCACGGCACTGGCGGAAAAACGCACGGCGATGGTGGCCAGTACGCGATCACCGATCAGCACCGGCACTGACATGGCCACCTCCTCGGAAACGCGCCGGGTACGCACGGAGGTGGCATAGCCCAGCTCACGGGTTTCCTCGAGGATCTTCTCCACCTCGGGGCGGCTGCGGGCGAGCTTGTCCTCTTCGCGCGTGGAGCGGCTGAGGATGTCCAGCAGCGCATCGCGGTGTTCGGGCTGACAGAAGGCCAGGTACACGCGGCCCGAAGCGCTCATCAGCAGCGGCAGGCGGAAGCCGGCGTTGAAACGCTCCACCGCCAGCGGGCTGGCGTGATCCGTGGTGTCGCGGATCATCATGGAGGTGCCGGCGGGCGACAGCAGGGTCACCGGCCAGACGATCTCCCGGCACAGGTCATTGATGCAGGGCCGGCCGATCTGGGTAATCCAGGCCTCATCATCGAAACCATCGGCCAGGCTGCGCACCATCAGCGTCAGGCGGTAGCGGTCATCGGCCGGGTCGCGAAAGACGTATCCGGCTTCGCTGAGGGTCTCCAGGATACGGTAAGTGGTGGTGCGGGGAAGCTTGATCTCGCTGGTGACTTCGGAAACTGTAGCGCCGTTACGACGGTTGAGTACCGCCAGCGCCTCGAGGCCGCGAATCAGGGCACGAATGGGACGTGTCGAATCCATGTGTCTGAAGTACCTGAAAGTGAAAACTCGCCGAGGGCGCGAAGTGTAGGAAGCATAGAGCCCGCTGTCCAACCCCCATGTGGCGTTGCCATTTGGAGACATACGTCCCGTGCAGCCCCAGCCCGAAAACGCTATTCTCCCCGGCATGACTCAGAACCCGACGCCACCCCCGGTTACCACCATCCGCCCCAGCGAGGGCCTGCGCCACGTCCGTTACGAGATCCGCGGCAGGCTGGCGCGTCGGGCGCACGAAATGGAGCGCCAGGGTTACGAAATCGTCTCGTTGAACATCGGCAATCCCGGCGCGTTCGGTTTTCGGACGCCGGAGATCCTGCGCCTGGCGATGATCGAGAACCTGGCCAATTCTGAAGGCTATTCGCACCAGAAGGGTATCTTCCCGGCGCGCGAAGCCATCGTCATGCACCAGCAGGCGCGCGGCGTGCAAGGCGTGACCGTTGATGATGTGTTCATTGGCAACGGCGTCAGCGAGTTGATCGATCTGGTGCTGCGCGCGCTGCTGAATGAGGGTGATGAGGTCCTGGTGCCGAGCCCGGACTATCCGTTGTGGACGGCGGCGGTAACCCTCAATCGGGGTCAGGCCCTGCATTATCCGTGTCGCCCGGAAAACGGCTTCGTGCCCGATCCGCAGGCGATCGAAGCCATGATCACGCCGCGCACCCGCGCCATTGTCGTGATCAATCCGAACAATCCCACCGGTGCGGTATACCCGCGCGCCGTCCTGGAGCAGATCGCCGCGCTCGCCGAGCGCCATGGCCTGGTGGTCTTCACCGATGAGATCTACGACCAGATGCTGTATGACGGCGCAGAGTTCGTGCCGCTGGCAACGCTGGTGCGCGACACGCTGTGCGTGACGCTCTCCGGGTTGTCCAAGGTGTATCGGGCCTGTGGCTATCGGGTGGGCTGGGCCGTGTTCTCCGGTCGACTCAAGGGCGCCGGGGAATATCTGGCGGCACTCGAGCTGTTGAGTTCCCTGCGCCTGTGCAGCAACGTGCCGGCGCAGTGGGCGGTGCAAAGCGCACTGGGTGGCTATCAGAGCATCCGCGAGCTCATCATGCCCGGTGGGCGCCTGTATGAATCGCGCCGCGCCATCCTGGGCGCAGTCGAGCAGAGTCGCTTCCTGCGCCTGGCGCCGCCGCCGGGCGCCATGTATGCGTTCATCGAGGTCGACACGGCGGACCTGCCGGGCTTCGATGACCAGCGCTTCGCCCTGGATCTGCTGGAGCAGAAGCATGTACTGGTCGCGCCGGGTGTAAGCTTCAACGTGCCCTATCGGACCCACTTTCGCATCACGAACCTGCCGGATTCGGTCGTCCTGCGTACCGTGTTCACGCGCATCGAGGAAGTGTTGGCCGGCTATGCCGCGGCGCCCCGCAGCAGCGCCGAGCAGAAGGTGATTCGCGTCGACAAGCGCTTTGGCTGAAGCTCGTTAGTTCAAACGGGGTCGCGTTGCTGGAACTTGCGCCCCATCTGGAAGCGGCCCTGCGGGCCGGTCACACGCTCGTCGTCCCGACGGCGCAACGCGCCGCCGCACTGCGGTTGGGCTTCGCCGTGCAGCAACTGGCGGCCGGTCAGCGCGCCTTTCGAACTCCGGATGTCCAAAGCCTGAATGGTTGGCTGCGCGGCCAGCCGCGCATGGCTGTGGGCGGTCATCCGCTGCGCCTCCCGGGGGCGAGCGAGGAGTGGCTGTTGTGGCGCGACGCGGTGGCCGAAGCTGCGGCGCGACTGTCGCTGCCCTGGGCCGCAGGGCTGGTGGACGCAATGCGGCAGTCCGCGACCTTGCTGTTCGAGTGGTGCATCGACCCCGATGCCCTGCGGCGGGCAGGCTCACCCGAGGCCGCGCTGCTGGCCGAATCCCTGGCCGCCATGAACACCCGTTTGACGCAGCTGTCCGCGGCCGCCCCCTGGAGCGCGCTGCAGCAGCTGGCCCATGATCCGCCAGGACGCATTCCCGCATGGGCCGGATTCGCTTTCCACACCCCCGCGCGTCGCGCGCTGCTGGCAGCCTGGGCACAGCGGGGCGCGGCGGCCCCCGAGTACTCCGGTGACTTTGCGGCCGGGGCAGCGCGCATTGCCCTGGCAGCGGATCCGGCCGCGGAACTGGCCGCTGCTGCGCAGTGGTGCGCGGAGCGCTTGAGCACGACTCCCGGCGCGCGACTGCTGGTGATCGTGCCGGAGCTGGCACAGCGCCACGCCGAAGTGCGGCGGGTGTTTGATGCGGTGCTTGATCCGGGATACCTGGAGCGCGGCGCGGCCGCCGCGAATGAGGTCATGTTCGCGCTCGAAGGGGCACCGTCGCTGCGCAGCTACGCGCCCATCAGCGACGCCCTGCGGGCGTTGCAGGGGCTGACGCAGGCGATCGAACTGTCGGAACTGTCGCAATGGTTGCGCGGCGCTTCATGGCGGCAACCGGATGCCGCGCGGCGCGCGCAGCTCGATGTGTGGCTGCGCGGGGTGGTGCCGCCGCGCCTGAACGCCCGCCAGCTGCTGCAGGCCCTGCGTGCCGCACCTGCGCCGTTGCTGGCGTACGCCGATGAAGTTGCGGCGGTCATCTCCCGGGCGCTGGATGCCCTGGGCGGACCGCGGGCCACGCTCGCCGATTGGAGCGCGGGTTTTGGCCGGGTGCTGGGGCTTCTCGATCTGACGGCGGGCGCCGCCCGGCAGCGCGGCAGTCACACCCAGCAGGTATTGCAGCGTCTCGATGAGCTGCTGCAGGAGTGTGCGACATTGCCCGCGGCGCTCGGCCAGTTCGATGCGGTTGAAGCCCTGGCGCTGTTCACGCAGCTGCTGACACGCACCCGCTTCGAACCGGCGAGCGGTGATGCGGCGGTCACCCTCACCGCATCCTTCGCGGATCCGATCCTGCGCTATGACGGAATCTGGGTCAGTGGACTGCACGCCGGCGCGATACCGCAGCACGCACGCTTTGATCCCTTCATTCCCGCAGCGCTGCAGCGGCAGGCGGGAGTCATCGCGGCAGATGCAGGCGCCCTGGTCGACCAGGCGCAGCAGGCGCTGGCGACGCTGTCGCGGCGCTGCCACGAGTTCATTCTCAGCGCTCCGGCGCGCAGCGAGGATCAGGAACTTGCCGCCTCACCGCTCCTCGCGCCGTACGCGGCGCACCCCTATGTGCCTACCCCTCGATACGCCGAGGAATTGCCCCACACCATACGGGCCTCGCGCCGCATTGAGCGTTATGAGGACGCGCCGGGTCTGGCGTGGGCCGCAGGCGTGCCCTTACCCGCCGGTACGCGCGCGGTCGAACTGCAGAGCCGCTGTCCGTTCCGCGCCTATGCCCAACTGCGCCTCGCGGCAGATCCGCTGGAGTCACCCCTTCCCGGTATCAGCCCGCGCGAGCGCGGACGCATGCTGCATCGAGCGCTGGAACTGCTGTGGCAGAGGTTGGGGGGTTCGGCGGGACTGGGCCTGGCGCGCACGGCAGGTTCCCTCAATCTTCAGATCGATGACTGCATCGCGCAGGCCGCCGCGGAAATACTGCGTGGCACCGATCCCGATGGCGCCGAGGATGAGGCATTTTCCGCGGCCGCGGACGCCACCGGCCTGCTCGAACTGCGCCGCGCCGCCATCACCCGCGAACTCGGGCGTGCCGGGCGACTGATTCGCGCGCTGTGTGAACTCGAGGCTACGCGCGCGCCGTTCGGCATTCTGGAACTGGAGACGGCCCATCGCCTCGAGATCGCCGGGGCTCTCATCAACGTGCGCATCGATCGAGTGGACCGGCTGGAGGATGGCAGCCACGTGATCCTGGATTACAAATCGGGCCGTGCCGTCAATCCCGACTGGGAGGTCGAACGCACGACGCACCCGCAGCTGCTGGTGTATCTGCAGGCGGCAGGGGTTCCGGTCAGCGCGCTGGCCGTCGCCCACCTGGATCCGAAGGGCGTGGTGTTCAAAGGCGTTGGTGATCAGCACGGCCGCTTGCCTGACGTCACGGCAGCCGGCGATTGGGCGATGCAACTGGCGGGCTGGCGCCAGCAGGTGGCGCAACTGGCGGGAGACTTCGTGCGCGGCCACGCCCGGGTCGAGCCCATGGACGGCGCCTGCGACCACTGTCACCTGCACGCGTTCTGCCGCATCGCCGATGTCGGCGGAGAGTCATGAGTACCGATCTTGAAGCCGATGCGCAGGCGCGCCTGCGGGCGGTGGATCCGGCACGCTCGGTCATTCTGCAGGCTCCAGCCGGCTCCGGTAAGACGACGGTCCTCATCGAAAGGTTGCTGGTGCTGCTGGCCCAGGCCGAGACGCCCGAGGAGATACTGGCCATCACCTTCACGCGCAAGGCGGCCGCCGAGATGGCGCTGCGCATCGCACAGGTCCTCAAATCCAGGAGCGAGGCGAATCCGGACCCGCGCGCGCAGCACCTCGAGCAGCTCGCGCAGGCGATCCGCCTGCGCTCACGGGCGCGTGGCTGGCGTCTGGAGGAAAATCCCAATCGCCTGCGCATCCAGACCCTGGATGCGCTGAATCGCGCGTTGGCGCTGCAGATGCCACTGGCCGCAGGTGGCCGCGGCTCATCGAGTGTGCTGGCGCAACCGCAAGCGGCATACCAGATCGCGGCCCGCCGCGCGCTGCTCGATGCCCAGGCGGATGCGGATCTGCGCCCGGACGCGCAGTTGCTGTTCGAACGCATGGAGAATGATTTTTCCCGCTGCGAAGCACTGATCGCGCAAATGCTGCCGCGGCGCGCGCATTGGTTGCCCTACCTGGTGGGGGATGCCGCGGTGCAGCTGGCCGCGCGGGTACGCGCCAGCCTGGCAGCAGTGGTGCAGGCGCGCCTGGCGCGCGGCGCGCAGCTGGTTGCGGCGACCCTGCTGCAGGAAGGACTGAGTATCGGGGTCGCGACCGCCCGGCATGCGCAGCCCACGGCTGCCGAGGTGCGGGTGCCAAGCCTGTCGCAGTGGCAGGCCCTGGCGACGCTGGCGCTGACCAAGGAGGGCGAGTGGCGCAAGCGTCTCACGGTGCGGGAAGGCTTTGCGCCCGAGGATGCGCCGCTCAAGCGACGGGCCATACAGTGGCTGGGTGAGCTGGCGGCACAACGTGGGGCGCTGGAGTTCCTCGATGAAATCCGCGACCTGCCCGATCCGCAGCTCAGCGAGGATGAGACGCAGGTGCTGGGCGTACTGGCGCGGCTGCTGGAACTGGCGGTTGCCGAACTGCAGGTCGTCTTTGCTGAACTCGGCCGGGTCGATCATCCGGCCATCGCACAGGCGGCGAGCGCGGCGCTGGGCAGCGTGGATGATCCGACCGACCTGGCGCTGCGCCTGGATAACCGCATCCGCCACATCCTGGTCGATGAATTCCAGGACACCTCCCTGGAGCAGACGCGCCTGCTCATCCAACTCACGGCGGGCTGGGAACCGGGTGATGGTCGCACCTTGTTCCTGGTGGGGGATCCGATGCAGTCCATTTACGGCTTTCGCGAGGCCGAGGTGGGCATGTTCTTGAGCGCGCGCCTGCTCGGCATCGGCGCGGTTTCGCTCGAGCCACTGACCCTGTACCGTAATTTTCGCAGTGCGCCGCCGGTGGTGCAGTGGAACAACGGCGTGTTCGGCCGCTGCTTTCCGCCAGTGGATGACCCGCGCACCAGCGCTGTCGCCTATGTGCCCAGCGTCGCGGCGCGCCCGGCGGGCCTGCCGGGGGCGGTGCATTTGCACCGCGGGCTGCCCGCCGATTCTGCAGGCGAGGCCCAGGCCATCGTGCGCGTCGTGACCGATCTGCGTGCTGCGCAACCCACGGCGAGCATCGCCATACTGGTGAGTACGCGTGCGCACGCGGGCCCCATCGTCGCGGCGCTGAGCGCCGCGCAGATCGCAGTCGCGGGCGTGGACCTGGTATCCCTGCAGCAGTTGAGCATTGTGCGCGACCTCGTGGCCCTGACGTTGGCCCTGGATCATCTTGGCGATCGCACCGCATGGCTCGCAATCCTGCGTGCGCCGTGGTGCGGACTTGATCTGCAGCAGATCAGCCTGCTCGCAGGTAGCGATCGACGCACGACGCTGTGGGAGCGGATAGGTGATCCGCAGGTCCTGGCCACGCTCAGCGCGCCGGCGCAGACCCGAGTACGGCGCCTGCACACCGTGCTGGACGCCAGCTTCGCGGAAAGCGGGCAGACCTACACGAATGGTCGGGAGGCCCTGGCGCGCCGCATCGAGTCGGCGTGGTTGCGCCTGGGTGGTCCGGCAGCCTGCGCGCAGGAGCAGGACCTGGTCCATGCGCGGGCGTACTTCGATGCCCTCGCGCAATGGTCGCAGGAGCCGGACTGGACCGGCCCGCAACAGTTGCCGCAACGACTGAAGCGCTTGTTCGCGGCCCCGCAGGCGCAAAGTGGTCAGGCTGTGCAGATCATGACCATCCACCGGGCGAAGGGCCTGGAATTCGATCACGTGATCCTGCCCGGCCTCGGCCGCCAGCGGCGGGGCAATGAGCGGGCGTTGCTGCAATGGCTGGACCTGCCGCGTGAGGCCGGCGGCAGTGATCTGTTGATGGTCGCCGTGCCGCCCGCCGCGGCCGCACGTCCCACGGCGCTGGGACAGTACGTGACGCGCCTGCAGAATCTGCGCGAACGCAATGAGACGACCCGGCTGCTGTATGTCGCGGCCACGCGCGCACGCCTGCAGCTGCATCTGTTCGGGCAGCTGCCGGATCCAACGGATGAAAAGCCCGATCCGGCACCGCGCGCCGGTACGCTGCTGCACCGGCTATGGCCGGCGCTGAAGGACGCCTTTCCGCCGCGGGCCGAGCTACGCGTTGATGCGGCACTGTCGCCGCCACCGCCAGCAGCAGTGAACGTCGTAGCGCTGGAGCGCCTGACCACGGATTGGGTGCTGCCGCGATTGCCGCCGGGTCCGCAACCGAGCATGTTGGCCATTGCCTCCTACGAGCCGGCGCCGAACGCCGCCGGGAGCGCAGTGGAGCAGGTCGTGTGCGAAATCCTGCGCAACCTGGCACGCCAACGCCGACCTTTGCCGGGCGACCCCGAGCAGCTGGCGCAACTGGTGCACAGCCGCCTGCAGCGCCTGGGGTGCCTGCCCGAAGCCATGCCGCAGCGGATCGTGCACGGCGTGGCACTGTTGCAGTCGTGCCGGGATGACGCACGCCTGCAGTGGATATTCAAAAGTCTCGGCGTTGCGGGCAGCGCGGCCGAAGTGCCACTGGCCTTGACGGGTATGTTCGCCGGGCGGCTCATCAGTGTGCGCGCGGACCTGAGCTTCAAGGACGCGGCGGGGACGCGCTGGCTCATCGATATCGCGCCACTGCCCGAGCCGGCCGACGCGGCGCCGGTTTCCGACACCGTGCTGGCGGGGGCCTTCGAATTGCGCCTGGCCCAGCATTGCCAGCTGGCCCAGGCGCTCGGCGATGCGCCCGCGCGCGCCGCCATCTATCTGCCCGCCCAACAGCTGTTCTGGACCGGACCCGTCCTCTAGAAAGTCCCCATCAATGAGAAGGGTCGATTGCCGGCCGCGTCCGGTGATCCGAAGTACTTGAGCGAATCGGCGATGTCGGGGGAGGCCGAGGGTCGTGCCGCGACGCGTCCCTCGAGCACGTAGCCGGGATCACGGTTCAGTTGCAAGGTGCCATCCAGCGCCAGCGGGCCACCGGTATCGTGCACCACCGCTTTGGGCATGGCGGTCCCTGCGGGCGCGGGTCCGAAAATCACCTGGTAGTTGCCAAAGGTCGCACCCTGGGAGCCGACAAGATCCTGGATATCCAACTCCCCTTCCAGGTCGGCGAGGTATTTTCCGGTCCACTCGATGCGCGCCAGTTTGCCGCTCAGCCGGGCGTGTACCCCGGCGGGGAGCGATGACACCAGGGCACTGGTGAGCGGAACGTCCAAGGACACAGCCGTTGCGTGCACGGCGCCGCCGAATCCCAGCGCCACATCGCCGCGCAGATAATTGGCCTGATTGGTCAGATCGATACGCAGTCCCAGGCGGCCGCGCAGCAGCTGCAGCGGGTGCAGGTCCCAGGCCAAATCGCCCAGTGAGGCGATGCCGTTGGTGAAGCCGGCGCAGGTGCCACTCCACGCGCTGCCTTCCAGCTGCTGACAATGCACGCCATGGGGCAACAGCGGGCTGATCCAGCGCGCCGGAAAACGCAGCAACAGCACCAGCACGAAACCGGTGGCCGCCAGAATGATCGACCGTCGCACAGCCTTTCAGTCCTGGCTGGCGGTACGCAGCGTGATGGCGGCATTCACCAGTCCCGGCGGGCCGGCGGCATCGATGCTTGCGACCTCAACGCGGATTCCGTTCTGCTGCGAGAGCCGCGCCAGCCACTGCACCAGGGTATCGAACGGCGCCTTGTCCAGGCGTACGCGCAGCGCGCCGGCCCCTCCCGGTTCGCTGCTGTTCAACGCGGACCCCAGGCCGGACTCGCGCGCGGAAGTGTCGATCACGACGATCAGGGAGCGTTGCGATGCGGGCGCCGCGACGGCCGGGCCCGCGGCGGCCAGTTGTGGGGCGACCGCGCGCATCCAAGCCAGATCCGACTGCTTGCGCTGCACCCGGGCATGCGCGCGCGACACGCTGGTGTCCAGCGGGATGAAGATGGCGAAGATCAGAATGATAAAAAGAATCACCGCGGCGCCGGCGGCCACACGCTGGTCACGCGGGCTTTGGGCTTTGAACCAGGCGATAAGAGTATCCATGCTCAACTTCCCGGTTTCATCTGGATGCGGCCCTGGTAGGCGCCGCTGCTCGAGGTGCCGGAGGTGAGGTCCGCCTGCCAGCCCTGGGCGCGCAACTGCTGGCTGATATGATCCAGGGCATCGGCGCCCGGGGCCGTGACCTGCAGTTCCAGCAGCCCGGCGCGATAACTGAGCGCCTGCACCGCCGTGCCACTGGCGCCATTGCGCGCTTGGGCGATGGCCGACAGCATCGCCAGCAAACCCGAACTGTCGGTGCTGCCCTGCAGGGAAGTCAGTCGCGCTTCCATGCGGTGCCGGGCGTTGGAGGTGTTGTGTTCCCCGGGCATCGCCTGCTCAAAGGTCTCACTGATGGACTGATCAAGCCGGCGCTCGGTGTGTTTGAGCATCAACAATTGCGTGGCGCCGCCAATGCCATGCAGCACCAGCAGCCCCAGCAGCAGGGCGGCGGCGATGCGCCAGGCCTTGAGGCCGCCGGCCAGCGGCGAAACCGGTGCGTAGGATCCCTGCAGCAGGTTGATGGCGCTGGTGCCGGGCAATGACTGCGCAAACAACCCCAGCGGTCCATCGGGCAGCAGCTGCACCGACAGCGCCTCGAAGTGCTCGCGTTCGGCTTCGATGGCAGCGCCGTACTGCTGCCACTCGGCCTCCCCGGCATAGACCATCAGGCCATTGCCACCGAACTCAGCCGCGGCGACGGGCGTGGGTCGCAGCAGGTCAAGCGCTTCGCTGAGTGCGCCAAGCGGCAGGGTGACCGGCTGCGCGCCAGCGGCGCGCAGCAGCACGCTATCATCACTGAGCACCAGCACCGCCTGCCCGGGATTTTCCGGTACCAGGCTGCTGTCCGCATACATGCACTCAGGCTCCAGGCCCGCGCCGCGCAACTGGCTCAACCAATCATCGAGCAGGGCACGGGATACGACGGCGACCGGGATGCGCGTGGATTCGCCCACGCGCCGGCCAACCGCGAACTGCAGCGACTCGATGTCCTGCGCCACCTGCTCCTCGAGCGCATAGGGCACGATCTGCTGGAAGCGAGTTCCCGATTTGGCAGGGACTTCCGCTTCGGTGAGCAGCACATCACTGGCCGGCGCCAGGGCACAGATCCGCTTGCCCGCCGCGTCCCGCGCCGCCGCTGCCACCGCTCCGCGGCGCAGGGGTTGCACGATACGACCGGCGGCATCACACGTCAGATAGTCGACGGTGCCGGGATCGTTTGAAAATCTGATAAGTAACCAGTCTGCCATGGGTCAGTCTGCCGTAAAGCTGCGCTGAATGGATCGCACGCGCATGTCGCCTTCCTGATGCAGCAAACTGTACAAGGCGAACTGCGTGCTGCCAATGCTCACGATACTGGTCAGCGTAAAGTAGTTGGATATGGACGTCACCATGAAATCCGCCTTCTGTTTCGCGGTGGCATTGCTGATCCCGGCATCAAACTGCTGCTGGGTGGGAAAACAGCCCTCGGCGCGGCTGTTGGCCAGGCTTTGGGGATCCGAGAAATTGATGTTGCTGCCCCCCGAGTTGCCGATGTTCCCCAGCGCATTGAGCAGTTCCATGCTGGCATCGCACAGGTTGATGCCGGCTCCCTGGGGCAGGGCGGTGATGTAGGGCTCGAGTTTCAGGTAACGATCACGACCGAAACCGGGGAGCGCGAGGATTTCGCTGGCGCTGGTGATGAACATATTGGCCGCGCGATACGGCGGCATCTGCGACAGGTAGACGCTGTCCTCGGCGCCACCGGGATTGTTCGGCATGGTGTCCGAGTCAATCCAGTCGGCCATCATCGGCGCCCAGGTCGGCTCCAGGCCGATCAAGGTCAGCAGACTTTCGAACACCTCCACGGCATCGGCGTTGGTGGTGCCGTCAGGATTCACCAGGTTGTTGAGATTGAAGCGCCCCTGGGCATCATCCAGCCACGCCTCCAGGGTGACCCCTGGCACCAGGTCGACCGGCCCATAGGGCGTGGACCAGGGCTGCCCCTTGTAGGTGGCGTTGTGATTCTGCTGGCGGGTCGCGCGCAGCGCGAAGGCCGCAATGGCCTCGGCCGCTTTTGAGACCTCCAGGCTCTGATCGAACGCGAAAGTGGCGGTGCCGCGCCGCGCGCTCATTGCGTTTTCGTAGCCGATGGTGGCTGCGAGGATGGTGGCGAGTGCCACCAGCAAAATTGCCGTGATCAGCGCTATGCCGCGTTGCCGCCTCACGAGGGCACCTCGATGACGCGCACGATATGGCCCCAGTCTTCCAGTTCCAAAGTGATCTCGACCGCGAAGGGGCGGCTGCGCAGGCTGCTGCTGCCCAGGGCCGGCCACTGGGTCACCCATACCCGCTGGTCGTTCATGAAGCGAAAGGCGACTGATTTGACGTGTGTGAGCAGGTCGCGACGCACGGGCACGCTGGCCTCCGTGCCATCGAGCACCGTCCAGTGCATGCGTCGCAGCGTGCCATTGACGAACCGGTAGGAAACCCGCTCCAGGGTCGAGCGCTGCACCCCGGCCGGGTTGGCCCACCCGCCCCGCGTAAACGCGATCAGGTCCATGGTCCCATCGTCGGCTGCAGGTTCGGTGTCATCGTCGGCATCGGTATCCGGCGCAGCCGGAGCGGAGCTGACGCTGGCGCTGTTCGTGGCACTGGCATCGGCCATCTGGGTGGTGAGGCTGGCCAGCCAGTTCTGGCCGAGGGGGTCGCGGATCGGTCGCGCCGACAGTTCGGAGAAATCCTGCACCATGACCCGCACGGCATTCTGCACTTCGCTCAGGCGTGCCTGATGCTCCTTGAGCTGCTCGTGATTGCGCAGTGATTGATTGATGCCGCCATAGCCGACCGTGAAGATGATGGCGGTGATGAACAGCGCCACGATCAGTTCAATCAGCGTGAACCCATGGGCGCGCGCGTGGGCATGTCGCCGCATCATGGCGTGACACCGGGTGTCTGCGCCGGCGGTTCCGGTGGAGTCGGCGCAAAGAACGTCGATGGAGCGCTGGAGGTGGCCGGTTGGCTGGAGGGCGGCGCACTGGAGTTGGGTGCCGAGCTGGTGCTGCCGGGCAGGGCCGGGTCCGGGTACAGGGACTGCAGCTGCGGCGGTGCCACCGCATCGCCCATGCCGCCGGTGACGGTCGTCATCCAGCCTTGCTCATCGACCGTGGAGGTGTCGGCCGGTTCCACCTGCACGTCAATGCGGAAGACACCGGGCAGACCCAGGTCACTGTTGCTGACCACCTGGCGCCAACGCCAGTGGCGGCCGGCATAGTCCAATTCGCCGTTGGTGGTACCGGTGGCTGGCAGGGCTCCCGTCAGGCGCAGTGTCTCGAGCTGATTGAAGCCGATCCACTGCGCAAAGGTCTTGTCGCGCAGCCAGGTCGAGGTGTCGGCGGCCGATCCGAGAGTCTCCAGCAGCGCCGACATTCCCAGCGCCACGATGACCAGGGCAATCAGCACCTCGATGAGCGTGAAGCCGCGTTGCGCACTCACGAGGCAGGCCCCCTGGGAACCTTGACCATGATCTTGCCCTGGCGGTCCGGTACCAGGGTGACCATCTCGTCCGTGCCTTCGTGCTCGAGCGTGACGCGAAATGATGTCAGATCGCCATTGGAGAAGATCATCACGTGTGGCTGCAGGTCCTGTGGTGCGATCTTCTTTTTCTGTTCATCGGCCGGGGACGCCAGCACCACTTCACGACCCTCGACAATCAGCTGCAGCTTGAGCGCATCGGGCAGAGTGCGTGCCCGCAGCGCGTCGTCGTCAGTGATCGGCACCCACAGGTTGCGGCGCGCATCGAAGGCGAGAAACTGGTAACTGTGATCGGTGCAGTAAAGACCCAGCTCCCGGGTCTGCAGTTCGCCTTGCTCCTCGGCGTAATTCATCAGATCGGCGAGCCGGTCCCCCTCGGTGTGCAACTGGCGGTCCGGCCCGGTGAAGGACAGCGACAGCATCGCGCCCGCCGTGACGATGCCGATGATGACCACCACCACCAGGATCTCGACCAGCGTGAAACCGCCGCTGCGCGGTGCCCTGGGGTTATTGCTGGGCACTGGTCCCGGGCTTGGCATCCAGGTTCCAGTTACCCACGTCCGCGTCCTCGCCTTCGCCGCCTTCCTGGCCGTCAGCGCCAAAGGAGTACAGGTCGTATTCGCGACCGTGCGTGCCGGGGTAAACGTACTGATAGTCGTTGCCCCAGGGATCTTTGAGAGACCCTTCAGAGACGTACCCACCCTTGCGCCAGTTGCGGATGGTCGGATCCGCGGGTTGCTGAATCAGGGCCTTCAGGCCCTGGTCGGTGGTCGGGTACTTGAAGTTGTCGAGGCGGTACATGGTGAGCGATGTGCCGATGGCCTGGATGTCCTGCCGCGTCTTGGCGACGCGTGCTTCGCCGACTTTGCTGATGACATTGGGCACAATGACCGCGGCGAGCAGACCCATGATGACCACTACGATCATGATCTCGATGAGCGTGAAGCCGCGGGCGCGGGAAACGGAGTTCGGATTTGTGGAAAACATGCGCATGGTATTACCCGCGTGGTGAGGGGTGCAGCGAATGGCGCCGGATCATAACAAATGAATGAGTCGATCCAGCGCGAACGGCTGCACCGTTTGACAAAGTCGCTCAATTGCGACGGCTGGCGCGGTCCGCTGCTGCTGAGCGTCTGCGCGATACTGCTGCTCATCCAGGCCGGGGGCGCCGCGGCCGAGTCGGCGCTGCGCTATGACCGGGATGGCCTGCACGCCGGCCAGTGGTGGCGGTTGCTGACGGGACATGTGATTCACCTGGGTTACGAGCATGCCGTGCTGGATATTGCCGGTCTGGTGCTGATGTGGGCGCTGTTCGCCCGGGACTATTCCCCGCGTCACTGGCTGTTCATCATCGGTGTGTCGGCGATCGGGATCGACGCTGGATTGTGGCTGCTGTCTTCGACCACGCAGTGGTACGTGGGTTCCTCCGGGGTGCTGCATGGAGTACTGGCGGCGGGCGCCTGCGCGCACCTGTGGCGCCGGGAGCCGGACGGGTGGATCCTGGCGCTGTTCCTGGTGGGCAAACTGGTATACGAGCAGACCCTCGGGGCGCTGCCCCTGACCGCGGGCGGGGCGGTCATCGTGGATGCCCACCTGTACGGGGCGGTGGCCGGCGCACTGGCCGCGGTGCTCCTGCGGGCATTCTCCAAGCCGGTATAATCGCGCCCCTTTGGCCGCCTGCGCGGGATACCTATGTCATTTGCCTTTGTTTTTCCGGGCCAAGGATCGCAGTCCGTTGGCATGCTGAGCGACTTTGCCGACGTGGGCGAGGTCCGCACGGCATTCGCTGAGGCCGGCGCGGCGCTGGGTTACGACCTGTGGGCCCTGACGCAGCAGGGGCCGGCCGAACAGCTGAACGGAACCGAGTACACCCAGCCGGCCATGCTGACCGCGGGCGTGGCGCTGTGGCGCCTGTGGAAAGCGCGCGGTGGGGCCGACCCGGTGCAGCTCAGTGGCCATAGCCTCGGCGAATTCACCGCGTTGGTGTGTGCCGGTGCCCTGTCCCTGGCCGAGGCGGCCGACCTGGTGCGATTTCGCGGCCAGGCGATGCAGGAAGCGGTGCCGGCCGGCACCGGTGCCATGGCCGCCATCCTCGGACTGACCGATGAGCAGGTGGCAGCAAGCTGTAGCGGCGCTGCACAGGGTGAAGTCGTCGCCGCCGTGAATTTCAATGCGCCCGGCCAGGTGGTCATTGCCGGCACCCGCGCCGCCGTGGGCCGCGCCATCGAAATCGCGAAGGCCGCCGGCGCCAAGCGTGCACTGCCTCTGCCCCTGAGTGTGCCCTCACATTGCAGCCTCATGGCGCCAGCCGCACAGCGGCTGGCCGTGCGTCTGGGCGGTGTGCGACTGGTCCAGCCGGCCATCCCATATGTGAGCGCCGTGGATGCGCGACCGCATTCGCAGCCGGATGACATTCGTCAGCTGCTGGTCGCGCAGCTGGTAAGCCCGGTGCGCTGGCAGGATACGGTGCGGGCACTGGCCGCGAACGGCGTGGCCCAGATCATCGAGTGCGGCCCGGGTAAAGTCCTCACGGGTCTGAATCGCCGCATCGAGAAGCGCGCGGATCTGGCCTGTCTCGCCCTCGAGGATCGGGCGACATTCGAGGCCGCGCTGGCCGTGACCCATTGCTGAGCTTTGGTCTCCAGGAGTTCTGAACATGTTTGATAACGATGTGGTGCTGGTCACGGGGGGGTCGCGGGGTATCGGCCGCGCCATTGCCGTCGGCATGGCCGCCGCCGGCGCACGCGTCATCGGTACCTCCACCACCGAGGCGGGCGCTGCCGAGCTCACGGCTACCTTTGCCGCCCACGGCCTGAACGGGCGCGGGGCCGTGCTGGATGTGTCGAGCGAAGCCTCGATCGACGCGCTGTTGGCGCAGCTCGAAGCGACCCAGAGCATGCCCAGCATCCTGGTCAACAACGCGGCCATCACCCGTGACGGGCTGTTGCTGCGCATGAAAGCGGATGACTGGAACCAGGTCATCACCACCAATCTGACCGCGGTGTACCGGCTCTCGAAGGGCGTACTGCGCCGCATGATGAAAGAGCGCCGCGGCCGCATCATCAATATCACCTCCATCGTCGGAGTGACGGGCAATCCCGGCCAGGTCAACTACTCGGCGGCCAAGGCCGGGGTACTCGGATTCACCAAGTCGCTGGCCCAGGAAGTCGCCTCCCGCGGCATTACCGTGAATGCGGTCGCCCCGGGATTCATCGACACGGACATGACCAAGGCACTTGACGAGGCGCAGCGGGCGGCCTTGGCGGGCCGCATACCGATGGCGCGGCTCGGTGCGGCCGAGGATGTTGCATCGGCGGTACTCTTTCTCGCCTCGCCCCAGGCCGGGTACATCACTGGCGAGACGCTGCACGTCAACGGCGGCCTGTACATGCCTTGAGCGCACATGCTGCGGTCGGCGACGTGACGTTGGAAAATAGCTACATTCGCAGGCGCCACTGGGCCCGGTTTCGGGTCAGGGCGGCAGTGCAAGGGTGTTTCGCCTGAAAAAACAACCACTCCCGCTCGCTGTGCTGTGCTGGCAGACAGGGGGGTGTTCCCCTACAATACCGCGCCCGTGCCGCCGACCATCGGCTGGCGCATGAGACCATTCTTAACAAGGACAATCGCGTAATGAGCACCGTTGAGCAGCAGGTAAAGGCCATCGTCGCGGAGCAACTGGGCGTCAA
>DATHOA010000211.1:0-15992 GCA_035485475.1 Steroidobacteraceae bacterium | reverse complement strand
CGAGCCGACAAGGGCATGGGTAACTTCGGCAAGGATCTGAAGCCCGAAGATACGGTCGCCGTGCGCGAGTACCTGGTCTCACGCGCGAATCTCATCAAGGCAGGCGGCCCCGGTGCCGCTGCGGGTGCGGGGGGCCGCGGTCGACCCGCTGCTGCGCCGCCGGAGACGGGGCACGCGAACTAGGCGCTCGGTACGCCAGTCTGCGCGGCGAGTGTGCCCAGGACGGCCTGGGCCACTCGCTCATCGATTTCCGCCGCATCCTTGAATGTGACCGGATAGCGGATCAGTGCCTCCATGTGCCCGTTGACCAGGCGCATCTGCACCTGCGGCGCATTGTCGGCACTCGACTCCCCGACGGCGACGCCGAGCGCCTGCAACAGTTTTGCCTTCAGGGCGCTGTAATCGCCGACGCTCGGCAGCGGCAGGCTCGTTTCCCGGAAGCTGATGTCCGCATTCGAGACCTGCTTGAACAGGCCCCCGCTGGTCTGGAATACGACCAGGTTGGCAAACGCGACCACCCGGCCGGTGGCCCCCAGAGGTCCTTGCGAGTTGATTTCCCGCAAATGCAGTCGCACCAGGCCGATGTCCATCACCTCACCGACCACCGTGCCAATCTGGATGCGATCGCCGACCCGGATGCCGTACTTGCCGATGAGAAAAAAGTATCCCACCACCGAAACCAGCACGCTTTGCATCGCGACTGCAATGCCGGCCGTGAGCAGCCCGGCGAAGGTCGCAAAGGTACTGATCTCGGTCACGAAGCTCAGGCAAATCACCGCGACCGCAATGGTCCAAACGACTATGGTGCGCACCAGCAGCAACTGGTAGCGGCGGTGCGAATCATGTGCGTAGCGCAGCACGGCGCGCCGCCACAGCTCGCCGAGCACGAATACGACCGCCAGAATGCCGGCAACCAGTGCCAGACGCGCGGCCAGCGCCATCACGGCGTCGTGATACTGCTTTTCGGCCGAATCGTGCCAGTTGGCAAGGTTGTGGCGGTACTGCTTCAGCAATATCTGTTCCTTGCCCAGGGGCAGCAGGATGTCCGAGGTCTGCTTGAATAGCCACGCCAGGGTGTCGAATTGGTCGCGCAGGCCCTTCAGGGCAGCGCCGCTGGCGTGATCCGCCTGGGCGGCGAGAGTCGCACTGCGGCTTGAATAGGCCTGCAGCTGGGCACGCGGCGCGACACTGATCTGGTGAAAAGTGTCCGCCAGTGCGGCGGTGCGCTGATCGATGCCCTCGATGGCGCTGACCTTATTGCGCTGCCGGAATACCTCCGTGCCCAGATCCCAGATACCGGCACGCCCACCGGTACTGCTGGCGGCACTGACGGAGGTGGGCGCCGCCGTGGAATTCGCGGCAGCACCTGCGGCCGCGGGCGCTGCGGCGCTGGCCACATTGACTCCGGCGGCCGGCACCGTGGCCGCGATCGCATCGATCTGCGCCTTCAGTGCATTTGCATTGGCAGTCTTGGGGTCACCGCTGCGCACAAACTCGCCCATCGTGTCGAGCAGGTTCTTACGCGCACTGGCCATCGCCAGTTCGCCCTGCAGCTCCAGCAGTTTCGCTTCAATATTTGGCCTATCCTTCCCGGCCTTGGCCAGCTTGCTTCGATCGTCGGCCATCTCCTGCTGAACACTTTTGAGATCATCGTCCAACTGGGACTGCTGCAGGTTGAGCGCCTGCGACGCCGAGGTAGTCACCGTGCTGGCCTGCGCGCTCGACTCACTGCTGAGAAGCTCGGCGTTCGCGCGCGCGATATCGAAGGCAAGACTTACGACTTTGTCGGCCGTTTGCCGGTTCGCAAACAGCAGCAGCAGATCGCTGGGCTGGGTTGCGTTTTGCTGCTGGGTGCCCAGCGCCCGGTACCATTCGACGGTATCATCCAGAATCTGAATGACCTGGTCGCCGGTCAATACCGATATCCGGGAGTCCGCGGCCCACGCGCAGGACCCGTACTGCGCCAGCGCCGCAACACCGATCACGAGCACTTTTCCAAGACTTCTCATCTTGCCAATGCTGCCCGATTCGCCGGGCCGCTGCGTCAGTTTCTGCAGCCGCACACGCCAGCGCATCCGCGCCAAAGTGTCGGACAAACCCGACACGCCATCCAGCGCTGCGCCGACCGCGGCGTGCAGTTGCAGCAACGCCCAGGTGACATGATTGTTGAGCCATGCGGCTGCCATCACCCTTGACACACACTGCCGCTCTGGTGAGTCGCGCGGCTCAATACTGGAGCGATGACAATGCCTCGACCGTCGGGGCAGCGCTCGCGTTCTATTGCGCCTTCTCGCTGGCGCCATTGCTGGTAATTCTTTCGACTTTCGCCGGTTTCATCATCGGTTCCGCCGCAGCCTACGGCCAGATCGGCTACCAGCTCAACGCCCTCTTTGGCCCCGCGACTGCGAAGATTCTATTGGGAGCGGTCAAGAGCTCGCAGCAATCGCAGGGTACCCTGGCAACATGGATAAGCGCGGTCACCCTCGTCATCAGTGCGACCACCGTGTTCTCCGCTCTCGAATCGGCCCTGGAGAGCATCTGGGAGGATACGACCCCGGCTACGCGCGGCATTCGCGGCTGGGTACGCAGGCGTCTGCTATCCGTGGGATTCATACTGGCGCTGGGATTCCTGTTGCTGGTCTCGCTGACGGTCACCACCGCGCTGGCGACGCTGCGCAAAGAGGTTGCCGAGAATCATGTCGCCGTGGTGAGCATCATCGGAGGATTGGACTTGGTCGTGTCGCTGCTGCTGATCTCAAGCCTGTTCGCGCTGATTTACCGCTACATGCCGGCCCGGCGCCTACCTTGGCGAGTGGTCCTGAGCGGCGGCTTACTGACCGCCGTTCTGTTCTACATCGGGCGTTGGGGTATCGGGCTCTACCTGGCGCATTCGACCCAGCCCACCGCCTTCGGCGCCGCGGCCTCCTTCGCGGCACTGTTGCTGTGGCTGTACTATAGCGCCCAGATTTTTCTTTTCGGCGCTGAATTCACCTCGGTGCTGGGCGGATTGCGCCACAAGCCATGAAAACCTTCCACTGCACCCACTGCCAGAATCTGGTTTTCTTTGAAAACGTCAAATGCCTGAACTGCGGGCACGAGTTGGCGTTCCTGCCTGAGCAGATGCAGATGGCTGCCCTCGAACCAGGCCCGGCGGGGCTGTGGCACTACGCCGGACACGACTACAAGCTGTGCGCGAACAATATCAATCATCAGATTTGCAATTGGGCGCTGCCGATCGAGGACCCGGAGGCACTGTGCCGCTCCTGCCGTTTGACTCAGGTCATTCCGGACCTGCGCCAGCCGGGAAGCACGCAGGCCTGGCGCAAACTTGAGATGGCGAAGCGCCGCCTGCTGTACACCATCCTGGCCGTGGGCCTGGGGCTGTCACGAAAGACTGCGGCCGATCCGACCGGTGTCGAGTTCGAATTTCTCAAGGATTCGGCTGAACCCAATGGCGACCTGAGCCGGGTTCTGACCGGACACGACAACGGCCTGATCACGATCAACGTCGACGAAGCCGATGACGTCTATCGGGAGCAGCAGCGCGCCCGCCAGAACGAACCCTATCGGACCTTATTGGGTCATTTCCGGCATGAAATCGGCCACTATTACTGGGATCGACTGATCCTCGACACGCCGCGACAAAGCGAGTTCCGGCAGTTGTTTGGCGACGAGCGCGCCGACTACCAGGCAGCCCTGGATCAGCACTACCGGCTAGGGCCGCCGCCAAACTGGGAGAACAATTTCATCAGCGCTTATGCGAGCGCACACCCGTGGGAAGATTGGGCGGAAAGTTGGGCGCATGTCCTGCATATGATCGATGCGCTGGAAACGGCCGCGGCAATCGGCGTGTCCCTCCAGCCGCATCGCCCGGATGAGCCTGCGCTGGTCTTTTTCAAATCGATGGTCGACGCTCAATTCGACGACATGATCGCCGCGTGGCCGCCACTCACCTACGCGCTGAATAATTTCACCCGCGGCCTGGGGCTGGCCGATGGTTATCCGTTCGTGCTTTCAGATCGGGTGGTGCACAAGCTGCGATTCGTCTACGACACGATCAACGCGAACCTCACGACTCGCCAAAGGACGACTCGCTAGTGGCGAACTTCAGGCCCACGGCGTAGTGGTTGTTCTCGAGCCTTTGACAGTAGATGACTTCGCAGTTCAGATAGCGCTCGCCACCGGGTTCGGCAAGATGTACGTACTGGTGCGCCTTCCAGAAGCGCTCGCTGATGACGCGAGCGCCGTTACCGCTGATGTTCTTGATGGTTACGCTGCTGCAGATCGGATCCCGCCCCACTTCCTCCAACCGCCCCGCCATGACCACTTCCATGCGATGCTCACCGCGACCGACCTGTCTTTGCAGGGACGCCCATCGACTTTGTGATCCTGAGGCGGCCAAGATGATTCTATCCACCACTGGACGCCGCCAACACCAGACGCGGGGGCCCTGGATCGACGGGCACCTTGCGGGTCTTCTCCGCATACATGGCGCGATCCGCCCGTTCCAGCAGCGCCAGGATCGATACCGGTCGCAGGTGATCGAATTCCGCCACCCCGATGCTCATCGACAGGGGCGGAATATGCCCCGCCGCATTGCACTCGGCGATGGCATTCTTGATGAGCTTGCGCAGCAGAGTGTGGTCCTCCGCATGACTGTGGCGCACCAGCACGGCGAACTCATCGCCGCCAATACGGCCGACAATGGCGCTTTCCCCGCAGGCCGAGCGCAACACGTTGGCGGTGGCCGTCAGCAGGCGATCGCCGGCCGCGTGCCCGAGCGTGTCGTTGACGGACTTGAGGTTGTCGACGTCGACATACAGCAGCACGGCACCGCGCCGGTCACGGCTCAGGTGGCGCAGCAAGCGGTTCGCCACCCACTCGAAGCCCCGGCGGTTGTGCACGCCGGTCAATTCGTCGGTGGTGGCCATGGCCCGCATGGCATAGAACAGGCGTTCCATTGCCGCAACTTGGGCCTGCAGCGGTTCTTTCGCGCCTTGCGACCGGCAGTGCAGCAGCTGCGCGAGCAACGCCCGCACCCGTTCCCGATCGCCCTCTACCGCCGCTGAGTTCAGATGCTGGACAAGCGCCGTACTGTCGCTGTCCTCAATCGCACGACTACCGCCAGGTGAACCGGCGAACGCCGCAGATTCTAACATCGGAGTATCCATCCTGTGGTCCTGACGCGACACCCGCGTCAGCCGAGAATAGGCGCCGATGTGTGCGTTCCCAACCCATGCTTTCCGCGTGTGCAGATAGGCGTAGTCCGACGCGATATAGGCGGAGTCCTATAGCGAACTGCACCTGGGCTGGAATGGTCAATTCGCAGCAACTCACCGGGTGCTGATGCGCGCGGCCAGATGACGTGCGAGTTTATTCAAGGCGCTCGTCCAGCCCTTGCCGTGATCATCACGATTGCTCACCGTCCCCAGCCCTTCCTGTCGCAAGACCAGTTCCGTGCGCGGTCCGCGCGCAGTGAATTCCAGCGTTATCCGGCTCTGCCGTGACGGATCGCCATTCCAGCCCCAACTGAAGACCAACCGGTGCGGGCGATCAATGGCCTCGAAAACCCCGCTAACCGGAATCACCTGGCCATTGGCCAGACGCATGGAAATTTCATAGCGGCCGCCGACCTTGGCCTCCAGTAGCGGAACTTCACAGCTGATGCCCTCCGGGCCGATCCAGGCGGCCCACTGCTCGCGGGTTATCCAGGCATCGAAGACGGCGGCGGGACTGGCATCGAATTCGCGGCGCAGTTCCAGGGTGGTTTCATCGCGGTGCGCGCGGGTGCGGGGGGATGCATTCATGAGTTGTGCTCCGATAGACGCGTTTTCAGGTGGACATCCAGCCGGTCGAGACTTCCGCTCCAGAAGCGGCGGTGGAAATCGAGCCAGTCGTGCGCGCCGCCGAGGGCTTCGGGCCGCAGCCGACAGCGGCGCCGCTTGCCGTCGCGCTGGTTGTGAATCATCGCGGCCTCGACCAGCACCCTCAGGTGCCTGGAAATGGCCGGCAGCGACATGGCAAAGGGCTCGGCCAGCTCGCCGACGGTCGCGGGGCCGCGGGCGAGCCGGACCAGAATGGCGCGCCGCGTCGGATCCGCCAGCGCGTGAAAGGTCCGATCGAGTGGGTTTGGTTCGGCGGCATTCATGGGTCTCATTTTTATTTAACTAATTGGTTAAGTCAATAAGATATTGTTCCCGGCAAAAGACCAGCATCAGCCTCCGGTTGCGATGCGGTACGCGCCGGGTTTGCGCATAATCGGCGGCCTTACGATGCAGGGGGATGAACATGAAGCAGACTTTGTCGGCCGCCGAGCAGGCCTTGTCGGACGCCGCACTGGACTATCACCGTCTGCCGACGCCCGGGAAGATCACCGTGACCCCGACCAAACCGCTGTCGAACCAGCGGGACCTGTCGCTGGCCTATTCCCCCGGGGTGGCCTATCCCTGTCTGGAAATCGAGGCCGACCCGAACACCGCCGCCCTGTACACCTCGCGCGGCAATCTCGTCGGGGTCGTCACCAATGGCACGGCGGTGCTGGGACTGGGCGACATCGGCCCGCTGGCGGCCAAGCCCGTCATGGAGGGCAAGGGCTGCCTGTTCCGCAAGTTTGCCGGTATCGATGTGTTCGACATCGAGCTTGCCGAGAAGGACGTTCACAAGCTGGTCGACATCATTGCCGCCATGGAACCGACGCTGGGCGGCATCAACTTGGAAGACATCAAAGCGCCGGAATGCTTTGAAGTCGAGCGCCTGCTCACCGAGCGCGTCAACATCCCGGTGTTCCACGACGACCAGCACGGGACGGCCATCATCTCCGCCGCCGCCATCCACAATGGTCTGGAGCTCGTCGGCAAGAAGATCTCGGAAGTGAAGGTGGTGGTCTCCGGTGCCGGCGCCGCCGCCATCGCCTGCCTGGACCTGATGGTGGGACTGGGCCTGGACCGCGCAAACATTCTGGTGTGCGACTCCAAGGGCGTGCTCTACCTGGGTCGCAAGGACGGCTTCAACGAATCCAAGGCGCGCTACGCACAGGCCACCGAGGCGCGCACGCTGGGGGATGCCATTCTCGGCGCGGATGTGTTCCTGGGTTGTTCGACCGGCGGTGTGCTCACCGCCGAGATGGTCAAGAAGATGGCCCCGAACCCGATCATCCTGGCATTGGCAAATCCGGAGCCCGAGATCCGTCCGGAACTGGCACTGGCTGCCCGACCGGACTGCGTCATCGCCACCGGCCGCTCGGACTATCCGAACCAGGTCAATAACGTGCTGTGCTTCCCCTATATCTTCCGGGGTGCGCTGGACTGCGGTGCCACGCGCATCACGGCCGAAATGAAGCTGGCCTGTGTGCGCCAGATTGCCGATCTCGCCAAGGAAGATATCAGCGAAGAGGTGGCCAGTGCCTATGCCGGCCAGGACCTGGGATTCGGTCGCGACTACATCATCCCCAAGCCCTTCGATTCACGGCTGATCCTGCGCATCGCGCCGGCTGTGGCGGCTGCGGCGGCCGCTTCGGGCGTTGCCACCCGGCCCATCGCGGACCTCGATGCCTATCGGCAGCAGCTTATGCAGATGTTCGCCGCGGGCGGCCTGGTCATGCAGCCGGTGTTCACCGCCGCGCGCGCCGCCACCAAGCGGCGCATCGTTTATGCCGAAGGCGAGGACGTCCGCGCCCTGCGCGCCGCACAGTTTGCGCTTGATGATGGTCTGGCCGAGCCCATTCTGATCGGCCGGCCCGCCGTCGTTGAGCAGCGTATCGCCAAGGCCGGATTGCGACTGCGCCCCGGCAAGAACATAGAACTGGTGAATCCGGATGATGATCCGCGCTTCAAGCAGTACTGGCAGGCCTATCACCACAGCATGGGACGCCGCGGCGTCAGCCCCGAGGCGGCCAAGAACGCGGTGCGCCGCTCCTCGACCACCATTGCCGCCCTGATGGTGAACCTGGGGGACGCGGATGCCATGCTGTGCGGCCTGCACGGTCGGTTCGATGCGCATCTGGCGAAGATCAGTGATGTGATCGGACGCCACAGCGATGCGCCGTGCCTGGCGACGCTCAATTGCCTGATGCTCACCGGCCGCACCTTGTTCATCGCTGACACCTACGTCAACGAAGCACCCTCGGCGCAGCTGCTGGCCCAGATCGCGCTGCAGGCCACCCAGGAAGTGCATCTGTTCGGGCTCACCCCCAAGGTCGCCTTCCTGTCGCATTCCAATTACGGCTCCTCGCGGCGCGAGTCGGCCACGCGCATGCGCGAGGCCTACGAGATTTTCTCGAAGCTGGCGCCGGATATCGAGTGCGACGGCGAGATGCACGCCGATGCGGCACTGTCGGAAACGATTCGCAGCAGCAATCTCATGGACAGTCGGCTGAAGGGCGAGGCGAATATCCTGATCTGCCCGAACCTGGACGCGGCCAATATCCTCTTCAATACCATCAAGGTGCTGAACCGGGATGGCTCGACGATCGGCCCGATCCTGATGGGCGCCGCCAAGCCCGCTCATGTGCTGACACCCTCTTCCACCGTGCGGCGCATTTTGTCCATGACGGCGCTTGCCGTGGCGCACACACCGCGCGTCGCCCTCGCCGGCTGAAGGCGCTAGCCGTCGACGGGATTCGCGGGGGTCTCGAGAATCAGCTGATAGAACCCCAGGTCCAGCCATCTACCGAATTTGAAGGCAGCCTGGCGGATGGTTCCGGCATGGGTGAATCCCAACCGCTCGTGCAGGCGCACGCTGGTGGCATTGGACACATCAATGCCACCCACCAGCAGGTGGTACTGCTGCTGCCGCGCCAGCGCGATCAGCTCCTGCATCAGCGCCAGGCCGATGCCGCGTCCGCGATGGTCCTTATGCACGTAGACCGAGTGCTCGACGGTGTACTTGTAGGCGGCGCGCGCCCGGAAGGTTCCGTAGGTCGCAAAACCGAGCAGCACGCCCGCCTGCTCCATTCCGATCACGGGGAATCGACCGGCCTTCTTTTCGGTGAACCACGCGCGCATGTTCTGCGGGGTACGCGGCTGGTACTCGTACAGGGCAGTCGAATGGGCGATGGCCTCGTTGAGGATGTCGAGGACCGCGGGGGCGTGCGCCTTGGCACTACACTGAATGACTTCCATGCATCAGTATATCTCCGGCACCAGCATATCCGCAGGCACCGGGTGCCGGGAGTAGTCATCGTGGCGTTCGCGCTCCGGCAGCACGACGCTGCTCTTCTCGACTTCCGCATACGGAAACTGCTGCAGCAGATGATGGATGCAGTTCAGACGTGCGCGCTTCTTGTCGACGGCCTGCACCACCCACCAGCGCGCCTCGGGGATGTGTGAACGCTCCAGCATCGTCTCCTTCGCGCGTGTGTAGTCCTCCCAGCGGCGCCGCGACTCCAGGTCCATGGGACTGAGCTTCCACTGCTTGAGCGGATCGTGGATCCGGCCCAGGAAGCGCACGTGCTGCTCCTCATCGGTGATCGAAAACCAGTACTTGATGAGGTGGATACCGGAGCGCACCAGCATGCGTTCGAAATCCGGCACGGAGCGGTAGAACTCCTCGTATTCCTCCGGGGTGCAAAACCCCATGACATGTTCGACCCCGGCGCGGTTGTACCAGCTGCGGTCGAAGCAGACGATCTCCCCGGCCGCAGGCAGATGCGCGGCATAGCGCTGGAAATACCACTGGGTGCGCTCCCGATCGTTGGGCGCGGGCAGCGCCACGACCCGGCACACCCGCGGGTTGAGCCGTTGGGTGATGCGCTTGATCGCGCTCCCCTTGCCGGCCGCATCACGGCCCTCGAACAGGATCACGACTTTCTGGCGTGCCGCGACCACCCAGTCCTGCAGCTTCACCAGTTCGGCCTGCAGGCGGAACAGCTCCGAGAAGTAATGGCGACGGTAGGCCTGTTCCCCCGCATCCGTGGCGGCCGCCACGACCCCCGGCGGCAGGTGATTGCGGTCTTCGATTTCCATCTCCAGCTCCTCATCGTAGCTGTCGATGAGGTCGCGGCTGAGGCGATGGATGAGGTCCTGCTGATCGAGCGAGGACAAGTCGGCCATGTGGTGATCTCGCATAGAAACCCAGTCTCCACGTTTAGATCGGCAGCTTTGCAGTCGTATGACAGTGGTGCAATGCAATATAATTTGATTTTCCGCCCGAGGTTCCTTAGTCTCCTCCCGTGGCCTGCAGCAGCCGGGGACGAAACGGGTGCCGCAGCGCGTACTTATAATAAAATCAGTACGTTACGACGTACTGCGAACACCAGGCAAGCTTCAGGGGAAAGGAATCTCATGGCATTGCAATTTGCATCTGATCCCGCGGCCGTTTACGAAGGCCCCGCCACGCATCCGGAAGAACAGATTCAGTGGCTGCTGCGCCGCCTGGGATTGAGCCCCGCCGAAGCGGCGCGTGATCTGGAAGTGGAACCGGATCAGGTCCATGCCTGGTGCTCCGGGCAATCGCAGCCGCCGAAAATGGCGATCCTGGCCCTGCGTCACCTGGCGGACCGCCTGCGCTGGATCGACTAAGCGTCCTCGTCTCCGCCCAGGTGCTCGGTATAGGCGCGGCGCAGCGCGTCCAGAATCTGCGGACTCATGTTCTTCACGCCCATGAACGCCGCCGAGCCCTTCATGTCCGGGTTCATGCCCAGGTCGCGGGCGCCGGCGACGAATTCCTCGTCGGGCGCCGCCAGCAGTTCCTGTTCGAGACCGTGGATCAGTCGCTCCAGTCCTACATCAGGCCGCACGCTCATTGCCGTACTCCCAGGGTCAGGCCGGCGCGTATCAACGCACGTCGCATGCGTTTGCGCGCCGAATCATAGTCGGTCTTGGTCATGCCCAGCGTCCGCCGGATCTCCTCAGCCGTCAATCCATCCCCCAGGCCCGCAATGATCTGCAGCGCCACCGGATCATGTGCAAACAAGGTGCCGATGGCCTGCAGCTGCTGGGCCGCGATCAGCCAGCGCTCCGGATCCGGCTGCGGATCACAGGCCTCGGCGGTTTCGGCGGCCACCACCTGGTACTCGGTGGCCAGCACCGGTTGCTGCTCGTTGGCGCGGCGTCGGCGCCGCCAGTGTTCGGCCTTGATACTGCGCATGACGCCCGCCAGGAACGCGACCGTCGGCACGCCGGGGGGAATTGCCCGCGAGCCATCGAGCACGCGCGCCAGGGCCTCCTGCAGCAGATCCGCCCAGGACAGATCCGGCGGCAGGCTGCGCCCATGCAGTCGGGCAATGACCTTCAGCCGCAGCAGGTCGCAATCGGTGACCAGCTTCAAGGCCAGCGCCCGATCGGCCGGCGGCTGGGGCGGCGAATCCGTGGCTCTCACAACGTTCTGGCGTTTGGTCATGCGCACCTCGACACCTCAATGCCGAGTATGCGCACCGGACGGGCGGGCACGGACAATTCCCGATAAGGTGTCGCCCCCTGCGCCGGGCGTTTCCGTGGAGTGACACAAGTTGGGCATCTCGTTCCTGATCAAAGGCCTGTTGATCGGCCTGTCGATCGCCGCCCCATTAGGCCCCATCGGCGTCCTGTGCATCAATCGCACCCTGGCTGAAGGACCGCGCCTGGGATTCATCTGCGGCCTCGGCGCTGCCGCCGCCGATGCGCTGTACGCCCTGGCCGGCACGGTCGCGTTGCTGGCCATCGCCCAGTGGGTCATCGATGATCGGCTCGCGCTGCGGGTCATTGGTGGCATATTCCTCGTCTATCTCGGCGCCCGCACGTTCCTGCGCCCCACTACCGCCCTGCCCACCCCCGGCAGGCTCGCCGCATTGCTGCCGCGCGGCGTGCACTCGGCCTTCATGTCCACCTTCCTGCTCACGCTCGCCAATCCGGTGACCCTGCTCGGGTTCGCGGCCATGTTCGCCGGGCTGGGCGTGGCCCCGATGGGCATGCTCAGCAGCGCCGACGGCGCGGCGGCGGCGCTGGTGCTGGGAGTCTTCCTGGGCTCGGCATTGTGGTGGCTGGCATTGAGCAGCCTCATCAGGCGGCTGCGACCCTACATCGGCGCGCATACTCTGACCGTGATCAATCGGATTTCGGGCACCGTACTCACCGCTTTTGGTCTGTACGCGTTCGCCGCGCTGTTGCCGTTGCTCTAGTTGCCGCGCCCAGATTCAATTCACGGCGCAGCTTCTTCAGGGTGGCCGCGATGAGGGCCGGGTCGCCGGATTCCACGGCATGCTCGAGATGCAGGAACACGCCCAGCGCCCCCGCCAGAAACGCGTTCTGGGCCGCTTCGGTCTCACGCACCGTCGCCGTGCGCGCCAGGAACGAACGGGACACCTGGGACCACAGTTTCACCAAAATCGCATCACGCATCGACCGAATCTCCCTCGCCAAAGTGTAACTGGCGTGACGCATATCCAATGGTTAACCTGATCGCATGTCAATGAGGAGGTTGCGATTCCAGCCGGCGGCATTCACCGTACTGGTGCTGCTGGGCTGCCGCCTGCTGTTGGCAGCGCCGCCCGCGGACCTCACGGGTGCACGCCAGCTGTTCCTGCAGGCCATGGCCGAGGCGCAACGGCCCGACGCGACCGATGATCCGGTGCTGCGCAGCTATGCGCTGTATCCGTATCTGCAGGCCGAACGCATCCGCCAGGCCTTCAATGACGGCGCGCAGGTGGCGGCAGCGGACCGGCAGGCGGCCGGCTTCCTCGCAACCTATGGCCTGCTGCCGGTTGGCATACAGTTACGACGCAGCTGGCTGGAAAGCCTGGCGCAACGCGCACAATGGGACGCCTTTCTCACGATTTACCGCGAAGCGGCTGCCAGCGACCCGCTGCGCTGCCAGGCCTTCACCGCCCGGATTGCGACCGGCCAGACCGCGCAGCTCGGGCCATCGCTGGTAAAACAGTGGCTGACGATCCGCGAGGTCCCGGAATGCGATGGCCCCTACGCCTGGGGCGCCGAGCACGGCATCATCACCCCGGATCTGCTTGAGCGGCGCGCGCGCCTGGCGCTGCAAGCCGGCAACACGGCCATCGCCAAGCCCCTGATCGCCCGACTGCCCGCCAATCAGGCACTGCCGCTGCGGCAATGGGCGGCGTTGCTGGATACACCGCTCCCGATGGTCGACGAGCTGCTCCGCGAACCCACCACCTCGGTGCTGCCCGAAGCGCTGCTCGCCGGCTGGGTGCGGCTGGCGCGCCAGGAGCCGGATGCCGCGGTTGATCGCTACGCGCAGCTGGTTCGCGCCCGGAACCTTAGCGCGGAAGCCGCCAGTCCCTTTGCGCTGGCGGTGGCCCTGCCGCTTGCCTGGGGCCGCGACGCGCGTGCCGAGGACTATTTCGCGCGCGTCAGCAGCCATGAACTGGATGACAGTGTGCTGGAGTGGCGCGCCCGCGCCGCGCTGTGGGCGGGTAACTGGCCGCTGGTGACTCAGACCATTGCCGCCATGTCGGAGACGGACCGGCAAAGTGCGCGCTGGCGCTACTGGAGCGCACGGGCGTTGGACCAGACGGGTGACGCCGCGCAGGCGCGCCGCCTGTTGACCGCGCTCGCCCCGGACGATAACTACTATTCCGGTCTCGCCGCCGCCCGACTCGGCATCAGCGTGTCGCCCCACCCGCAACGATTGGAACGCGATGATGCCGTGCGCGCGCGACTGGCCCAGATGCCGGCCCTGGTGCGCGCCCACGAGCTGTTGTTATGCGAGTTGCGCGGCCAGGCCATGACCGAGTGGCAATTCGCCTTTGATGAGCTCTCGCCCAGCGAACGCCAGCAGGCCATTTCGGTAGCGGCCGATTGGGGCTGGTACGACCTGGCGGTGACGGCGGCCACCACGCAGCGCATCTTCTTTGACTACGAGCTGTTGTATCCGCAGCCCTTCGAATCCTCGGTGATCGCCGCGGCGCATGCGGCGCGGCTGCCCGTGAGCCTCATCTACGGTGTGATCCGCCAGGAGAGCCTGTACCGCACCGATGTGGTATCCACCGCCGGTGCGCGCGGCCTGATGCAGCTGGAGCTGGCGACCGCGAAACCCACTGCCCGGGCATTGAAACTGCCCACGCCACGCCTGGCCGACCTGTTCGATCCGCAGATCAATTCCACCCTGGGCGCCGAACATCTGCATCTGCTGCTCGACAAGGTCGACGGCCAGCTGCCCCTGGCCCTCGCCGCCTACAACGCCGGAATTGCCGCCACGAGCCGCTGGTTGCCCGCGGGCAGCATGGCTCCGGATGTATGGGTGGAGAACATTCCCTACAACGAGACGCGCAACTACGTGCAGCGCATCCTGTGGCACACCGTCGTCTATGCCTGGTTGCGCTCGGATGGACAGGCGCAGGACACCGCCTCGTGGCTCACCCCGATCCGCGCCACCGGTCCCGCTCAGGCGCGGGCCCTGAGCAACTGATCAGTCCTTCGGCCGCTCGGGAATATTCATGCCGCGTACCACCGCGGGCCGCGCCACGAACGCATCCAAAGCGCGCGTCACCGCCGGATAGTCGCTCATGCCGACCAGCTCGCCGGCGTCATAGAAGGTGACCAGGGTTCGCACCCAGGGAAAAATAGCCATGTCGGCGATGCTGTAATCATCCGAGACGATCCACGCCTGGGCCTGCAGTTGCTGGTTGAGCACGCCGAGCAGACGCTTCGCTTCGGACACATAGCGATCACGCGGCCGTTTGTCCTCGAAGTCCTTACCCGCGAAGCGATGGAAGAACCCGACCTGACCGAACATCGGGCCCACGCCGCCCATCTGGAACATCAACCACTGCAGGGTATGGTAGCGCCCGACGGCATCGGTCGGCATGAAGCGCTGGGTCTTTTCCGCCAGGTACACCAGGATCGCGCCGGACTCGAACAGCACCAGCGGCTGTCCGCCCGGCCCGTGAGGATCGAGAATCACCGGGATCTTGTTATTCGGATTTGCCGACAGGAATTCCGGGCTGGTCTGATCATTGCGATCGAACCGTACCGCATGCGGCTCGTAAGCGAGCCCGGTCTCCTCCAGCATGATCGACACCTTCATGCCGTTCGGGGTCGGCAGCGAGTACAGCTGCAGGCGATCCGGATGCTGCGGCGGCCACTTGTGCGTGACTGGAAAGGCGGATAGATCTGCCACGGTTATCTCCGTACCCACTGTGAGGACATCCGGAATGGTACCCCGGTGAAAATGGCTTCGATGCGATAGATCCTGCCATTGCGGATCTTGAACATTTCCATCAGGGAAATGGTGCTCGGTGACTTGATGGGGTTCTTGGCCGCCTTGCCATCGGTCGTCTTGTAGTCTTCGAAGGTGGCGCCATGATCAAAGCAGGCCTCGGCCATGACAATGCCGCGCTCTTCATCCACCACCACGTAGCGCCGGTCGCGCGCGCGATCGACGAACCGGAAGGTGCCCAGTTTGAACTGTGCTTCGCAGCCCTGCGCATCGGAGCCGAAGCTGCCATTGGTCGTGATCTGGCCGTTCTCCTCGCGTGCGCATTCAGGATCGAAGTGCGTATGCAGGCTGCCGTCATTTTTCTGGACGGTGTTGAAGTAGCCATCAACCAGGGCAATCATGGCCTTGGCCGAACTGCGCTGCGCCACCGGCAGCGCCGTGGTGAATGCCAGATCATGCGTAAAGTTCGCTGGGTCACCCCACGGACCCGCATCGCCTTTGCGATCCAGTATCACTTCGACCTCGGCGACGTGCTGCTGCTGTACCTTCAGACGCATGGCGTAGTAGGACAATTGGCCATGCTCGGCGACCGTTCCGTACCAACCCACGTTACCGGTGCTGGGATCGGCCACCATCAATGGACTCTGATCGCGCGCCGTGGCCGCCCCCCACTCGCCATCGCCGATCATCATCGCCACGTTGTTCTCGGTGTAGCGCACCGTGGGCGCCCATGGCACACGCGCCGGCTCGCGCGCCACCAGCGCGTCCATGTAGTTGTTGGCCGCGGCGAACAGGCAGGCGCGATCGCAGGCACCCGTGTGCGCCATTGCCGCCGTCGCTACGGCTGGCGTCGTGTGGATGCTGGCCGCGGCCGGTGAGGCGTACGGTGA
>DATHOA010000210.1:0-2301 GCA_035485475.1 Steroidobacteraceae bacterium | reverse complement strand
TCTCGCGCCATCGTGGCCGCGGCGATCGACAGCAGCGTGCCGCCGATGCAATACCCCACCGAATGGATTTTTACATCGGGAACAATGGCCGCGACCGCATCCACCGCGGCGCGGATGCCCTTGTCGTGGTAGTCATCCATTCCTAAGTTGCGGTCGGTCTCATTGGGATTTTTCCAAGAGATCACAAATACCGTGTGGCCTTTCTCCACCAGATAGCGCACGAAAGAATTCTGCGGGGACAAATCCAGAATGTAGTACTTCATGATCCACGCCGGGACGATGAGCACCGGCTCGGGATGCACGGTCGCCGTGGCAGGCGTGTACTGAATGAGTTCGATGAGCTCGTTGCGGAAAATAACCTTGCCCGGCGTGACGGCCACGTTGACGCCGACCTGGAAATTTTCCGTGCCGACCGGCTGGTCGTGCTTCAAGGTCCGGGTCACGTCCTCGAGCCAATTCTGAAAGCCGTTCACCAGGTTTTGGCCGGATTGCTCGCGGGTCAATTCCAACAGTTCCGGATTTGACATCAAATGATTGGCCGGAGAGGTCGCATCCAGCACTTGCCGCGTGGTAAATCCGACCAGATCGGCACTGTGCGGTGACAGGCCCGGAACGTTGGTCGTCGCCTGCTGCATGACCTTGGCCCAGTTCAGATAGCCTCGCGCCATCATGTTGAAGGGCCACTGCTTCCATGCGTCCGAGGAAAATCGAGCGTCGTCGGTCACCGGCGCCAATGCTTTGCCGGTCGAGGCCTGCATGGCGAAGGAAAAATTGTCCATCATGGCTTTGAAAGCCGTTTGCGCGATGTCAGTTTGCTTTTGCGGCGCTTGGGCAACGTTTAGATACCAATCCCACCACGCCTGCGCATAGTCATCCGGCGCCAGACCGCCGGTGATCGCCGCCAATTGCGCCCGCATTTCGCGGTTCAATTGTTCTTCAGCGCTCGAATGTTGCTCGGCAGTCGAACCGCGCGCAGATTGAGCCATAATTTCATTCCCCCCGGCATTCATGATGGCACGGGCGAAAGTGCCTGTAAAAAATTAAACGGGACTCGAGGCACGTGCCATCACGGGCCTTGACGAGGAGCGGGCAACTGATCGAGACGGCGCAACACCGGGGTGGCCTGGAACACCCGGCCCCACTGGCGTTCGTTCACCAGGCTCACGATCCCGGCGGCGAGTAGATTGTTCAGGGCGGCGTTCGCCGCGGGCACGGAGATGTTCAAGCCCGCGGCTGCCTGCTGCACGGAGAGCACCGGGTGCCCGATCAGAAAGCGAGGCAGGCGGCGCGTGGCCGAATGTGCCCGGTAGCTGTGAAGTTCCTGTTCCCAGCGCTCGGCGAGAACGAGAAGGTCTTCCGCAATCAAGATCGACTCATCGCAGGACTCGATCACGGCGTTACCGAGCAGCTCGAGCCACGGGCTCCATTCCCCTTGTAGCTGGACGCTCGCGAGCGCTGCGTAGTACTGAGACTTCGCGCGCAGCAGCGCTCCGGAGAGGTAGAGCGGCGGGTAACCCTCGGCAGCCAGCATGAGCGGCAGGAGCAGGCGTCCCGTTCGGCCATTGCCGTCGTGATAAGGGTGGATGGTCTCGAATTGAGCGTGCGCGATCGCAAGCTGCGCCAGTATCGGGAGCACGGTCTGATCATCTTCGCGCGGCGCGTACTGCAGGATGCTTGCCGCCATCTCATCCATGCAGCCTTTCACCCGGGCGGGAGGTGCCGGCACGAAAGTCGCATCCTCGATTCGCAGCGTCGGCCCGATCCAGACCTGGGTCTCGCGATAGGCTCCCACGGTAAGGTGGGACGCCTCATCCTGCATGAGCAGTGCATGGACTTCATGGATGAGCGCGAGATCGAGCACCCCGCGGCCACCAACGCGGACGCGCTCGAGGCCGTGCTGGAGCGCTGCGACGTAACGTTCGGTGATCCTCACATCCACAGGCACGTTCCCAGCAATAGCGCGAGTGGCCTCGTAGGTCAGCAACTGGTGCAAGTCCGATTTGGTGCCCTCGATCTGCGAGCTCATGACTGCTTCGCGGCGTGCGAGGGTGCGGGTCACCATGCCCGTATTCGGAAGGTGTTTGAGGGTGCCTTGCAGACGACCCAAGGCAGCGTGTGCGTTGGGAAAACCAGCGTCGTGCCGACCGTCTAAGGGGAGCTTGCGGGGAGTGGGCGGCGCCACGAGCGCGCAGACATTCGGATAGCCGTGTGCAGGCACCACATAAGGCTGGCGATCTTTCGCGATTTGTTCCCGACGCATCTGCATTCTCGGTCGAGTGCGGAAGCTTTAAGACTCAATCG